>JAIRKT010000089.1 GCA_031259965.1 Christensenellaceae bacterium | reverse complement strand
AAATTGGGTTGAAAGGAAATATGTTGTGAATTATATTGGATTTTTCAAATTAAATTGGGATTTTTTGACTTTTGTTTCTTATATTAACTAGGTATACTGATGCCGTGAAGATCCGTGATTAAAAAAGCAGGACGTATTACGGAAGTTGTTTATTATGATACTACAAACTTTTATTTTGAAATAGATGAGGAAGATGAAGATGTGTTGGATGAATGTGGAAATGTAATTGGATATGGCATGCGTAAAATAGGAATAAGCAAAGAAGAACGCAAACTCCCAATAGTTCAAATGGGCCTTTTTATGGATCAAAATGGATTGCCTATTTTGGTAGAGGCGTTTCCTGGCAATACACTTGATCATTTAACTTTAAAACATTCATTAAAAAACACAATAGATGGACTTGATCTTTCGAGATTTATATTAATAGGGGATCGTGGTATATGTGTATATTCTAATCTAGTACATCTTCTTGATCTCGGACATGGTTATATTGTATCTAAAAGCTTATTAAAAAGTAAAGCTGCTGAACGTGAATGGACATATGCGGAAGATGGTTATACTTATATAGGTGATGGATTCAAATACAAGAGTCGTATAGTGGAAAGGGAAGTTTTAGATGAAAACAAAAATAAACGAATAATAACAGAAAAAGTTTTAGTATATTGGAGTGAAGATTATGCAAATAGATCTAAAAATGAGAATGAAAGCTATTTTAAATTGTTAACTAAATGTAGTGAATCAACAGAAGCTTTCAAAATAAATCGAACACAAATTAAAGGGATAAAGCGATTTTTAAGTAAAGACATATTGAATTCTGATACAGGCGAGCTATTTAATTCAAATGAGTTAAATGCACTAATAGATTTAAAAAAAGTTGAAGATTTTAAGAGGAATTTTGGATATTATCAGATTATAACCTCAGAAATCAACATGGATGACGAAACTATTATTGAAAAATACAGAAGCTTTACTGAAATTGAAAATCAATTTTGTATAATGAAAAAGACATTAGAGATGCGTCCTTTTTATGTGCGCAATTATGATGATATTGCGGCGCACCTTCTGACTTGCGTGATAGCCTTGCTACTTCTTTGTATAATTCAAAAGAAAATTCGTGATTCAGAGATAAATGCTTCAAATATTACAGATAAAAGAAAGGCCAAGACAAAAAAGAAAACACCACATTGGTCAATGGGAATGAATTTCGATCGGATACAAACTGCACTAGAGAATTGGAAAATTGAAGAATTAAGTCGACAACAATATAGATTTTCAAATATTAGGGAAGGAGATATTAAAATTTTACTCGATTCGTTTAACATAGATATACCATTAAAATTATTTAGCAAAATGGAGCTATTACAAATAAAAAAGAAAATAAAAGTTTTTTAATTTACAAATGAATGTTATTATTAAGGATTGTGAATAATGCAAAATCTATAGTATGTGTAAGATATATAACCTGGCGCAGAGTTAGTATTTCACTTTGTCATAAAAGTTTTTTCTTAATTTTTCTATTATGCGCTTTTCTAGTCTGCTTATATATGATTGAGAAATATGCATTTGATCAGCAATTTCTTTTTGAGTTTTTTCTTCTATACCATATAAACCATACCTCATACATATAATTTTCTTATCTCTTTTTTCCAAAGTTGAGAATATCTCGTTTAAGGTTGCAGTTTCATCATTTGACTCATAGTCTAAATATATTTGTTCACCATCCGTACCCAGAATATCACTCAATAAAAGTTTGTGCCCCTCGTTATCTGAGTTAATAGGCTCGTCTATACTAACTTCATTTTTTATTCTCACCATCTTTCTTAAAAACATGAGAATTTCGTTTTCAATACATCGGCTCGCATATGTAGCTAGTTTAATCTTCTTTTCAGAATTATATGATTTAACAGCTTTAATTAGCCCCCAAGTGCCGACTGAAATTAGCTCTTCTAAGTCCATTCCTGTATTGTCAAAACGTTTAGCAATATATACAACAAGTCTTAGATTATGTTCAATGAGAGTGTTCCGAGCGTCTGTATTCCCAGATTCATTTAGCGATATCATTTCGGATTCCTCTTCAGGGCATAAGGGTGTTGGTAGGGATATCATATAGTCGATTGATGAGCCATCCTCGCCAGTAGAATCTTTTAAATACTTAACTATATTTGCTATAAAGATTTTAAGTTTTTTAACTATTTTAAACATCCTATATCTCCCCCATGTCACGATGCAAAATGATATCATGCTGTGATTTTAAATAATCGCTTACAGCGGCGCGCACTTCATATACTCTATGCACACTTTCATTATAATATACCTTAATTTTTAGATCGACTAATGGTAGAATTTTAATTCCATTCACGGTTTTTGTCGCAATGCGGCCTACATGTTCTAGTTGCAACTTCTCTACTAATTTATTATGAATTACTACTACAGGCTTGTTATAATCATCATACAAGCGATTTCCAGTATCGTAATAACCAGTGCATGAAACTTCGCCATAATCAAACACCAGACAAACATTAAGCAAAAGTTTTTTAGTGTATATAAAGTTATACAAATATCTGAATAGATATCTAATAGAAGAGAGCACAATTATAATTCCAGCGCAGGTGGCTATTGAAGAAGGAAGTGCATTTCCAAACATGTATTGACTGCCGATGAATGCTAGTTTTATAGTCATAAACGCCAAAAATGTGACAAACAGATTTTTAAACTGAAATGAATACCACTTTAAAACAACCACAGCAAAAAGAGAGGATAACAATTTAATAATCACCGTATACACAGAGAAATATTGAAAAAGTGTGTCGATGAGAGCTCTTCCAAATGCGGCTATTAATGATTGAAAGGTAGTGTAGCGCTCTTTCATAATAATTTCGGCAACTTGGCAAATTAAATAATAAATTGCAAACCAGTTTAGAAAAACCATCAACATAATTCGTCAATTTTCGAAAAAAAATCCTCACAATGTGAGGATTTATAAAAATATTGAAATATACAAACGTCTAAGTTAACATAATAGATAATAGAAATAGCAACCTTATATATAGTTTAGAATAAAAATATAATTAACGATTACGATTTTTTTCGTCTTGCAAACGTTTTAAAAATTCTGGAATCTCATAATTATACTGAACGTCAATTCTAGATGATTGGATAGTTTCAGTTTCATTTTCCAAAATGCCGCCGCCTCCAGTTTGCATAGGAGGAGTGGTTGGTTTTGAAAATTGCTGAACAGGTGGTTGTTGCGGTTGTGGAGGTGGTTGTTGCATTGTAGGTATAGGAGCACCATGAGGATATTCGCTGCCACCGTACCACAGGTCCATACGTTCTTTTAATTGTGGGATAGGTTGTGGTTCAGAGAAAATTGGTTTTGATATAAAGCGTGTTTCGGGTTTAGTACCAAATCCAGTTGCAATAATGGTAATTGCCACATCGTTTTCTAATGCGATATCGATACCTACACCCCATATTATATTTGCAGATTCATCTACAACTTCACGAACTAAACCTACTGCTTCGTTTACTTCATCAAGTGTTAGTGATTCGCCCCCAGAAACGTACACTATTATTCCCGTAGCGCCTTGTATGTTGGTTTCAAGTAATGGGCTTTGTACTGCCTGTCGCACAGCGTCCAGCGTTCGATTTTCGCCTTTTGCCCGGCCTGTACCAATATGCGCATTTCCTTTGTTTTTCATGATTGTGCGAATATCAGCAAAATCCAAGTTAATAAGTGCGGGAGTAGAAATTATATCAGAAATACCTTTAATACCTTGTCTTAGAATATCGTCGGCTATATGGAATGCTTTTAGGAGCGATGTATGTTCTGCTACAAAAGCGCTTACTTTTTCATTGGGGACTACTAACAAGGTGTCAACACATTCTCTAAGCTTGTTTATGCCAGCAATTGCGTTTTCCATGCGAATCTTGCCTTCAAAATTTAAAGGCTTAGTTACTACAGCTATTGTTAGAATACCAAGGTCTTTTGCCACTTCAGCAATTACGGGTGCAGCACCAGTTCCAGTTCCGCCGCCCATACCTGCGGTTATAAACAAAAGATTTGCATCACGAATACTTTCTCTGATTTCATCAATACTTTCTTCAGCAGCACGTTTGCCAACCTCAGGATCAGCACCAGCGCCAAGGCCCATTGTCAAAGTAGCTCCTAATTGGATTTTTACTGATGCTAAAGACAATGATAGGGCTTGTAAATCTGTATTTGCAGCAATAAATGTAGCGTTTTTGATATTATCATCAGCATGGATCATTCGGTTTACAGCATTATTGCCAGCGCCGCCTACACCTATTACCTTAATATTAGCAACTCCTACAGGCATTATTTTTTCCTCCAAAAAGATTCAAAAAATCTTCTTATATTTGATTTTTGTTTTTGATATATTCGATTTTGTTCTCGCAATAATCCCACCATAGATGATTGAGATGGTTTGTCAAATTGTATTGAAGAGGGCTTAATTATAGTGACATGTCTAGATGTCTCTTTAGAAATAAACTCTTTCGCTCCTATTGCGTCTGATATGCCAGAGCCTGTTAATAAAATTGGTGTGTATGTGGGTATAATTCCAGATGCACTCAAGAGCGCGTTTTTAACAGTGTTTGTAATCAAATTAAGTGCATAACAAGCAATTTCATTGACAGTTTTGATTTTGTAAACATACGACTTATTATTAATCGCTATTGAGTATGTGTCATCATCGTCTGAAAAAAGGTTTAAATTTAATTTATGTGATAAAGCTAATGCATGATTAAAAGGCATATCTATATATTGCCATAAATAACCTGCAATGTGTCCGAGCCCCAGTGAAAAAGAAGCCATATGAACAATTCCATCGCCTCTAGCGTAGGCTAAAACAGAGGAGATATAACCAATATCCAATAAAAGTATTCCTTCATCTCGCACATCAGGGGGGATTATATGCAAGATTTCGGATTGTACTGAAGAAGTGTATTCAAATTTTGTGTTTAATACATTTGCAATTGCGTTAAAAAAGTCAATAAAACGGCGATCCGCTAAAACATATGAAACCGTGGCAGCTAGTGTGCTAGAGGTTTTACCAACTGGGTACATAGTCTCTATGCCATCTTCTAAAAGATAATTAACAGGGAAATGGCAAACTGATCTGTAAGTGGGATGTTTTTTGTAGACATCACCACGAGATAACAAGCTATCGATATCATCGCTTGTAATTTCGCGTCTAGAATAGAATGAAGTAGAAATATTTTTGCAAATTGCAGTTGAAAATTCCGCAGGAACACCTATAAGAATATGTTCAGGAGCACCTGCTATTATTCTGCATTCTCTAATTAGCGAACGAAGTGAATTAAATAAACCTTCCTCATTGAAAAACCAACCTTGCCCATATCCAGCATAGGTTTTTGATCCTTTAAAAAGAATATTGTTAGCATTTTTGCTGTCTTGTACAATTAGGGTAATTACATCGGATCCGATATCCAAAACCGCCAATCGTCTAGATCTCATAGGTCGTTCCTCGGGATGTTCGCACTTGCAGCAACCATAGCGCAAACTGCAGTATATTTAGTATATATTATTTATTACTGAATTGTCAAGATATTTGCATTTAAGAGAGATAAAAATCGATTATTTTGAAAAATAGATATTAGATAATTTAAATTTTGTACTAAGATTTAGTAATAATTTAATTTTTGAGAATTAATTATTAACACAAGATGGAGGATTAAACAAAAAATTTCTAATTTGTGACTTGCAAGAGATGGGGGCTATTGATTTTAATATTGACTCAATATAATATGCATGATATAATTATATAGTAAAAAAACAATCTTAAAATGCATTTGCTTTGATATTTTTAGTTTTCAAATACATTTGCATATAATCAATTCAAAGAATTAAGCCTATTTAAACTTAAATTTTTGAATTGCAAATGAGAGTTTATTTTATGGATACGATTAGGTGATAAAATGATAAAAATAGCAATTTATGGTGCAGGTTCTTTAGGTACAGTGTTGGGCGCTTTTATAACGAAAGCAGGTTTTACAGTAGATTTAATAAATCATAACAAGGCACATGTAGCGGAACTTAATAATAGTGGAGCACACATTACAGGAAAGATAGATTTACAAGTTAAGGTTCACGCACTTACACCTGATGAGATGCAGGGGAAATATAATGTGATTTTCTTAACCACTAAAGTGATTAATAACCACGACACAGTAGTAAAATTAAATGGTTTTTTAGAAGATGACGGAATAATATGTACCATTCAAAACGGAATTCCAGAATATGGAGTGGCGAGTGTAATAGGTGCTGATCGTACGATAGGTTGTGCGATAGCATGGGGTGCTGAAATGATTGAGCCAGGAGTTTGCAAATTAACATCTGACATTGACGCATGCACTTTTTCTTTAGGTTCTATAGGTAGTGTGCAAGATAAGGATATGCAATTAGTTAAAAAGCTCTTGCAAACAATGGGACGTGTTGAGATAGATGATAATTTTATAGGTGCGAGATTTACTAAGCTGCTAATAAATAGCGCTTTCTCTGGTTTATCCGCATTAACTGGAATGAATTTTGGTGAGATTGCTGATAACAAAGTAAGCAGATTGTATGCTCAGAAAATAATAAAAGAATGTATTATGGTAGGGCACGCAAACGGCATTAAATTTGCAAAAATTCAAGGTAAGGATATTGTAAAATTGTTAGACTACTCATCAAAAATAAAACAAAAGATAGGTTTAATGATAATACCATTAGCAATAAAGAAGCATAGATCTATAACTGCTAGCATGCTACAAGATCTTAAGAGAAATAAACCATGTGAAATTGATGCTATAAATGGTGTTGTCTGTGATTATGCAAGAGCGGCAAATTTGGAAGTACCATATAATAAAAAAGTTGTAGAAATTGTCAAAAGGATTGAAAAGGGCGAACTAAAACCCGACATTCAAAATTTAGTATTATTCAAAGATATTAATTAAAAAGATTTTGAGCTTTAATAGAGAGGTGATACCAGATGAGAATCATGCATGAAGTTACTGTGCCACAAAAACTATTGGAAAATGGAAACATAAAAGAACCAGGATTTGCAAGAAAGCTGATTTGGAATTATTCAAGAAATGACATAACAGCTCCAAGGGCGCGAATAAAAGAATGGGACTATTATATTATAACAGATCAAAAAAACTCATTAGATTTAACCATTTCGGATTGTGGGTATATAGCTCTCGCAAGTTGTTCAATAGTTAATTTTGAAAAAAAGAAAAGTGAAAAAGTTTCTAGTATAAAACCATTCCCAATGGGAAAATTGAAAATGCCTTCTACTAGTGTGAAAGGAAATGTCTCATATAAGAGTGGTAGTACAGAAGTAATTTTTGCAAATGATGGAAACGTTAGAATATTAGATGGGAGATTCCCAAAATTTGGCAAGGAAAAGGTTGATCTTGCATTTCATATAAAACTAACTGATTTTCCAACAGATTCAATGGTAATTGCAACTCCATTTGATAAAGCTGGTTGTTTTTATTACAATCAGAAAATTAACGCTATGAAAGCGTCAGGTGTCGTGATGATTGGTTCGGAAAAAATTGTTTTTGAGCCTAAGGACGCATTCGGCACTTTAGACTGGGGGCGTGGAGTCTGGCCATATGAATCCACATGGTATTGGTGTAGTCTTAGTGAAAAACTTCCATCTGGTGATATAATTGCATGGAATCTAGGTTGTGGATTTGGTAATACTTCTGCTGCATCTGAAAATATGATTTTCATTAATGGCAAAGCACATAAAACTGAAGATGTTGAATTCACAATTCCAGCTGACGAGGCAGGTCGCGACGATTTTATGCGCCCCTGGCGGATTACTTCATCAGACAATCGTGTGGAATTGACAATGGAACCTATATATGACAAAGCAGGTCCAGTAAACATTGGCATTCTTGCAATGGTGTCGCATCAGGTATTTGGTAAATTTAGTGGATATGTTGTTTTAGATGACAATACAAAGATAAACATTGATGGGTTAATTGGTTTTGCAGAGAAAGTGCATAACAAATGGTAAAATAATGCTTTGTAAGGCTGAAAGGCCTCTATTTAACTAAATATACACTAACTCTCTTAAATTCACAAACTAATTTAACTACAAAGATTGTATTTGTGTTTGTTGTTAAAATTTGGAATTTTTCAAAATTATATGTAAAGAAGGAGTATATCTAATTTTTGATCTTTTTTAAAACAAGATTTTTTAAATTTTATACTAATGGTTTGATAGAGGCAATCAACACCTTAAATGTAAAATCGCGCAAAAAAGACACCGCTTATGTAGAAATGCTAAAAGGCGCGTGTTCAATGGTCTAATATTCATAACAAAATGCTTGCAGCCATTGAAAAACCGAATTTGTAATTTAGAAATTAAAAAATAGTGACAATCTATTGTAATTGTAAAATGAAAGCAATTCTCATATAAATTTTCCAAATATAGTGATTTTAAATTGAGTTCTGATTAAAAAAAAGATAGCATTATAGTTAATAAACAGAGACCCTCGCTTAATAGTTACTTCTGCAATTTAAACCAGGCATCGAGTAATTTAATCACGCGTGTTGCAACAGCTAATGATATATCGATCAAGTTTTCCATATTAACAGCAGATAAAGTTTTTAAATTGTCTTCTGCTTTAAGTGCGACAACTCCCACAATGCCTATGTCTCCAATCCGAGAAAAAGGCTTTTTTAATGCGGCACCAGCCCTGATACCACTTTTTGAAATTTTGACTTGTCCTATATCAATTTCACTACCAACACAGGCGTCGATAGCTATTATGAATGGATTAGAATGCATAAAATTTATATATTCCAAATATTCACGATAGTTAATACCATTAATAGGTCTTTTTAAACTGCCGTAAATGTATGCTTTAGCATGGTGTTTGTATCGCAAAATATCACCAACAAGTGGACCTAGTGAATCACCGATAATACTTGTTGACCCTATACACATGATAACTGGAATTTGCGATGACATAACACACCTATATAAACAGAATATAAGTATTGACTATAAAAATAATTTTAATCACAATATAGCCTATAGTAGTTTTATTCGAATCTAGAGTCTGTAACCTTATAGATTAAGAGTCATCATATAAGCTGTCTGCAAGAAAATTCTAGCTTTTATCGGGTACAATATCTAATTTAATTTTTGTATTAACTTCCTTATGTAGTTTAATATCTGCACTATATAGTCCAGTGGCTTTGATTGGATCCTTTAGTATAACTTTTCTCTTATCTATATCATATCCTAAAAGATGCAGGGCGTTTGCAATGTCTTGAGATGTTACACTACCATATAGTTTCCCTTCACCACATTTAACTTTAATAGTAACTATTGTAGATTCTAAAGTTTTTCCTAATTCTATAGCACGATCTTTTTCATCTTTAATTAACTTACGTTCTCTTTCGAGTTTTTGATTATATTCGTTTATAATTCCCTTTGTTGCCTCAATAGCGAGTTTTTTTGGCAATAAATAGTTGCGTGCGTAACCTTCATTAACTTCAACTATATCGCCGCGTTTGCCGTGTCCTTGAATGTCTACAGACAAAATTACTTTCATTAAATGTTCTCCTTGTTGTTTTCTTTAATATACAAGTATAGTAGTTAAATTCAGCTCTATAGGCACTGTTAAAACTTCACACAAAGAAAACAAAACTAAGTATAAAATAAATTTCTGTGGTTTTAACAATCACCCAAAGTAATGTTATATAACTATATATTAAGTATAGAATATAATGCGCTACTCTGTCAAACTCTAAAGTGCTATTTAAAATGTAAATAAAACTTTGCAGAAGCATTATTAGTTTACACGGGGAGTAGGTGACCATTTAAAATTTACATTAATGAATCATTGTACCAGTCGGATCTGTCATACTTTGGCATTTTTATTATAGGCCCTAAATATGTTATACTTAAAGTGTAAGGTTCTACCTCGATTGTAGCATCCGTGTTTTTGATTTTACCATCGCGAAATACAGTTAATTGGGAAATTTTGTTATTAATAATCTCTACTTTAACATATTTATTACCAGACAATCTCGATACTGTTCCGAATTCATTCTTATAATTTTCCAAATATTCATCCGAAATATTGAATTTAAGTGTAATGCCTACTCCGTTTTTTATAGCAGGATCTTTGCTAACAAAAAGCATATCAGAATGATCTAGTCTAAGGAGCTCTTTTAAAAACACCCTAAGTTTATATGGGGCAAATGAATCGCTATCAAAGAATTCATAAGGCGTCATTTCCTGTATGTTTCGAGTGTAGTCGTCGACATTATCTTTTTTAGTTTCAGTAAACAAATAATATTTAGAATCATTCTTTTTTGATGATGGTGAGAGTCCAACGAAAATGCGCTTTAACATAACTTCTGATGAGTTAACATTAATATTTTCTTTAAAAAATATTGTGAAATCGTTAATTCTTCCATTCTCGTCTTTTACAGCGGCATATTCTCCCGAATCCTTTTCTGTTTCCTTATATTCTCCATATACATTTATGAACTTCTCGTTGAAATATTTAGGAAAGTTGTCATCACTACCATCGTCATTAATTTTTTCTTTAATGTAGTAGAGTTCAGCCTTTAGTGAGTTAAGTAAAGCTTCATCAAAAGCTTTCAATCCTTCTTCTATTGAAATCGGTTTTGCGCAAGATGTTAAATTAACTGACAATATTATTGTTAAGATAAGAAGAATTGAAATGATAGTTAATTTTTTCATATGATTATTTATTCTCCTCATTATTAGTGTTAGAATCTTTACGATTATTATCAGAGTCAGGCTCAGATGTCGAGATTTGACTAGTTTCTTCTGTCACATCAGTGGTTGATTTTTCAGCATCTATGATTACATTTTCATCAACTGTTATATTAGAATCTTGCAAGTCGTCTGATTCCTTAGAATCAACCGGTTCAGAGTCTTTCTTTTGTCTCTCCATTTCATCCTTTAGTGCTTGCTTTTTTAAGATACGCGCTTGCTTTGCTGGTGAAAATTTTGCAAAGCGCTCGGCTCGTACTCTATCTAGTTCCGCGCGTTTTTCATTTTTTGCTTGCTCTTCTTTTTCGAGGCGCAATTTCTCTTGCTCATCGACAATTTTGCAAGCTTCTTCATAACGCTCTGCAATTTCAGGAAAGGCCAGATAAGCCCTTTTATGTTGAATTAGGTTTTGTGCATCTATATATACTTCGGCAGTTCTGTGATAAAGATTTATGGCGCTTTCAGCTGCTTTTAGAGCTTTGAATTTGAGTTTCCGCTCATTATTATTTGAGGCAGGCATGTTTTGTGCATCTTTATAAACCTGTGGGTCTGGTACGGTTAATCCATTTGGATAATATTTGAGAGAGAGATTTCGCATTTTCAAAAGGCCTTTTGCACGATTGATTTGAAAACGTCTAAGCATTGCTTGTTCTCTGTAATCTTTATCAATAGTTTTTAGAATTTCGGCTATATTGCTATCTGATGCATGATTTCTCTTAGCAGTAGCTATTAATTCCTTACGATCAGGCAATTGTATGTTTTTTGCGTCATCTAAAATTTTATTGGGAATATTTAATACATCGCTAAAAGAGTATTCGAGGGTTTGATTAGCTAGTTCAACCTTAGTCTCAAATTCCTTAGTAGAGAACTTGTTCAACTCATTTAATACGATATTTGCTGTGTCAATTTCGTCATATAGATCCTTAGCTTTGGAAATGTCTAGAAAAGCAGTTCTAATTGACTTCCAATGTGCACCAGAAGACGTTGTGTCACCACGTTTTGTTTTTAATAGTGTAAGAAAATTACTCCTTGTTTGTTTTAAATTGGGTCTTTCCATTGATGCGTATTTATGTGCTTCGCGGATTTGTTCAATATTAGTTTTAATCATATCGGCAGGGACGTCGCCATTTTCAGAAATGTAATCATTAAACATGGCTCTTAATCTTAGCACCTTAATTATATTTCTGTGTTTGATAGCCGTTAAATCATAGAATAATAAAGGCAGCAAATTCATGATCGAGCCGATTACAGATAAATAGCAGAGAATCTTAAACATAGAATCGCGTACAGCAGGATCATATAAAACATCATAATTTGTAGTAAGCCCCATTGATTCATAAACTCGTGGAATTACCATGCCTGATAATATACCTATGGGTGTGCCAATTATGTTAGCGGATCCAAAAAGAAAGTCGAGTCTCTCACCTGATAAGTACTGCTGATAATCCTTTACTTCACAATGCATAACTGGGTCGCCTACAATATAAAACATGTTCAAGAAAGTATTTAACCAGTTAAAGGTAAAATACATTACAGGCAATTTGAATGTGAGCGAAATTAGTGTAACAAATAGTACGTTTAAAATATTAACCATTAAGAGCATGCGTCTATTGCCCATGCGCCGTAATACATAAGGAGTTATCAGCATGCAAATGCCACCTGCTACACCATTTATAGTCTGGACCAGTCCCATCATTAGCATATCTTGCAGATAGTATATAAACATCCAACCAAACAAGGCGCCAAACGCACCCTCCAAAAAGCCTAGCCATGAATGTAGGTTTTTAACCCAGAAATATTTGTTTTTGTAGATCTGTAGTATTCCTTTAACCAAGCGGACCTTTGGTTTGTATTGCTTTGGTAGGATAGTACGCTCTTTAGTTCCAAATGCAGCAAATAGTGTAAAGAAAAGTCCTACGGCTGCAATAGGTGCAATTACCCATCTGTAAGCTATAACATTAGTATAATTACCTGGTATGCTATCCATTAAAATGGGTACAAAAAGATTTGTAAGGGTGGGTGCAAAGGACATTACCATAGATTGCATTGTGATCAAAATCGTACGTTCCTCTGTGTTTGGTGACATTACGGATTTAAGTTCACTATATGTGTCGGTAAAAAAGGCTGCTAAGAAACCGTGTCCTAGACTTACAAGCATAATATAGAATATTTTTTCAGTATAACTGTATGTTTCAAATGGCAAGAACACAAAAAGAATATCTATAGCTACAACAGGCAGTCCAAAAAAGAGAATATATGGTCTAAATTTTCCCCATCTAGTTTTTGTGTTGTCTACGATGGTTCCACGTATCAGTGAAAAAAGAGCACTTATTACAGACATTACAATATTCATATTTTGAATATCGACTGGCCTTATTCCTATAACTGATCCAATAAAAGTATTAGTAGCAGCTAACCCTAAATATGATGATAATATTCCTACAAAATTGTAACCCAAACCAGCGATTGAATAATTTGCCATCTCGCGGTATGGAATGAAATTTTTAGGGGCTGGCCGTTTCCAGTGTGCGCGTATATCAGTTGCAGTATCAGAAATTTTTCGTAAAATTAAATTCATATTATAAAATATTCCCTCCAACATTCATTAGTTAGTTATAAAAATGAAGCACAGCAAGGTTGTTCATCAAAATAATTCAATAAGTTTAACACAAAAACACAAATTTTGCAATAAAAAGTTTGTTTTCTGCGAAAAGCGCGCAAAAAATTTGATTATTCAAAAATTGCTATGTGGATTTTGGATTGCAAATTCCAAAACGTGTAAAGCATATTAAAAATGGTACTATTTTAAATATTGTTTTTAATGATTGTTTGTGTGCAAATTAAATTACACATTTGAATAATTAATATACAATTCTAAATCTTGACCATAGAATGGATTGCTATTTTTAAGGAAGACAGGAGTTCCTGAGAAACTAGATGTGCCACCTATTAATGGGTCAAAATACAACACTAAATATACCTTGACTGCTGAATTTGGATCGGTTGTGTTAGGTGGGACGCTAAAATATGTAATGGATTCCATATCGGAAATGGTCAAAGGAGCAGGTGTAGGGAGCACGTTGTTTTTCTGTGGGGCTACTATTTCTGCGGATGTTGCATTTTGCAGTGCGGTGGTATAAAGTGATGATTCTGTTAAACCAAAATAGGCGTTAAAAGTACTCCTGATCGAATACCTAAGGGCGTTTGTAGCAGGAGCCATAAATGTTGTGAAAAAGTTGTAACGATCAGCTTGTGTTGAAAAATTAGTTGTATTTAATATATCGAACTTAAGACCTTCTGTTATATAATAGTTATCTGTGTTCACGAGTTCATTGTCAAAAACAAATGGTACAGAATTTACCTCTTTTTGTGTAGGATAAAGCACGAACAGATTTTTTATATTTAAAGTGCGCTTGACTGTAGCTGTTGTGTTGTGATTGAATAAATTTATACGAAATCTCAGGTAATCGCCTGGCATAATCATAGTTGGTGGATTTTCAAGGAGAGCACCATTCACATCTAGAGCATCTATAGTGATATTAGGATCACTTTCAACTCGCACAAAGAAGTTTGATTCTTGAACGTATGGTGTTCTGTTTTCTGTAAACCAACCATATAATCCAGACATTGCAATAGCTGCAATAACAACTAAACAGACGGCGGCACAAATTGGTATAATCATTTTAATTAGGTGTTTTTGTTTTTCTTTTTTAATAGAGTTCATTAAACACCACCTACAATAGATCTTATATAAGCATTTATTCGATCTATATTAAACAAGAGTTTTCGCTCACCAATTTCACCTAGTATATATGATATTTCAACCTGGCTCATATCATCTATAAAGTTATCACTTATAGTAGACAGGTTGCTTTGTTGTGTGGTAGTTAATAAGGAATAAAGTGGTGAAATATTTTTTATGTATGACGCAGCCCTAGCAGATAGAGTTGTCTTGTTGTTTGTTAAATAGGTCTGGTATTCTTGAATTGCCTCTTCTTCATCGACTGCGGTTAAATGGAAATCCACTTCTATTAGTTGTTCACTCTCAACTAAAATATTTGAGACAATAGGTTCACAATGAGAAATCTCATGCAAATAATAGTTTGATTTTGGTATAGTAATTGTTGAAATCCCCAGATCAGTGGCTTCAGATGTTACGCTTGTTTTAACCATTTTTTCGTAGCCAGTATTAAATGCAGAAAATTCAGTACCGTTTGCGTCTGTATATATTCTTACAGCGTCAACAACCAAAACATACATTAGTCTAGCAACATGTTGACTTAGATAATTTTGAAAGGCAGTAGTTGCTATAAGAGTACTAAAATCACCTTTGTTACTAGATAAAGTTTTAAGATAATTAGCAATAGGGGAGAGTGTTGTTGGATAAGTATTAATATCAAGATAGTTGAGAGGATTGAGATAAAAATAATGGGCTATTTCTGAAAATCCTAATTCGAATATACCATTAGGAGAATCTTTTAAGACAGTAGCTAGCATCTTAAATGATACGGTGCGCCCAACAGCAACACTTAACCAACTATTCAAAAAATCATCAACTCCTGTAGTTAAAGTTGCATTGGTTTTTTTATAATATTGGTATAACTTGGTTGTTCTTGGTGCGTTTGCCTGAACCGTAAGCTCTAATGGGTCTAATCTGCCATCGAGCATGCGATCACGTCCAGAATACAATTCAAATTTAGCATGGAGATCGCCAGTTGATGTTGGCAGAATACCTTTTGTTTCTTCTTCATAGAACCATGCCCATAAAACACCAACACCAAGGAACACTACTATTAATAATGTAACGATCGAAGTAATTAAAGTTTTGTTTTTTAACTCTTTCATTACGCAGCGCTCCTGAATGTGACTGGGAACACTTTAAATGTTCTACATCCTTTATATGTTGTTTCTGCTATTATAAAAACCAATCGGTTATCCCAAACATCTACTGAAGGTTTTATTGAATCGTCAAGCTGGTTTAAATCGGATGTGGAATGAGGATCCCCACTTGTTGCCGTGCCGTAATGATTAAAAGCTCTGGACTTGAGATATTTAGGACCAGTATCAACTAAATTACCTAGAATATATCTTACATAAACTTCCTGTCGTGTTCCATATGTGGTTCCAATCTGTAAATTTGAATGGAAAACTTTTCCAGGGAATTTAATTGTGTCATATTGAATGTTAAATGCATATATACTATTTAAAATAGAGGAAGAATCATATGCATCATTTGTAATATATTTGTTCTCGCCTATTTCCATTAAAGTAGATGCAGCACCAGCGCTAGGCACGTAGTAAATAGATACCAGTTTTTTAACTATTAATGTTACGTATTCTGGTATATTAACGAGTCCATCAGCATAGAAATATTTGCTTACTGTAGTATCATCAGTAGGCAGGGATCTATCGAAGACACGGGTATCAGTACGCGAAGTGATAGTCCAGTCTAAATAAACTCTTTTTAGTCTTTCTAGTGAATTAAGAGGGTAAAACATGGTTACGGGGGTATCCTCAAGATTCAAATCAACTATAAATGGTAGAGTTGTGATATCCCTGATTTGTGACACACCTGTTGTTCTTAGAATCAAAGTTGTAATAGAACGATAAAAGTAAGGCTCAAAAACGAGTTCAGTTTCATTGTGGCCGTTATCAGTGTTAACAAGGACTCCATTGATGGTGGGTTTAGAGAGCCTTGTTACTGAAGGGTTGTTAGTTAGATTAAGTTTAAGTAGTGAATTAACTGAATAGAGAGCCCTGGTGTCGAGTAATGCGTTAGTTAAGGCGCAATTAGTGAAAGTTAATTCAGTTATAACAGAATTTGTTATAAGGGAAAATGGGCTCAAACTTACAAACTTGGGAATATTCGTAAAAATCATTTTCGTTGTGTTAGTTAATAACTCTATGCCCTTAATATTAAATCCATCAGTTGGTAAAGGAGTTCCGTCAGTATATTGTGGGTCTAGGAGTAAAGCCCTTGTTATAGTTAATGTGTCGACCTCTTTTGAAGTATAATCAACTAGAAGAAATTTTTCTTGACTATTAGGGTCTTGAAAATGACCATACAAGAGGTTATTAGCACCATCGGTTACGTTCATTAGATACTGATATAAGTGAGTGGATTCAAAGTCTAAACCTGGACCTACTCTATAAATACCTGGTATAATAAATGAATATAGTTGTTCAGATAATAAAGTTGGTGTGCCAGTTAGATATAGAGAGAACTCTGCTACAACATACACAATAGTGTTAGATGGTGGAATTTTGTTAATATCAATTACTATCTGCCACCAGTAAGGGTGTTTTGGATCTGGGTTAACAAAAGTGCAGAAATCAATAACTTCATCCTGATTTTGTATATACATGGTAAGACCTATTAAATTACTATTTAAATCGGGTTTAAACATGAAGGCGGATCCAGTAGTTTGCAGTATTCCATCTGCGTCGTATGTGGATGCAGTTGAATCTATAAGCATTCCATCAGGCAAAGAATTAAAATATGACGCAAAAGTGTCACCAAGCAAGTATTGTGTAGATTCATCACCACCTAAACCCTTTTTTGGAATAGTTAATTTGCGATATGTTGCAAAATCCTCAACACCCGTTGGTAAAACTACATTAGTATCATAGATAAAATCAATTTTCATTATTAGAGCATAACCATCGGCTACGTTGACATAGGCATCTTGCTTTAAAGTCAATTCGCCAGTGGTTAGGTTGATGTTAAATAATGAATCATATGTAATATCGTTAGGAGGGGCTGAGGGATGAGTTATTATCTGATTATTTGATACTAAGGTGTCAAAATGGTTTTTTCGATTAGCATATGAATTATTAAAATTCGTTAGATAGTCAGCATCCGCTGCCGCTACATAGTACAAATGATAAGTAATATTATCTAAATTAAAAGCATAATCGACAGCAATATCGGAAGGCCCACTGTATATGCGTCCAGAATCTATATGAAGTAAATTTACAATTGCGTCTTTAGATGACAAATATTTTGTCTCAACAATACGCTCTAAATATCTTTGTTGCTCAATAAAAGAAATGCCATAAATGTAGAAATCAGTTGTTGCATCTGAGGACCCGATTGTAATCTTCATTTCGCCTATACCTGCTAATAGAAGGAGGGTTTGTGGTGCAATAAAGAAATCAACAGAATCAAGATCATAGTAAGTTGAATCTGCTGTTGTTGGATCTGAACTAAAAGAGATTTTATAATTTAACGTGGTACTATCATAATTCAAATCAACTCGTTTATAATGCTCTTCTCCAAATTCAAAATCAAGTGGTGTAGTGGAGGATAAGACCATTGTAAAGTTTTTAGTTAAGCCAGTTTCATTTAAGAAAGTGCGCATTAATTCTGCCGCCTCTAATTTTTGCTTAATAGAAGAAATAAAATTATTCGTGGTAGTTGACGTGAGTATATCTATTTCTGGCAGCAAAATACCAGTTTTCTCACTCAAATACTGATAGGCGGTGGCTAGACCTTTAGCGATTGAAGACTCGTCAGTCCCTAGCAAGGTAACATCTACAAACTTTGATTTTGTAGTATCATTGAAACTTGCAATGACTTCTAGTTTACAAGTAATAGTTGATGTGCTTCGCCATTTATTTATGTCTAAATCTGTTATAGAGCCTAGCAAGCTGGATGTAGAATCGTACAATTTATAGGTGTATTCAACGCCTAGTGATTGATATTCGTTGGGTAAAAGTAAATCCTTTATTAATTGATAAGGCACAATATTTTCTACGAAAGCAATTGAATCAATTAATAAAGAATCTAGCGCTGTAACATTCAGTGGATCAGAAAAATCTATTGCACATTTCTTTTCAAAATTAGTAGCGTTTGTGAAAACAAAGTTAGTACTTGATGAATCCGTGCTCCCTGATTCACTATAGTAGGCATTAGGTGTATCAATTGTAACTTTGGCTGCAGTGTTGTTAATTTTACCAAGCATTGTTTTGATATCGAATGTTCCTTCAGCCGTATGTTTTATAGTCAAGGGCGATGTTAGAGTGATATTTGCAAGAAGGAGGTTGAAAAAACCAGGATAATTTATAACCAATTCGCGGTTTACGACAAAATCACTTAAGAAATAAACGTTTTTGTAATAGGGCTGCCTGTGCATAGGCAATTTGGGGTCAGTATAGAAGTTGTATAACTCTTCGTTGTTTAACATTTCGAGGTCAAACAAGTCGACAACATATCTGTTAGGTGTTGTGGCAGTGTAGCCTGTTGTAGTACCACTTACGACTTTTTCATAATAGTACTCAGGACGAGCAATTACAATCACGTACAATGCTTGTGATGTGGGTGGGTTTGTAATAGTTATAGTATAATTAGAAGTTTGATATGTAATGTTTTCGATTATTGAGCAATTTGTATAACTTATACTACTTGTAGAGACATTAGTATGTCTAGTAGTTACCCCTGGTGCAGAATATGTTGCTTCGACGCCATTAGAAAAGACCAACAAATCTAACTTGGTGTATTGGACTTTGTTTGTTTTATCGTCCCTATGTATTTGAACTGATATTGAGTTGGTTGTTGTTAGAACTGCGAAAGTTTTGTAATATGTAGAAGGTTGCGTAGATTCAAGATAAAAGACATCTGTACCAGACAAATATGCATAATTAAAATCAACGGTGCGAGTGAGAGCAGCATAGACAGAAAAACCTATAAAAGCCATAGTGGTGAATATGATAATCAATAAAACTATTGAATATATATGTAGTTTGAAAAAACGCTTTATCATAACTACGTGTAAATTCTCCTAATCATTGTCATAAGCAATTTGAGTGAAGTGAGATTGGAATTAAACGACGAGTAGAAGCAAAAATCATAAAAGCAAACCCAGAATGCAATGGTATAGTATTAGCATAAACAATTTGAATTAAATTCGCTCATTAAAGTTTGAAATTCAAACCCTCATGTTCTGAGAGATATTAAGAACAAACCTGTCGGTTGTGTAAGATGGCCTCCACTAAAAATAGACAATAGCATCAATTTGATCTGAAGAAATTCACAAGGTTTTGAATAACAAAAAAGCCAGTGAATAACAACAAATGCATTGGCAACTGGCTATCGTATCTAAAATGACGTAGATCCTTCAGTTTTGCGTCGCAGGCTTTCACCTGGTTTGCTCTTAACAAATTATGAATTAATGATATCTAGACATATGAAGACTTCCAAAAAAATGGAAGTAAACAAAATGTGCACAGCATATTTTACAATTTTTTGCTAGATTTGTCAAGAGAAATAGGAAGATTTTTTATGAGTAGAGTAAAAAACATACTAAAGCAGCAAATAATACACAATAATAGAATAAAAAAGACTATGCCTCTTGACGCAGAAAGATATTAGCGCGTCAAGAAACATAGTTCCGATTAACCCATAAAAGAGTGGAGCTGGCTAATGGAATTGAACCATCAACCTGCTGATTACAAATCAGCTGCTCTGCCTGATTGAGCTAAGCCAGCAGGAATTGGGTTATTTGGTGCCTTGGGGCGGAATCGAACCACCGACACATGGATTTTCAGTCCATTGCTCTACCGACTGAGCTACCAAGGCTAAAGTTTAAGACAAAAGTGGCGATCCGGAAGGGACTCGAACCCTCGACCTCTAGCGTGACAGGCTAGCGTTCTAACCAACTGAACTACCGGACCGCATATGAAATTTTTTAAAGTGGTGGGCTTTCACGGACTCGAACCGCGGACCAATCGGTTATGAGCCGACCGCTCTGACCAACTGAGCTAAAAGCCCCTATTAAATTTTTTTGCAACCTGGTCGGGGTGAAGAGATTCGAACTCCCGGCCCCTTGGTCCCAAACCAAGTGCGCTACCAAACTGCGCTACACCCCGTTATATGGTACGATCGTTGTTAACGATGTTAGCAACTTGAAATATAATATATTATTATACGAGAGTTGTCAATTAAATTTAATAACATTTTTTCAAAATATTAAAAATATTTTTAAAAAGTTAGGTAAAGTGATTTTTGAAGTAAAAAAATGTAAATTTTAGAGGCAAAACCGGGTTTTGGTTTTAGATTTAAACAAATGAAAATTGTTCAACTTGTGATTATTTTCAATCTCTATTTAAATAGCTATTTCAATAGTTAAATTTGCATATATTGCTATGAAATTCTAACAAGCTGCCTATTTAGAATTGTTTTACTATTTTTAGAAATCAAATTTTGGTTTGATATAATTGATTAATAATGGTATAATTTTAGTATGCTCAAAAAATTTATAAATTACTACAAACCATACAAATTACTTTTTTCAATAGACCTTTTCTGCGCAATAGTAGTATCCTCTGTAGATTTAGCATTCCCGCAAATTTTAAAATATATAACACTTACTTTGATTCCGTCTGGAAATGCTGTTTTAAACACTGTAATATACATAGCGATAATACTACTTTTATTTTATGCTGTAAAATTCTTCTGCCAATATTTTATCACATCGTGGGGGCATATAATGGGTGCAAGAATGGAAGGAGACATGAGAAGACAACTTTTCTACCATTATCAAAAACTCACATTTTCCTATTACGATAGAAATAATTCTGGTGAAATGGTGAGCAAATTAGTGTCTGATTTATTTGATATTTCAGAGTTTGCGCATCACGGGCCTGAGAACATTATTATCTCATTACTAAAAATAACAGGTTCTTTAATCTTATTATCCATGATTAACTGGCAGATCACTTTAATCTTAACGGCTGTTGTTGTGTTGATGATTATATTTAGTTTGTTTATGAATAGACGGATGAGAAACATATTCACTGCAAACCGAAAACGGATAGCTGGAATTAACGCGCGAGTACAAGATAGTTTGCTAGGGATAAAAGTAATCAAATCATTCACAGGTGAGAGCATTGAACATAGGAAATTTGATAATGCGAACGATGCTTTCTTAGAGAGCAAAAGCCAGTCTTATAGGGCAATGGGTATTTATCATTCTATAAATTCATTGTTCCAAGGGCTTTTGTATGTCGCCGCCTTAATATCTGGGGCATTCTTTTTAACTACAGGTAGTTTAAACGCTGTTGAATTTGCTATGTATTTTCTATATATAGGAATATTTATAAGTCCTATTGAAATACTAGTAAACTTCACAGAAACATTTCAGCGTGGTTTCTCTGGATTCAGAAGATTTATAGATGTCATAGAAACTGAACCTGAGATACAAGACACAAAAAACGCTAGGGCGCTTGTTGTTCAATCCGGAATAGTAGAATATAAAGATATATACTTTGCATATGAAAAACCTCTCGAGGTTTTAAATGGTATTAGTTTCAAGATAAAAAGTGGACAAACTGTTGCATTTGTAGGACCATCTGGTGGTGGTAAAACCACGGTTTGCTCTCTGCTCCCACGTTTTTACGAACCATCATCGGGTGAGATTTTAATTGATGGCGAAAATATAGATAAGTTTACTATTTCCTCTTTGAGACGATCAATTGGGGTTGTGCAACAAGACACATATATTTTTAGTGGATCTGTGCGAGAAAATATTGCATATGGAAATCCAGATGCAAGTGAAGAGGAGTTAATGAATGCGGCTCGTATGGCTAATCTGCATGATTTCATATTATCATTACCAGAGGGTTATGATACATTTGTAGGCGAACGAGGTGCAAAATTATCAGGAGGACAAAAACAAAGGATTTCAATTGCACGTGTTTTTCTCAAAAATCCAAAAATTCTCATTTTAGATGAGGCGACATCAGCGCTTGATAATGAAAACGAGAGTCTAATCCAACAGGCATTAGTTGAATTATCAAAGAACAGAACTACTATTGTTATAGCGCATCGATTGAGTACAATAAGAAACGCTGACATTATCATGACAGTAGATAACGGCAGAATAATTGAGAGTGGAACGCATGAAGAGTTGATCGCAGCACGTGGCTTATATGCAAAATACTATGCGCTCCAGCAGGAAAAATGAAACTATAAATAACCAAAGGACTTTTAAAAACCTAAATGAAACTATTATTACACACTTGTTGTGCACCATGCTCTGTGAAATGTATTGAAATTTTAAGAAATGAAGGTATAGAGGTAACAGGGTTTTGGTATAACACAAATATACATCCTAAAACCGAATATCTAAGGCGTTTAGATACTTTAATTAGTTATGCAGAGAATATTGCATTATCATTAGAGATAATTGATGAATATGGGCTGCGTTCATTTGTTAGTGCTGTGTCAAATGATTTAGAAGCAAGATGTGATTATTGTTATATGAGAAGAGTTGAAAAGACAGCACAATTTGCATCCCAAAATGGATATGAGGCATTTTCTACTACTCTGTTAATAAGTCCTTACCAGAATCATGACAAAATTATTAAATATGCGCAATTGATGTCAGAAAAAAATGGTATTGAGTTTGTATACAGAGATTTCAGACCACATTTTAGAGAAGGGCAAAGCAAGGCGCGAGAAATGGGACTCTACATGCAAAAATATTGTGGTTGTATATATAGTGAAGAAGAGCGGTACGCAGGATTAAAGCACTACAAAGGTTAGAAACCTATGAGGTGATTAGTCCTTAACTTTAAAAGAATTATTGAAAACTAAGTGGATTATATAATCATGCGGATAACAAACGAGCGGATTAATTAAAACTTATCCTGTGGAATAAAGAGGCGTAGTAATTTATGGAAATCATTTGGTAATACTTTTAGTTCAAATTCACCATCGATATCTTTAAAAACAAACTTGCCATAACTCCCCAGTGAGTATTTTGTTTTATTAGATGTTAAGTTGTACATTTTAACATCAGGTGATTCAGCAAGGGATGGATCAAAAGAAATAAAATTAATTTGAGATTCAATCAACTTATGACTTTCTAAAATCTCATATGGCAGAGTATATTCAGTTTCATAATCAGCAATAGCAACGCCATTGTCTTTAGCATAAATAAGTCGGCGCTCTAATAGCAAAGGTTTTTTATCAGACAAATAAACAACTTCTGCACCACGAGCTTTGACTTGCGATTCAAAGATACCAATCTCATCGAAATTATCTGGTATAGAAAAGCGCTCTTGAGCACTCAAAAAGGCCTGCCTTTCAAAATCATTATAATCATCAATCATTTTTAAAGCGCTCTTTCTGTTGCGTGCTAAAAAAATGAAATACAAAATTAATGTTAAAGCAAAAAGCACAATTTCTATAACATACAACCAAATTCCTAAAGGATTACTATCTGCTAATGAACCTGTATCATTAGTTTTTAAGGCTATAATGTTATAAACCTGTGATATAAGACTTAAAATAAAAAAAACTAATGAAGATATAAAAATAGAACGCGTTGTTTTAGCATATTTTATACCAGCTGGTCCAGTTTTTTCATAAGAAGTACCATAATCGATTGGATTAGTTGATGTTACATACTTATCAAAACGATCAAAATGTTCAGAATAAGAGACATCATTTTTGTCTGCGGAAATAATTAACTCTTTCATACATATATTTTAACATATAATTTGCTTTTATGCAATATATAAACTAATTTTTGTTAAAATAAGAGCCGATTATAATGGTATATCTCTCTTTGGTGCTTAATGTGTGGCTTTTTTTTGTAAAAAATTAAAATTTAAATGTTACTTCAGAAATTTAAGTTTAAATTTTTGAAATTTTAATGTGCCTTATGTTAAAATCTTCGTAGGATTAATTGCAATATAGAGAAAAACATCGAGGCATTGCGAATGGACGATGATGTGCATGCCTGCAGCAAGAATAAAAAGGGAGCCTTACCAGCGCTTAGAAACAAAAAACAAAGAGAAACCCTAGTTGATAAAGCGTTAGGTTTTTGCACGACTGCTCGCTAGTCGTTCAACCCCATTATAATTTAAAATCAAAAATTTAGAGATCACAAACAGTCATAAACGTTTTGGGTGTGCTAAAGATATTATCCACACACATAAAACTCGCGTGCTCATTAGAATGTGTGATTAAACAGCAAATATAAAAAGAGGGCTAATGAAAAGAATTGATGGATTGATTCCCGATTTAGTAGCGGCGAGAATTGAGAAGCTAAAAGTAATTTTTCCTGAGGTTTTTAAGGATGGGAAGATAGACTTCGACGAGCTGCGGGCCGCATTGGGCGAACATGTGGACGCACGGGAAAAGTATAGTTTTACGTGGCCTGGCAAATTAGATGCGCTTCGATTAGCGCAAAAGCGTAGCACAGGGACGCTACGCCCCTACAGAGATGAAAGTGTTCATTTTGACACGACACAAAATCTATACATAGAGGGCGACAATTTGGAGGTTTTAAAATTGCTTTCAGCTAGTTATATGAATCGTGTGAAAATGATATGCATAGACCCACCATATAATACAGGCAACGATTTTATATATGCTGACGACTTTGCAGATAGCATAGAGAATTACAAAAAGACGATAGGAGAGGTGGCTAAAAGTAACCCCGAAACTGCGGGTGCTATCACACAAATTGGCTTAATATGATTTTACCGCGTTTAAAATTGGCAAGGATGCTTCTACGAAATGGCGGCGTAATTTTTGTAAGTTGTGATGATAACGAATCAACAAACCTAAAAAAGTTAATGGACGAAGTATTCGGCGAATATAACTATATAGGACAGATAACAGTTGCTAGCAATCCAGGGGGACGTGATTATGGTGGAATAACACGAATGCACGAATACATATACGTTTATTCTAAGACAGATGCAGCGAGTTTGAATTTAGTAGAGGACAAAGAAAAAAAATTTACACAATTTGACGAGCGCGGTGGTTTTGAATTGCGTGAGCTGCATAATAGAAATATAAAGTTTAACAAAGAAAATCGCCCTAATCTATATTATCCATTTTATATAAATACAACACTAGCAGACGCAAACGGACTTTATGAAATTTCGCTAGAACCCAAAGAGGGATGGTTTAAATTATATCCGATAGAATTGCAAGGTGTAAACACGGTTTGGCGGTGGGGAAAAGAAAAGTCAAAAGCAAATCTAAACACCGAAATCAAAGCAAAAAGAATGATGAAAGGAAGTTATCAAATCGTTCAGAAATGCCGCGAGAGTCGTTCCATGGCACGGTCGATTTGGTGGGACAAGGATACCAACACCGAAAAAGGGACACTTGCCCTAAAAGAATTATTTGGAAGCAAGGTTTTTGATTATCCAAAACCCGTCGAAATGATTATAAAAATGCTCCAAATGGGAACTCATCGAGACACAAGAGACATTGTTCTCGACTTTTTTAGTGGTTCATCAACCACGGCGCATGCAGTAATGCAACAAAATGCGGCAGACCATGGTGATCGCAGTTTTATATGCATACAATTACCAGAATTAACCAACGAAAATACAGAGGCATTCAAAGCAGGATACAAAACACTTTGTGATATAGGCAAAGAAAGAATACGCAGGGCGAGCAAAAAAATAAGAGATGCTGCTTGGCCTGTGACAGCGGAGTTTGACATGGGATTTAAGGTGTTCAAACTTGATGATTCCAACCTAAAAAAGTGGGATAATAGTTACACGCGAGACTATGATGAGATAGCAAGTCGTATACGCGATTACTACGATTATTTGAAACCCGATCGCACTCCACTTGACCTAGTATATGAGATAATGCTCAAGTGTAGTTTGCCAATCACGCTACCCATTGTAGAGGTGGTAAAAGCAAATACTACAGCGCACATAATCACGCACAACAGGTGACGAAACATATGACGCTTTTAAGGTTTTAATTTGCACGCAACCTGAGTTGACGATAGAGCAAATGGAGACTTTATCCTTGCTCGGTGCGAGTAAGCTTTTCTTTGCGGATCGGTGTTTTGCAGACACCAATGCCATGACTAACTGCGAGATGATATTAAAAAAAACTGGACAAGAAATGAAGCTGTTTTGAACATAAGTTATAGTAATCAAAAAAAAGATAAATTTGAGAGATTAGATGAAAATTAAGCGAGTTAAAAGTTAACATATATTTAAGGAAGATTGATGAAATTAAAATTTAAAAAGCAACAATTTCAAACAGACGCTGTAAATGCGGTGATAGATCTTTTTAAAGGGCAAACTGGTGCGCCATCGATTTTTGGAATAAACGCAATAGACCTAACAGAATGCAATAAGGATTACATTTATGGATATGGTAATGCACTATCAATAGGTCGTACGCAAATACAAACAAACATGAACGCTGTGCAGGAAACAAATTTATTGCCGCTTACTGAGATAGTGGATGAGGCTGGCGTGCCTGAATATCGTTTCAATATCGAAATGAAAACAGGAACAGGCAAGACATTTGTCTACATAAAAACGATATTTGAGCTTAACTCAAAATATGGTTTTAATAAATTTGTGATTTTGGTGCCAAGCGTAGCCATTCGCGAGGGAGTATAGCATAGTTTTAAAATTATGGAAGCCCACTTTAAACAAGAGTATGACGGAAGACAGGCGCATTATTTCATATACAACAGCAAAAAGTTGAATGAGGTGCGTGACTTTGCTCTCTCTTATACGCTTGAAATTATGATTGTTACCATAGACGCAATAAACAAGAGCAATCAACCTTTTTGTAAAAGAAAGCGATCGCATGGACAAGTCAGCAAGAGAATTTATGACCGAGTGCCGTCCTATCGTAATACTCGACGAGCCGCAGGTATTAGATAATACCAACTTGTCACGCACAGCGATATCCAATAATCTAAACCCATTATTTGAACTTAGATATAGTGCGACGCACCGCGAAAAGATAAATACTATTTACCGTCTTACACCTGTAGATGCATACGAAAAAAAATAGTCAAACAGATTTGCATTGTAACTGATAGCGTGTCAGGCGGATGTAATAAACCATATATACGGCTTCTTGAGGTGGGTCGAAAAAATGGATTTTATGCTAAATTAGAATTAGATTGTCGAAGCAAGAAGACAGGCTTTGTAGATCGCAAGTGTGTAACGGTTTCGGCTAATGCAAATTTAAGTGAGGTTTCAGGCCGCGAGATATACGAAGGTTATGAGATTGTGGGAATCGACTGCACGCGGGGGCTTGAAAATATAGAATTTTCTAACACGGATACACTCGCACTAGGCAAGACGATCGGCGGCGTTGATGAACTCGTTATGAAACGCGAGCAGATAAAAAGCACTATACAACTACATCTTGAAAAGGAATTAAACTATATAAGTAGAGGGATAAAGGTATTATCGTTGTTTTTTATAGACGAGGTAGCGCGCTACCGTGCACACAATGCAAATGATGGCGACACAAAAGGAATATATGCCAAAATGTTTGAGGAGGAATATGCAAAGCTGATAGTGCTCCCACGGTTTGCATCAATACTCGAGCGTTTTCCTGAGAATGCGGCCTCTGTACATAATGGTTACTTCTCAAAAGACAAAAAAGGAGCATATAAGGACACAAATGGAGAAACGGCGGACGACTTTGATACTTACGCTCTGATAATGCAGAAAAGGAGGAATTGTTATCGTTTGACACCCCTCTGCGTTTTATATTTTCGCACAGCGCACTAAAAGAGGGATGGGATAATCCGAATGTATTTCAAATTTGCACATTAATCGAAAACAAAACGCCTTTCACCTGCAAGCAGAAAATTGGGCGTGGACTTAGACTTTGCGTTAATCAGAGCTGAGAGCGGATTGAAGATGAGAATATCAATGTTTTGCACGTTATATAGGTCGTGAGGGATTTGCGGAGTTTCCATCAAAATTGCAAACTGAAATTGAAGAGCTTGGAGTAAAGTTTGGCGTTTTGGATATCGGTATGTTTGTAAATATTTCATACAAGGAGGAAGTGAAGATTCAAATTGAAAGTGGTGTGCAGATTTTAGCAGTTGAGCATAAAAAGATTAATAATGAAGGCGCTACTGAAATACTAAAGCATTTTCAAGAAAAGAATTACATTGATGCAAGTGGTAAAATAAAAGAAGCACTCAGGAGCGCAATTGTAGAAGGAACGATTGATATTCCAGACCGTTTTGAGGCAGCGAGGGATCGCATAATTTCAATATTAACAGAGGCAGACAAAAATGTTGTGATTAAACCATACAAAAAACAGGTTTTAGTCAAGAGAAAAGACGAGATGTTCACTTCCCCTGAATTCTTATTAATTTGGGAAAAAATGAAGCAAAAAACCATATTTCGAATTAATATAAATATAACTGAGTTGCACAAAATATGTGTAGAACGCATAAAAAAAATGGAAGCGATAAAGCCGACACGGATAATTAAGGAGGAAGCGAGACTTGATCTTCAAAAAAAGGGGGTGTTATATGAGCCAGTGCGCCAAAACTTTTCAGATATAGTCCAAGAATTTTTATTGCCTGATGTTATATCGACGATTGCGGCGGCTTGTAAAATGCCGCGCAAAGAAGTTGGCGAGATATTGCTTGAGGCAAATCGATGGCCAGATTTTGTAAACAACCCACAGTCCTTTGTAGAGGAGATCACAAAGATAATTAAAAGCGCCAAAATTGACGTTTTTAGATCATAATGCAGTAGCAGTAGATCATTCGATTTATGATCATGTTGTTTGCGAGAGTGCTGTAGAAAATAAGTTTGCTCGTGCTATGGATAATGATAAGGATGTAAAGTTTTTTTTTAAGATTCCCAAGCGTTTTAAAATTAACACCCCAATCGGCAGTTATAATCCAGATTGGGCGGTTTACTACGAAGATTTGTGTGGTAAAAAGAAGTTGTACCTTGTTATTGAATCAAAAGGCACTACAGACGAGCAACATTTAAAAGCTGTAGAAAATTTCAAGAATCGATGTGCAAAAAAGCACTTCGCTGCATATAGATACAGGTATAACATATCAAGTTGCATCAGATTGGCGCGGAGTAAACAAATGGTAACGAGACCAAAAAGCAAAACAGAAAAGGAGACGAGATGTTAATAGAGTTTGCACTTGGTTTGAAAAACTAGTATATTTTAATCCATATGTACTAAATGCACCTTGTTTTGCTTGTTTGGCATATGAAGCACTAATTTGCAATCAACACATGAATACTAAAAGGCATAATTGATATTTTTTTGCTTTTCAAATTGTTTCTTTACTATGAAGTTTAATGGGATGTTGTAGAGATGTCTAATTAAATGCATTTGAATATTGCTCTAATGCCTCCTCTTACTGTGCGATTTTAAAATCTATGTTGCTTAGATTTTTTACAAGTTCTAAAATAGAGGATATATCCTTTAAATTAGCATATTTTGCAGATAATTCTGTAAATTTTGGAAGTTAACTATTTACATATGTTAAAAAAAAAGTTATAATATTTTTACATTCAAAATGTGCTATATAAATTTAAATTATATTTACAGTCTCGGAGGAATTTAAAGTGAATCGCTTTAAATTATTTGCAAACAAGGTTTTGGATAAAACCTTTGGTAAGGATAGTGACCATGATGTTCCAAGAAAAGAATTAATTAGATTTACGCTTGGTGTTTTTGGACAGAACAATTCATGTGGCTTTATAGGTTGGTTTAATTACTTTTGCCTTTTTGTTATAAAGTTTGAACCAATGTTATTTGGCACGCTCTTTACTATAGTTCGCATCTGGGATGCTGTAAACGATCCGATTGTCGGGGCAATAATTGATAAACATACTTTTAAAAATGGAGAAAGATTAAGGCCCTACATCAAAAAACTAGCAATTCCCATAGGCATTATGGTAATATTTTTGTTTATAGATTTTGGTTTATCTGAAACTATATATATGCTATTGTTAATTGCTGTCTATATGGTGTATGATTTTCTTTATTCATTTCAGGATATTGCACAATGGGGAATGACAGCACTTATATCACAGAATCCAAAAGAACGGGCGCGGGCGGCACAAATAGGTAGAATTGGGGCAATGATGGGAGGTTGGTTGCCAGGAATTATCACATTGGTTATTGGAGTTATTGAAAGGAATAATATGGATGTGCGCCCGGCATTTGTAGTAATGGCTGTAATTTTGGGATTTGGTGGAATGGTTCTTTCTTATTCCGCATCTTACGCTAAAGAGAGAGTTCCACTTGCAAAAAAAAGCACGGCAAAGTTGAGTGCTTTTACAATTTTATTCAAAAACAAGATTGTATTATTAGTAGTATTGGGTTCAATTCTTGGTTCTACAACACTAGTTTTACAGCAGATAACATTTTTTCAATATGTTTTAGCAGAAAACAACATATTTGGGCTCGAGATAAATGGTACAACTCTAAGTTTCATATTTGGGCTTTTGTGTGGAATACCTGGTTCGCTTTGTAAACCATTGGCTATTTACGTTGCACGCAAACTAGGTGGGATGAGGTATATACTATTAGCATCGATATTTTTTAATATAGGCTTTCGTTTTCTAGCATTTTTTATTGGTTATGAGGGTTGGAGACTTGTTTTATCTGGGTTATGTTTAACGCTTGTAAACATACCAGCTAGCATGACAGACATAGCAATGACTGCCCTTTGGGGTGATAGTCTTGATTATCTAGAGTGGAAAACTGGTGAACGAAATGATGGCACAGTATTTTCCATGCAGAATGCTTCCGCTAAAATAACAGGTGCCATATCTACATTTTTTATGGCACTGACACTGACTATTTTACAATTTGACGCTAACCTCGAACAAAACCAATCACCAACTTTTTATAAGTATGCCTGGCCTGTCTTTATTTTAGCACCAATGTTGGGATCAATATTGAATTTAATTCCATTGCTATTTATACGATATAATGACAAAACAAAAGAGCTTTTAATTAAAGAGCTGAAGCGAATAAGAAGAGAGAGAGAAGGTCTCGCACCTTTAGATTTGGAATTTAAATATGAACTATATGATGATGATGAATTTTATGAGGCGAAATCTCTTAGGTGGTAATAAAACAATTTTTGCTAGCTAAATAAGTTTTAAGAATTCGAAGTTGAAGAATATAACTATTTGAAGAGTTTGTCATAATTATTGAAATTACCTATCTATTTTAAAAAAGCACTTTAATACGCTTGCATTTATTTAAATTAAGATTTATAATATATTAGCAGTCAACAGTGTTGATTGCTAATATTTTAAAAAGGAGCTTAATTTATGAAGAAATTTAAAGCAGAATCTCAACGCGTGCTAGACATAATGATTAATTCTATCTACACACACAAAGAAATATTTTTGCGTGAATTAATTTCAAATGCGAGTGATGCAATCGACAAACTTTATTATAAAAGTTTAAACGAGAATTTGGGGTTAGCTAAAGAAGATTTTAAGATTAATATTACAAGTGATAGTGAAAAGAGAATTTTAACAATTTCTGATAATGGGATCGGAATGACAAGTGAACAACTAGAAGATAATCTAGGTATTATTGCAAAAAGCGGTTCTCTAGACTTTAAAAAAGCCATTGAAAAAAGTGATGATATTAATATAATTGGTCAATTTGGTGTGGGTTTTTATTCTGCGTTTATGGTAAGCGATAAAGTGGAGGTTATAAGCCGAGCATATGGTGCAGAGGATGCCTATATATGGTCATCAACTGGGTCTGATGGGTATGATATTAAAAAGACTAAAAAAGAGGAAGCGGGAACTACAGTTGTTCTGCATATAAAGAAAGATGAGGGAAATGAAGTAGCAGAAGATTATGATTCATTCTTAGACGAATATACCATTCGTGATCTTGTTAAGAAATATTCTGATTACATTAGATATCCAATAAAGTTAACCCTTATAAAAGATGATAAGGATGAAAACAATGCATCCAGTGAAGATGATATAAAAGATACACAAAATCAAGAAGATATAGAGAAGGATGAAAAAGATTTTGATATATTAAATTCAATGATTCCGATTTGGAAAAAACGCAAATCAGATATTACTGAAAGTGAGTACTTTGAATTTTATAAAAATGAATTCCATGATTTTAAGGATCCTCTTCGTGTAATACACACAAATGTGGAAGGTGCTATAAATTATACAGCACTATTATTTATTCCTGCTCGTGCTCCATATAATTATTATGGTAAATCATTTGAGAAGGGACTTAAATTGTATACTAATAATGTTATGATAATGGAGAAGTCGAAAGAATTAATACCAGATTTCTTTGGTTTTGTATCTGGTTTAGTGGATACAGATATAACTCTTAATATTTCAAGAGAGACAGTACAACATAATAGTCAACTCCGCAAAATTGCAAGCAATCTAGAAAAAAAGATAAAGAGCGAATTGCTAGATCTGCTTGAAAACGACAGAGAAAAGTATGAAACATTTTATGACCAGTTCAGTGTACAACTAAAATATGGTATATACGAGTCCTTTGGTGCGAACAAAGATGTGCTAATAGATTTAATTATGTTTAAATCTGTGCAGAATGATAAGTTGATTACTTTAAAAGAATATGTTAACGCAATGAAAGAGGATCAGAAATACATTTATTATGCTTGTGGCAATTCTGTAGCACAAATTAAAGCACAGCCACAGGCTGAATTAGTATTGGATAGTGGGTATGATATACTATTATTTACAGATGATGTTGATGAGTTTGCAATTAAAATGATAGAAAAGTATGCACTTGATGCAGAGTATAAAAATGCAAAAGAGTTTAAATCTATATCAGCATCTGGCGATTTGGGATTAACAAAGCCCGAAACGACTGAAGAAAAATCAGATGACAGCACCTTAACAGATTTTATAAAGGAAACTCTAGGCGACAAAGTTTCAGATGTTAGAGTTTCATCTCGTCTTAAAAATCATCCTGTTTGTTTAATAGAAGAAGGCGATATTTCTATGAAGATGGAAAAGGTTCTACAATCTATGCCAAACAACAATGACAAGATTAGAGCAAAGGTTGCTTTAGAAATAAACGCACAGCACCCTATATATTTAAAATTGAAAAATCTCTTTGAAAATGACAAAGATACTTTAAAAGAATATGCAGCTGTGCTTTATGAGCAAGCACGTTTAATTGAAGGACTATCGATCGAATCACCATCTGAACTGGCTTCGTCAGTAATAACATTGCTAGCAAAATAACCATATTAGCATTCCGCTGTACGAAGCTTCTTATACAGTGGCAAGTATATAAAATTGATAAAACAAAATAGTTGTGAGTCGGTTGGTCGGTCGCATCGAAAGATGAGGAAAGTCCGAGCATCACAGGGCAGAGTGGCAGATAATACCTGCTGAAGGCGACTTTAAGGAAAGTGCAACAGAAATAAACCGCGAGTTTACTCGTAAGGATGGAAAGGTGCGGTAAGAGCGCACCGGCAGTTCGGCAACGAAATTGGCCGTGTAAACCCCACTTGATGCAAGAGAAAAGAGCAAACAGATAGCCCGTCTAGCTCCTAAATCGCTTGAACTCATTGGTGACAATGAGTCTAGACAGATGACCGAACACGACAGAACTCGGCTTACAGACCGACTCGCAACTTTTGGTTTTTAAAATTTGAAAATTTAACATAAACCCATGTAAGGAAGTGTAAAATTATATTTAGTTAAAAACAATTCAAAAGGAATTTTGAATTAGGGTGGCTTTAATTCTACAAAGAGGTAAATATGGGCTTCTATGATGTCTTAACTGATCTTATTAATACTAGTGCCAATACTGCACATCAAGGTCGCCGTTTTGAGAGGTTAATATATGATTATCTCTTAACTGATCCTAAGTACAAAGATAAAATTAAAAGGATCTGGCTTTGGAAAGATTTTCCATTTAAATTTGAATTTGGTAGTGGATCCGATGTTGGTATTGATATTGTCATTGAGACTATGGATGGTGAATATTGGGCACTGCAGTGTAAATGTTATAGCCCAAAGACGAGAATACTCAAACAAGAAATAGATAGTTTCATGTCTACGTCTAGTAGGACATTCATTGTTTGTGGTGTAGAAAAAAATTTTAGTTTAAGGATTTGGGTTTCAACAACTACTAATTGGTCTGCAAATGCAGAGGCTTGTTTTTGTAATCAAATACCAAAAGCAATAAGAATTACGCCATATGCACTAGCTGAATCTGGTGTTGATTGGGGGTTGTTATATAAGGGTGTATGTGGTGAAATTGCGAGGCCGCCTATTTGCAAATTGTTTGACTATCAAACAAAAGCCGTAAAAAGAGCCATTGATTATTTTAACTCTCATGAGCGCGCGATAATTAGTATGGCTTGTGGTAGCGGTAAAACAATAGTTGCTTTGCATATAGCTAGATTATTAGCAGTAACAAAAAGACTAATATTAGTTTGTCTTCCTTCCATATCTTTGCTTGCGCAAACCCTAAGGGTGTGGATTAATCAATCTGAATACAACTCATTAAATTGCATTTGTGTATGCTCAGATCCAAAGGTTTCTAAAGATGAATTGGAAGATGGTGATTATTCAATAGATAGAATAGCAGATTTAGCATATCCAGCATCAACCGATTCAAAAGAAATATTCGAGCAGTACATTAAATGCGGGTGTGATAAACAAACGGTAATTTTTACTACATATCAATCAATTGACGCAATAAGAGTAGCACAACAATTAGGACTTCCAGATTTTGATATTATTATTTGTGATGAAGCGCATCGCACAACTGGCATAGTTGAAAACGGAAAAGAAGATTCGGCCAGGTTTGTAAGAGTTCATAATAACGAGTTTATCCGGGGCAAACTTAGATTATATATGACCGCAACACCAAAACTTTATACAACAAAATTGAAAAAAAATGCTGAATTTTTTTCGATACCACTCTACTCAATGGATGACAAGGAGATATATGGTGAAGATATATTCGATCTTTCTTTTAAGGACGCTATCGAGCTAAAAAGGTTAACAGATTACAAGGTATTAATTTTAACTATAAACGAGGAAGTTATTCCTCAAAAAGAAATAAAACAAATTCTAGATGACATCCATGCAGATGATAATGCAACAAGTGATAAACAATTTCAACTAGAAATTGATACATTAGAAAAACTTGTAGGTTGCGTAAATGCTTTAGCCAAAAATATTTATGACGATGATAGTATAGTGACAGAGGATCCAACACCTATAAAAAGAGCTTTGGTTTTTGCACAAAATATTAAAACATCTAAAAACATATCCACAGCGTTCAACGAAATAACTAAGCGCTATAGAAAAAACACAGAAGAAACACTGCCACTCAGCGTTACCTGCCGTCATATAGATGGTAGAATGAGATCATCTGATAGAGACAAAATGATAAACTGGTTAAAGTCAGATGATAATGATAACTCATGCAAGATGCTATCAAACGTGAGATGTTTGAGTGAGGGCATAGATGTACCATCGCTGGATGCAATAATATTTTTAGCTGGAAAAAATTCAGTTATCGAAGTTGCTCAATCAATAGGACGAGTAGTAAGAATTGCTAGAAACAAGAAGTTCGGATATGTTATAATTCCAGTACTAGTTCCAAACTACATTTCTGCAGAGGATGTGTTAGATGAAAATAAAGAATTTAAAATAGTGTGGGACGTTTTAAATGCATTGCGATCGCACGACTCTAGATTAGAGAGCATCATTAACAAGATTAGATATAATAGAAGGTCAAACAAAATAGTAATAGGCAGCATAAAACCACTAACTACAGATGGAGAAGATGCATATAAACAAACAGCATTTAAAAAACTACTAGAAAATAAAAACAGAGAACTAAAAAAAGCAATATATGCGCGACTAGTAAAATTTACGGGATCTAGAAATTTCTGGTTAAAATGGGCAGGAAATGTGGCGGAAATTGCGGCGGGCCAGATTTCAGAATTAAATAAGCTAGTAAAAAAAGAGGAATATGTTGAAATATTTGACGATTTTTTGAAAGCGCTTAAGCACAATTTAAATAATCCAAATTTGACGCTATCGTCTGTAATCGAAATGCTAGCGCAACATAAGATAACAGAACCAGTATTCAATGCGCTTTTTAAAAACTATTTGTTTGCCTCAAAAAACCCAATTTCAATAGAGCTTAATGCCTTCCTTAAGAAAATCCCAGAAATAAATCAACTCGAACAAGAGGAAAGATTAAAAAGTTTTTATGACAACATAAAATTAATTGTAGATGAGATTGATGATGCTAAGGGCCGGCAGGAAATAATTATACGACTCTATAACACTTTTTTTAAGATTGCGTTTCCTGATATGGTTCAAAAACTGGGAATAATTTATACGCCTATAGAATTAGTTGATTTTATTATAAATTCCGTAGATGACATATTGCAAAATGAATTTGGGCGCAGCATAACAGAAGAAAAGATTAATATATTGGATCCGTTTACAGGAACTGGTACATTTGTAACTAGATTGATACAAAGTGATCGAATAAGAGCTGATGATTTAGAGCGAAAATTTACTAATGAAATATTTGCTAACGAAATTGTGCTTTTAGCATATTATATAGCAACTATTAATATTGAAAGTGAATTCCATGAAAAAACAAAAAATCCAGAACACACTATTTTTAAAGGAATAGTTTTAACTGACACATTTGAGCTAGGGGAAAATGAGCAACTAAAGGTCTTTAATAATTCAGAAAATATTGATCGCCTTATCAAACAAAAACAAGCAAAAATAACGGTAATAATAGGAAACCCTCCTTACTCAGTACATGGCACAGTAGATGAATTTTTAAACAAAATAAAATATTCAAAGCTGGATGGGAGTTTGAGCAGAAATTATGTTAAAGGGTCAAAATCAAAAAACACTAAATCATTATATGACAGTTACATAAGAGCTTTTAGATGGGCTACAGACAAAATTGGGAATAATGATGGGATAATTGCTTTTGTTACTAATGCCAGTTGGATCAAATCATCAAGTTGTGATATGCTTAGAAAAAGTTTTGAACATGAGTTTTCGAAAATCTATATTTTTAATTTAAGAGGTGATTTGAGAACCGCTGGTGAATATTCGCAAAAAGAGGGTGAGAATATATTCTGGCGTGGTTCAAGAGCGCCCATAGCCATTACTATTCTTGTTAAATCAAAAAATCACAAAAAGAATGCTTTGATTTATTATTGTGATATAGGTGATAGTCTGAAACGCAAAGAAAAGCTAGAGATAATCAAAAAGGCGAGTTCATTTTTATCGAACACTATGCCTACGATGAAAAGGCTAACTCCTAGTGAAGATAATGATTGGTTAATTAGCAAAAAAACAAATTACACATCCTTTTATCCACTAGCACCCGACAAAACTAGTAAATATATGCCATTGTCAAATAGTGTTTTTTCAATATTTACATTGGGCATTTCGACAAACAGGGATAGTTGGACTTACTCTTTTGGAAAAAGTGATCTGAAGGAAAAAATGACATTAACAATTGATTATTATAACAAATGTTGTGGAAATCATATCGATTCTCCAGACCCAAAATACATTTCATTATCACGAGGTTTAAATAAAAAAATTGCAAAGGGCGTCAGTGAAAGATTCGATGCTACAAAAATACAGTTAGCTAACTATCGACCATTTAATCGTAGATTCTTGTACTATTCAAACACATTCGTCGAATGCACAACATTATTTGCTTCCATCTTTCCAAAGGAAAATATAGAAAACCTGGTAATAGCAGTATCTGGTATATCCTCTCGTAACAATTTCTCGTGTTTGATATCAGATAAAATAGTTGATTTTAATTGTTTAGAAACCACACGGTGTTTTCCACTATATTATTACAAAAAGAACAATCAAACAAATCTCATATCAGATAAAACTGCTTTTGACAGAGAAGATGAGTTTATTAGGCATGATGGTATAAGTGATAGTTTTTTTGAACTTGCAAAATCAAAATATAATCAAGATATAACAAAGGAAGACATTTTTTATTATATTTATGGAATTTTGCATAGCAGGGAATATAAGGATGCCTTCTTAAATGAACTCAAATCAGGCCTTCCAAAAATACCATTGATGGATTCATATATGGATTTTTTGACATTTTCTAGCGCAGGAAGAAAACTGGCTGACTTGCATTTAAATTTTGAATCATTGTCAAAGCTTGATAGCGTGGTTGTTATAGGGGACACTTCTAAAGCAATAGTTAGCAAAATGAAGTATGAGAAAATCGCAGGTAAAATTAACAAGAAGACAATTATATTTAATGAGGATATAAGGATCGAAAACATACCAGAAAAAGCAAATGAATATATAATAAGCGGCAAAAGTGCAATTGTTCACATTATGGATCAGTATCAACTTAAGAAAGATCCAGTCAGTGAAATTGTGATAGATCCTAATCACTTACTTGATTCAAGTAACGATAATTTGCACATGTTAAATCTACTTTTATCAGTAATTACAGTGAGAGTTAAAACCATAGATATAGTTGAGAAGCTGCCAAAATTGAAATTTAATGATAATGGATTTTAATTGTGCTAGTATATCTATTAATATAAGTTATAATTGCTTTTTAGCACGAACATAGTCTATAAAAGCCTGAACATACAAATTGCAAATTAAAACTTTTATTTAATTTTTCGTAACTGACAATGAAGAGTAGGCTTTTTATTAATTCATTATGAAAATTGCTATTGTTCAAAGGGAAATGAGTATTCTTTAATATTTTGCATTCCATTATGTCACCAGATAATAACGGATTAAAAAATCAAAAACTGCAACAATATATATTGTTAGAAGTTAAGAGTTAAAATTTAGAGAATGCGACCATCTTCTGTCAAATTGAATATTTTTTTTGCATTCTTCAAAGTTTCTTCTTGGTGTGTGATTACAATAACTATTTTTTCCTTCCCTAATTTGCTGTATATGGTCGTTAAATCTTCATACAATTCTTTTTGGAGGGATGCGTCAGGTTCATCGAATATATATAAATCTGCAGATTTTACGCACGCCCGGCATATTGCAATTCTTCGTTTTTCACCTCCAGATAAATTGATTTTGTCTGTTACAATAGTTTGATAACCATAAGGCAACTTGTCAATTATGCTTTTTATATCTAACAGCTCACAAAAATGATCTAACTGGTCAGTTTGCATATTTTTATTTCCTAATCGTATATTATTTAAAATAGTATCGTTGATTAGTGTAATATCTTGTGGAAGATAACTAATATGGGATCGTAGTGTTTTTTTTTCTAATTCATTTATGTTTTCACCTTTAATTTCAATTTTACCATTTGTTACAGAATATAATCCTAAAATTAGTTTTGAGATTGTGCTTTTACCAGATCCTGATGGGCCAGTGAATCCATAAACGCCTGGTTCGTCAATCTGAAAACAAATATCTCTTAATACAGTTTTTTCAATCTCATATCCAAATGTTACGTTATCAAATTTAATTGAAATCATATCTTCAAATTTTATACTACCTGATTCTATTGGTTCCATGAGATATTCATTTATTCGTTTTAATGAGGGTTTTACTCTGTTGAAGTATACATTGCTCATTATAAAACTATTTAGTGGGGGGATCAAGGATTGAAAAAACAAACCTAATGCGAGCACAGCACCTAGTGTAAGGAGCTCTTTTATTATCAACATTGCGCCTATCCCATAAATTACAGACAAAGCAACTGACATTATTCCCAGGGTTATACCATTTAACAAATTTCGTAAATTGTTTTCACGGACTGAATTATTTTTTACATTTGTGAATATTGTATGTACCTCTTTGTTTATGTCTAACTGATCATTAAATAGTTTTGTTAATAGGCTTTTGTCATACCATTTTTTAATTAAATTATGCATTTTCTCATTGTTTTCCAGTGAGACCTTAGATAATTTTTTGAATTTTTTGGATATCGTGCCATTTATTAAATAATATATGATAAAAAAGAATAAAATGATACCAGAAATTAACAAATTCTCTAGAAACATGAATACTAAAATCAATATAATCAATAAGAGATTCGTTAGTAGCTGATTAAAAACATAATATAAAAAAGTGTAAATTTCCTTTGTGTCGCTGACAATTCTAGTTGATACTTCCCCATAATTAATTCGGTCATATGTTATCATCGGTAGGTTGTTTAACTTTTCAAACATGACAACACGAAAATCATACGCAAGTTTTTCTAACAAACGTGTAAAAAATCGCTCTTTAAAATAAAAAAACAATGGTTGTAGAGATGAAACTACAAAAAACAGCAAAATTCCACTATAAACTTTATCAATGTTCTTTGTTGACAAAACAACATCTATCAGATATTTGGACACCAAAGGCAAAGCCACAATTATAGAAGCGTAGCAAACAGCAAAGAATATGCCGCCCAAAAAAAGCAAATAATGGGCCTTTACTATGTTTTTTATTTCTCGAAAGTTATAGTTTATCATAAGTCGATCCATTTTTAGGGTTAGGAAGCGTCAAAATTATTTTAGTGTAGCTGTTTCAGAAGAATTATGTTCTATTATAATTTTGCATAATAACGAGTTCTATATGGTTTGAACCCAAGTAGCTCATTTAAAGTTTCCATTACTTTATTTCCAACATTGATATCATTACAAATGTATTTAACATTGTGTAAGGTTGTCCACTCAACAACCTTTTGGTACATGTTCAATAGAAATTCTGTCGTGTTTATGTTAATTGTTTTTTGCTTATCAATGTAAAGATTAGAGATATACACGTGAGGGCTCTCAAACATATAATCATTTTCAACTATGGATGCTTCCATAAATCCACAAATAGTATGATTTATTTTTAAAAACAAGACCAGATATTTTTCGCTACGGAGAACATGTCTTGCGCGTCCTTGAACTTTAACTTTACTAATCATTTCTTCAAAATCAACATCTTCAGATGTCGATTCCAAACTCACTCCAGTCAAGTAATCCTCATATATTTGTTCGTATATTTCGGCATCTAGTATCGTACCTGTTTCAATATCAATCATAATTTGACCTCTAAAAAATAATGCTACCCCAGAATTTAGACAAACTATTATAGTTTTGCAAAACCAAGTGGAATTTTATAAGATTTGTTTTACTTGTTATTAAAGAGTTATAACAGAAGAGTCAAGCACTGGTCAAACATTTGCCTTAAAACTGCAAATGGTTTTGTAGCAAGACAAACTCCCGTATTAGCAGATTAAACTCTTTATATAGTCTCTTAATTCTTTTACTGTCCTTAACGATACAAATGTTTTTATATCTATTGCTATCCTAAATTGAGACTCAAACTCCATTATTAAAGCAGCAAAGTCTAGAGAGCTGAGCATTAGGTCCTCAATTAATTGGTGATCCAATTTAATCTTAGATGTTGGCACATTTTTAATATTGGCGAGGATTTTAATAAATTTTTCCATCATAAATTGTTTTTCTCCTCACAAATTATTTCAGTGCGCATAATTCTCATATGTGCGGAAATTTTTCTGTTAAGCTTTTGCACTTCTTCATTGATTTTCTTTTTGCACTCTTCATGGTCATAGTGATCATAAAAAAATGGCGATGGTGTAATTGTAGCACAGATTACATTATTATCCAGTTTCACTGTAATTGTATCTATTAAATTACTTTGTCTAAAAAAGCTTTCTATTTCTTCGGGATAAACGTTATATCCATTGTTCAGTATAATAACATTTTTTTTTCTTCCCTTTAAATACAAAAAACCTTTTTTGTCAACCCAACCAATGTCACCAGTTTTTATCCAATTTTCATCAAAAACATCGCTTTTATCAAACATGCCGTCCTGAATGTAATATCCCAACATTACATTATCGCCTTTTACGCATATCTCGCCAATATTAGATGAATTTTCTTTTTTGATCTTTATATTGCAACATGAAATCGCGGTTCCAACTGAATTTATATTAGGTTTTTCATGCGTATTTTGTATGCTAATTAAAGGGGAACATTCCGTCATTCCATATCCATTAAATAGTTTTATTCCTATACAATTAAAGAAATCAATATATTTAGGCATTAAATATGCACCACCAGAAATAAGCATTTCAACATTTCCTAATTTGTTTAATATATCTCGAAAAAGAAATCGCCTAATATCGATTTTAATAGCCATCAAAAGCTTGCTAACAATTTTAACAAAATAAAATTTCAACATTTTTTTGCTTCTTTTAACATACGATATTATAAGTTTATAAGTTTTTTCTATAAATTCTGGAACTACAAACATTAAATTTGGTGAATATTTATACATGTTTGCAAAAACGCTTGCCAAATTATCATTTATAATTAGAGTGTCACCATTTTCTAAGGAAAACAGTAACTCGCATGTTAATGCATAAACATGCGAGTAAGGAAGAATTGATAGCAAGGTCCAATGTCTTGGTTCGCGTTTTTCTTTTGTAGCGTAAACCACAGAAAGAATGTTTCGAGAGGATAGTGCTACCGCTTTAGGTGAGGACGTAGTGCCTGATGTATATAATATAACTGCAACATCATCTGGATCAGCATCTTGCTCGTTATAAAATTGTGCGTTTCCGACTTCATCATCTTTAAAATCAAGGTTTAATAACTTTATAGCTGATTTAGATTTAATTTCTTTCATTTCATCTGTTGTTAGTTCAGAATAAAACAGGTAGATTATTTGTCCATGAGCACATATATTTATGATTTCATTGATACTTGCGTTAATATCAATTGGTATAACAACACCACCTACGCAAGTTATCGCAAAAAACGCCTTCACCCAATTATATGAGTTTTTTGCAAGAATACCAATTTTTGTTTGACCTAAATTTTTTTTGAGCAAGCTAACACTTAATCTAGTTACATCCTCAATTAGTTCCTTATATGTATACTTTGCATTAGATTTGCATTCCTCGATAGCAATTCTTTCCGAATACTTATTTAGCGATTCTATGAAGTTTTTAAATTTTATTTCCATTTTTATTCTATTTTAGTTATTTGCCCATCTGTTATCATAATCTGCACATCGGCAAGCTCTGCGATGCTCTTGTTATGTGTAACCATAATCAATGCAAATTTAAATTCTTTCTGCAATTCTAAAATTAAATTTATGATTATGTCGCCATAAGTATTTTTCTGTTTATATAGAAATTTTTACAAATTGAAATCGTCTTTAAATACATTAAGAATCCTATAACACTTGCAATAGGTATCTATTTATGGTATAA
>JAIRKT010000048.1 GCA_031259965.1 Christensenellaceae bacterium | reverse complement strand
TAATCCCGCCTCCTACAGGATTTTCAACGTATGTTAACCAACTTTCATTATTTGAAAGTGCACATCCTTCTGAGGTAATATACCAAGCTAATGAAAGAATCATATCGGCACTTTTTTTTCCAAATGCTACAGTCAGTTTTTTATCTATTTCATATCTTTCCGTGATAGTTCCGAATACAATACTGGGGCCTGTAGAGATAGACATTCCAGTGACAAGTCCTACTTTATCGTCTTCATTTTTTAATCGTTCTATTATTCCACTACCATATTTTTTATAAACTAATTCTACTATTGATCTTTCACGATCTGTAATTGATAAAATTTTTGAATTATAGTGTTTTATCAATCCAGATAAAAAATAATTGGGCATAAAGATACGTGTGTCATTATTGAAACTACCAACCAAATTAGATGGTTTATAATATCTTTTTTTGATAGGATCCCATATATTTTCACAGACATAACAGTACGTACAATCTTTTTTAATGCTTTTATTTTCGTAAACGTGCATAAAAATCTCCTTAAGCTTAAAACATTATCAATTCTAAGCATATTTTTCGCGTATTTAATTCGTTAAATTACATACTTAAGGTGTATATTTGTCAAGCAAAATATCAGATATTACTAAATTTTTAAACAAAAAACAATGTTTTGTGATTTTAGTAAATATACTCGTGCCGTTAGATTTGAGGGATTTTAGGTAATTTAATTGCAGATTTTTAGGGCATAACAATTTAGACTAGCGTTACTCTTGTAAGCATATATTTTTTTCTATAGCTCTGCAGCAATGATTCATGTGCCTTAATATCAATAAATTCCGATATAGCTTTTGCAATATTTACATTGCTTATTGTAGGATTAAATACAGATTTTCCACTCTGTATTTCACCTAGCCACTCGCCTGCACCGCGCGTTTCATAATCCCTTTCTGCAATTTTGAATCCGTCCCTTTCAGAAACAAGTATTCTTAATCTTATTATTTCATTTTCTTCTGTTCTCCTTGAGTATAAAAAACAATATGATTTCTGACCTGACCTTCCAATACGTCCACGCAGTTGATGTAAAGTTGCTAATCCAAAATAGTCAGCATCAAATATTACCATTATAGAGGCGTTTGGCACGTCAATCCCTACCTCTACAATTGATGTTGCAACTAGTATTGATGTTTTGTTCGTATAAAAAGCCTCTAAGCTTTTAGTTTTTTCTTCAGCACTGCATTTGCCATGTATTAATGCAACATTAATCTCATCTTTCGTTAAAGCCAATAATTCACGATATAATTTTTCTGCCGAATCACCTTCAATTCCTTCATCATCATAAATTCTGGGTGCTATAAAGTATGCCTGTTTTCCATTTTTGCATTCATTAATTATGTACTCTATCATAGAAATTCTTTTTTCCTGTGGTACAATAGCTGTTATAATATTTGAAGAGTCATGTCTTCTTTCAATGTTAATTAAATCAACGTTGCCCAGTATTGCTAATTTTAATGACCTTGGAATCGGTGTTGCTGATAAAGTTAAAACGTCAGCATTCTCGCTCTTATTTATTAATCTTGTGCGTTGTGCCACACCAAACCTATGCTGCTCGTCAATTATAACAAAACCTAAATCCTTAAAAGAGACATTGTCAACAAAAACGGCATGCGTACCTATTATTATATCGATTTCACCCTCTTTTAATTTTTTCAATGTATCTTTCTTCTCTTTCAAAGGCATTTTCCCTATGAGAAGAGCACATCTTATATCAAATATTGATAAGATTTTATTGAAACTTTCTACATGTTGAATTGACAAAATTTCGGTTGGTGCGACCATCGCAACCTGTCGTCCAGATTTTGCTACAAAAGCAGCTACTAAAATAGCTACAATTGTTTTACCACTACCAACATCCCCAGCTAGCATAGCATTCAAAAGAGTTTTTGATTTCATAGTTTTAATAATTTTTTCAATTGCTCTCTCTTGTGAAGAAGTTAGTTTGTATGGTAATGATTTGATTAGAGGATCTATTATCTCTTTAGATGACTTATAATTAATAAGTCGATTGTCACTACTGTGTAAACTATTATACGCACATATACGCCTTACTGTTTCCTCAATAAATATTCTATCCCTAGCAGGTTTTACATCGCTCATAAATTCTGGATTGTGTACCATTTCGTAAGCAAGTGCTAGATTTCCAATTGCAAACTTATTTTCAATATCCTTTGAAATAATTGAAAATGCACTAAATGTTTTTAATACATTACTTATTATCGTTCTAAACGCAGCCTGTGTTATAATTCCCCTGATGGGATAAATTGGTTTAATTCCTCTAAATGTTGTAAAAGAACCAGATATCACTTCATATGCTGGGTTTATCAACTCGTAAGTATCATTTTCAATTCTTATTTTTCCAAAACATCTTATGCGTTTACTTTGCTTTATTATTTTGTTTACATAATTAGCATTAAACCATACGAGTTTTATATGTATATCATCATTAGTTTTTGCGGATGCCCTAAAAATTTGTAATTTTCCCTTTTTTACTGGTGTTGTTGTGCTGTTTATAAATAATTCTAATGTGACATAATTTCCACTTATTGCTTCTTTTAAGTTAGTTATGGATTCTAAATCAATATAATTTTTTGGCAAAAAATTAAGCAGCTCCTCTTCAGATTCGATTCCCAATTTTTTAAGTTGTAAATTTGTTTTTGTGCCTGTAGAAACCATATATTAGAACCAAATATTATTCTACTGCAAGCAGGTAAAAATAATGTGATTGTCCACCACGATAAACTTCTATATCGTAAAATGGATGCTTCGCTCTAAGTTTTTCACATAATAACCCAGCAGTTTCATCATCTATTGATTCACCTGAATAAAGAGTAACCGATGTAGTATTTTCATCACATATTTTCTCAATTGTTTCAATCGTAACATCTTCAATATTATTGCCCTTTGCTAAAACAATATCGGCGATACCAATAATATCATCAATTTTAATATTAATTCCATCACTCTCCGTATCTCTAATTGCTGTAGTAATCATCCCACTTTTAATATTAGACGCTGCACGCTGCATTGATGATATGTTTTCAGTTATGCCTATGGTAGGATCATAATTTAAAGCCGCTGCTATGCCTTGTTGCACGCTTCGTGTCGGTATTATTATTAATTCACAGGTGGTTAGTTCTTTAGCTTGTTCTGCCGCCAGAATTATATTTCCATTATTGGGAAGGATGTATACAGTATCAGCCTTGACTTCATTTACTAGATTAACAATATCACTAACGCTAGGATTCATTGTTTGTCCGCCTTCTATAATAGCGTCAACATTTAATTCCTCGAATATCTCTTTTAATCCATCTCCCATACATACTGTGACAATTCCACATGGCTTGTTTCTTCTTTTTTCAGATTCTTTTTTGAATACACGACCTTGTTCTAGCATGTTCTCAATTTTTGGCTTATCTAATTCACCTAATGCTAAGGCGTAGGATAAAGCTTTGTCAGGTTTGTTTGTATGAACATGTACCTTTACTAAAGAGAGATCTCCAACAACTATAACACAATCCCCTAACAGCATGAGATTGTCACGCAATTTGTCTATATCGGAGATTGTTGCACTTTTTCTAAGATTTATTATAAAAAACTCTGTGCAATAAGCAAACTTTATATCTTCTAAGTTGTGAACATCCGCAAAGAACTCATCCTTTTGCGTCTTGTTTTTTAAAACAGAATTTTGAGATTCAGGTGGTGGTAATTCCTTCATCTCGATACCCGCTAGATTATTATACATTCCTGTTAATATGAGGCACAAGCCCATACCACCAGAGTCAACAACTCCCGCTTTTTTTAGAACGTCTAGCATATTAGGTGTGTCATTTAATACGTCGGTTGCCTTTTGCAATATCAATTTAAAAAAATCTAAGAAATCCGTTTTCCTTGGAGCTATTTTAACAGCATATTCGCTTGTTAATCTTATAACCGTTAATATTGTCCCTTCTTTTGGGGTTGTGACTGCGTCATACGCAGCATAAGAACCTTGTTTTAATGCCTCTGCAAATGTTTTTGTATTTATTGTTCGAGCGTCTGCAAACGTGTGTGCCATACCCTTAAAAATTTGTGAGAGAATAACTCCACTATTACCCCTTGCGCCTTTTAGCGCACCTTTAGAAAAAGCCTGACTCACAGTTTTCAAATCTGTTGATTCTATAGTTTCCAATTCGCCAACCGATGCTACCATTGTTAAACTCATATTTGTTCCTGTGTCACCATCAGGAACTGGAAATACGTTTAAACTATCAACAAACTCACGGTTTATTCTTATATTTATAGCACCACCTTGAAACAATTTAATTAATTGCTCAATACTTAGTGTTGTAATCATTAGATTAATTCCTTATTAAATTCCCTCATTGAAAACTTGCATTGATTCAGAATTTCTAAAGCACAAAACTTTACCTTTCTAATTTTTTATATTTGTTTATAACCGAATGCCAACTATATGAACATCCAGCGACTTGACACGCATACCTGTCAACCGCTCAATACGATATCTAATTTCAGATTCTAAGTTGGCTTTTACTGCTTCTTTATTTATGCTCTCTTTGACTATTGCATAAACATCTAAATAAATTCGATTTCCGTTCGTCTCTACTTTAACACCCTTCACGTGAGAGGACCTGTTGAACATGTCAAGAATACTATCAGATAATCGCCTTGAAGCAAGGTCAACTACCCCATAAACATCCAAGGCGATGTGGTTTGTGGCCATCAAGACCACCTCATCGCTTATGGTAATATCTCCGTAAATATTTGATGTGTAAAGTGCCATATGTTCTCTTAGAGGTTTTAGTATGTATATAATAAAATAAAATTAAAAAAAAAGCAAGTAAAGTATAAATCAATATTCAAAATCGTTGCTAATATGCGTCTAAAATTGTATAATATTAGGGATCTTGTTTTGTTAAGATATTAATTCTGTCTTTTCCCCAGGATCATCTAGAACAATAAGGATCGATTAATATATATTTAATCGAATAGGTAATTATATATGCGAGTATGCCAAATTTGCGAAAAACGCACAATGTATGGAAATAATGTTAGCCATAGTAACAGAAAATCAAATCGCAGTTGGAGCGTTAATGTACAAAAAGTTCACGATCTCCCAGTGGGTGGTGGAAAAACTGTGACGGGTTATGTTTGTACAAGATGCTTGCGCACAGCGAGAAAACTAGCTAAATAAAACTTTTTGACTAAACTATTTTATTGAAGTTTTCATTAGCATTTTTTAGTTCAACTTATGATTTTTTGGTCGGTATCAAATTTATCGACCTTTTTAGCGCTCTCTAGAGGATATAATAGTGTTAGATCATTTTAAAATAGGTCATTATACAGACTCAATAAACGGAACTGGCGTTACAGTAATCTTAAGTGAATTAGGAGCAGTTGCAGGATGCTGTGTTAGAGGCGCAGCCCCCGCAACACGTGAAACTGATTTACTGACAGATGGTAAAACAGTATGCAGTATTAATGCAGTCGTTCTATCAGGAGGAAGCGCATTTGGATTAGAAGCTGCCTGTGGAGTAGTTAAATGGCTACATGAAGGTGGTTTTGGATTTAATGCAGGCAAACATAAAGTTCCTATTGTTGTTGGTGCTTCTTTATATGATCTTGAATTTAACAATTTTTCATATCCAGATATATCAGCTGGTTATTCAGCATGTCAATGTGCTAAATCAAACAATTTCCAGGTTGGGGCTGTGGGAGCAGGCACAGGCGCCACAGTAAGCAAAGTGTTCGGCATGGAATCAGCAATAAAATCTGGCCTGGGCATTAGTTTGTTTTCTTTTAATGGGTTAGAAATTGCTGTAATTACAGCAGTAAACGCACTAGGTGACATAGTTAAAGATGGTAAAATTATATTAGGAGCAAAAGACGCAAATCATCAATATATTGATTGCAAATCAATTTTGTCTGCAGGTAGCATTACATTTCCAACGCAAAACACAACTATAGGTTGTGTGTTAACAAATGCTATCATTACTAAAGAGCAGTCCAATATTTTAGCTAGTTTGGCTCACGACGGTTTTGCACTCTCGATCAGTCCTTCACACACATTATTTGATGGTGATTGCATGTTTGTAGTCTCTTCATGCAAAGTAAAATTTGAATTTAATATTTTAACCGCTGTTATACCTGAATTGACAGCCAGGGCAATACAATCAGTTGCTAGCATAAAAAAAGATGTTACAATTCGTGCTGTTAATCCAATGTTTTTAAGAATGTTTGAAAGAGCATTCCGTGCAAAATCTAAATCTAAATCCTAAATTTTTGATATACTCCGCTTTTTTGTGTAAATAAATTTGTAATAAAAATTTGATTTTTTTTTGAAAATGATTTATAATAAATTATTCTAATAACAGGAGACTATTAATGGTATCTACTAACAAAGATTATCTCATTGTGAATGAGGATCCTTTCAATTTAGCTATTCTAGGAATTAATGA
>JAIRKT010000001.1 GCA_031259965.1 Christensenellaceae bacterium | reverse complement strand
TAAGACTGCGCCTAGATTCAAATAAGGAGACACAACATATGTCAAGGGAAGATGTTTTTCTCCATCTTAAGGCAATATATAAGATTTCTTTTAAAGGAAAATATAAGGACATATATCCCCCATTGCCTAAGACACAGCGCCTTATTTTAAATGCAATTACAGGTTTAAATTCAAAATAATACAAGTTATAAATTTGGGAAATCTGGACACTGTATAACTTACAGATGCTTGCGGCATATCATTTGGCATTCGCCCAGAATGCTTGCAATTTTTCAGTGCCTGGTGCAGGCAAGACAAGTATAGTATATGGGGCATATTCATACTTGAAGAACCTATCAGAATACAATACAAAAAAAGTTGACAGACTTCTCATTATTGGTCCCTTGAATGCTTTCGCTCCATGGGAATCAGAATATGAGGAGTGCTTTGGCAGAAGGGCTGTATCAAAACGGCTTAGCAGCAAACTAAATATTGACGAAAAAAAACAATACTTCTATGACATGAACCCAGCAGAATTAACATTACTGTCATACGCCTCGGTAATCTCGTTGACAGATGAGTTGGCGTTTTTCGTCCAAAAGCACCGAGTGATGCTGGTATTGGATGAGGCTCATAAAATAAAAAATATAAGCGGTGGCATAATTGCCCAGAGTATTATGTCCTTTGCTCAAAGTTGCAAGGCTCGAGTAGTCCTTACTGGTACTCCAGCCCCGAATGGGCATGAGGACTTATATAATCTCTTTAAGTTTATATGGCCGACGAAAGAAATAATCAAGTTTCACATCGGCCAACTTAAAGATATGTCGCGCACTCCACACGACCAAAGAGTTAGTACACTAATAAATTCAATATCACCTTTCTTTATCCGAATTCGTAAGTGTGACCTCGAAATTCCTCCTGCTGTGAATAATCCACCTGTATTGGTTGAGATGGGCGGCTCACAGCGTAAAATTTATGATTACATAGAAAACAAGTACATTTATGATATAGCAAACACTAAAGACCAGCATTTTCAGAATGAACTTATTAGGGCACGGCTGATAAGGCTAATGCAAGCTTCAACAAATCCAGCTTTACTACGACAGCCCCTTTTTAAGTTTGTTGAGATTGAAGGTATTGAATTTGCTGAGATGAAGGATGATACTGAGATGTTAAACGAAATATTTCGTTATGCAGACATGGAGATTCCTGCAAAGTATGTAGCAGTTAAAGATATCTTGCTTGATGTCATTAATCGCGGTGAAAAAGCGATAGTTTAGGCTTGCTATATTGACAACATCAAACAACTACAAGTGTATCTCTCTTCACAGGGAATAGAGAGTAAAACCATATATGGGGCGACGCCGATTGCTGACGAGAATATAAACGAAGAGGACGAAGAGTATTCACTAACCCGAGAATTTGTTGTGAAAGAATTTCATAAACCCGACTCTACGTATAAGGTAATTATTGCTAACCCTTTTGCCGTTGCTGAATCCATATCACTGCACAAAGCCTGCCATAACGCAATTTACCTTGAGCGGTCTTTTAATGCCGCCCATTTTCTTCAATCAAAAGACAGAATTCATCGATATGGCCTTATGCCTAACGTTGTGACCAATTACTACTATCTTCTATCAGCCGATTCAATTGACTTGACAATTCACGAGCGGCTCGCCGAGAAAGAGCGTAGGCTTTTGAAAATAATCGAGAGCATGCCTATTCCACTGTTTGACAACACATTGGAAGGCAGTGGCGATGATGATATAAAGGCGGTGTTGAGAGATTATGCGAGACGTACTAAAGCGATGTAATACAATCGGAGATTACCAGGGAATGGTGTACTTTGCCAGCAAAGTTCTACATGATGCTGAGATTAAGATAGACTCTGCGCGGCAAATATGTTCGTTAATGAACGACATCAGGGTTAATTTTAATAGTGCAGTTGCATTTTTTGAATATTTGGGGTTTATTGAGACAACACTTACTTTATTGATCCCTACAGAAGCTGGCAAAAAGTTGTTTACGGCGCTTTACGATGGTTTTGGCTATATGCTTAGTGAGATTTGTCTTAACAAGGTTGTATTTGATGGGCTTGTGGACATTACAGCCTTACGTTTTGATGCAATAAAAGGTTGTTATTATATCCAAAGGCACGGATTTCCCTTCTCTGCCGCTCTATTCCGAAATGTTCTATACAGCTGAACGCTTTGTTTGAACGGGGGGATGGCTCGCTCGAACTGACCGAACGCTATGTTGAAGTGTTTGCCAAGGTTCAAAATGCAGCAAAACGAAAGATGAGCCTTGAAAAATTTAAAGAGCAAATGGAACAACAAGCGGCTCAAGGAAAAGCTGCAGAGGAATTTGTGTTTCGCCTGGAGCAATTTAGGCTTTTAGGAGAGCAAAACGAGTCTAAAGTTAAAAGGATATCCGGAATTGATGTTTCTGCGGGATATGACATTGTGTCATTTGAAAATGGCGATTCGGTAAATTATGATCGTTTCGTGGAAGTAAAGTTTTTTTGTGGACAGTCACATTTTTATTGGTCTAAGAACGAAATTGATACGGCCTCGCTTTTGGGAGGGCAATACCATATATACTTGATAAACGCAGAAAAGGTAGATAATCCAAACTACGTACCAATGATTATATGTAATCCCGCTAAAGTAATTTTGGATTCGGGAGATTGGCTTATGCAACCGACTTCCTACCTAGTGCTCCCTACTTAATGATTATAATAAGCAACGTAAATATTTCAAAATGATTTACTTGTAATTTCAATAATTTTGTTATATAATATAATCGTGGAGATTGGATATTTTTAGAGTTGGAGTTTTCTGGCTTAAATCCATACACATAATAATCTCAAGACAAAATTATTTATTCCTTATAACTTTATGTGTTTTTGATACTCAAAATTATTTAGTTTTATATTTCATCTCAATCTTTTTTGCGAATTTAATATTAGTTTCAATCTCCACAACCTTATTTTTATGTTTTTTTATCGTGCTAACCTACACTTGGATAATTAATCTAAGAACACTCATCACCGCTGTTAATATCACTACCTATATTTATATGATATTCGGCAATTAACGCAAAACAGAAAAGTTGGTTTTGTGTCGATTCAAAGGGACAGGGAATCACTCATAACGTGAATATGTTTTGTAAAATGTTTATTTAGGGAGGTTGTAAACCTTAAAAACAAATATATTAGTAAATGCAAGAGAGGTTCTTAAACAAAACTGGGAAGTAATAAAATAATGCCAATATTTTTATGAAATTTTGAGTGTTCAAACTATTTCAAAAATGACTACCGAATCATTGCAAATGAGATATTTTATTTTACGCACTTACTTTCTGTGACATTGTAAAATTTAGCACAAAACAAAAGTTTAAATAGAGAAAGATTAAAGACTTTAATCTGTCATATACAACATTCTCGCACATTTTCATGACAATCCCCGCAATAACCGATTAATACAAATTGTTTATTTTTAATATGAAACAAACGTATTAAAATTGCACAAATGATATGCGAACATTATTATGATTTACTTGCAATTTTTGCAAAACCATACTATAATATTGAAAGAAAAGCACTATCGACCTATAAATTTTAGAGTTAAATCTTTATATTAATTAATAGTTAAGAAGATTTTACATAAACAATTAGATATAGTTTTGTAGTATTGTATAATTAACTAGAGGCATGCATGTTTAATATTCGTGATAAAGTAGTAGAACGAACTGAAGAAGAATTAAAACGGATTTATAACTATGAATTTGGATGTAGTTTTGCTCTAATGACAAAAGCATATTTTAGTCCGAATGTTTTACGTTATGATGAAGCTGCGAGATGGGATTATATTAGGACTGTCTTCAAATATAGTCATTTTCTGATAAATAGTCAAGAAGAATGGGACAATATCAATTATGAACACTTAGTAGGACAAAGATGCAAGGTTATTCAAATTGATTGCAAAGAACCCATAGAAATAAATGCCCACGTAAGATTTATATCTTTTTTAGAAATAGTTAATGATTCAAATGTTACTTTAAATGTGTCATATAATTGTGCAATCTTAGATAGAGCGCGTCTTTTAAAGCGCAATGGTCACGACAAGGTTTATGCTCTTGACGATAGTACCTTAATATTACATGAAGGGTCTGCACATTTGTATGATCGTTCTAAAGCCTATGGATATAATAAAGTATTGTTTTATGCCTATGATAATAGCCATGCTGAATTATATCAATATTCAAGTGCTATATTATATGAGAATGCGACGGCTAAAAAGCAAGACAGATCTAAAAATCACAAAATCAAAGGAAAAACAACAGATTTTGATTATAATACCTATTATGATAGAATTTATAAAACAATGTGGAGCAGAGAAAACAAAGTTGATTTCAAAGCTGCACCTGCATATGTTTATCCAGAAGACAAACCAGGTCCAAAATTTGACGAAAATGACCTGTTCGCTCGGTCATAAATAGATAAGGCTATATTCTATATAGTTAAATTACATACAATAGAGTGAGCCTAAATATTTGCTGTATCTAAAAACCAATTACAAACGAAGTGTATCCATGTTTACAACTTCTTTTGGTAAACTAGTATGAAAATATTAAAATTTTTGTTTTGTGCTATTTTGTTGTGATAATCTGTTATATTAGAAGAACAAAACTACTATGCGCCTGTCTGATGAGACAGACAGACGCAAAAGTAAATTATATGATTTAGTCGTAATTTAAAATACTGAGACAGACAATAACAAATCCTATTTCTAATTTGTTTTTTCACCTCTGAGCCTGGCATAAAGTTCCGCATTCTCAACTGGTTCGTCTATTGGTGTGATATTAGATTCAATAGTATACAGATAGAGGTAGACGGGCTTTAGCCCACTTAGTAATGCGTAATCTTGAAATGCATCGATATTGTATGTTAAAATTCTTTTATCAGCGATATTAAGTGTTCCTTTATACTCATAAATTGCACCAGCTGTAATAATTCCCAAATGCAAGTATTTAACATCATCGATTTCATATCTGATGTGATCATATTTGGACTTTTTAAATTCATTTGCGAGAGCTGATGTAATGAGTTGTTTGAATAATTGGTTAGTTGCCTCGTCCTCAACAAAATCGCGATCGAGCATTCGCATTGAATTTAGGGGTTGCCAATTATACATATCAAAGAAGCCAGTTACTTCAAGTGTTGGCATTTCTTCTACACCAGCTGAGTCCACAGTTAGTGCGGCACAGGGTGCTACTATTTGGCTCATTAGACAGTTGTTAATGGTGACATGACTCGTATAGGATACATTTCTTCTATTATATGCTGGTATATGAATACCAAAATTGCTAATATTTCGTATAATACAACCATCTACTGTTAGAGTTGCATTATATGCGTCAATCCCATAAAATCCATTTTCGAATATGGAATATTCAAGTCGCACGCCAGTGATAATTTCTCCTTGAGTCCAACCGACCTGAATAACTGGGCCTCTAAGACCATCTGGAATATTGATTCTTTCTGCATCATCATTTCGTAAAATTATATTACTAACCAACACATTTGAAGACTCAACCATTACCATATTAAATCTATCTGAACGTTCGCTGGTTAAACTTTCTTTGTTTTCATAACCCACGCCACTTAATAGATATCCATTACCATATAAATTCCTTTTAAGATAGATTGTTTTATCTCCATTTTTAAATTCCATGTCATTTCGCATATAAGAATTATAATTTAATTCTTGGGACTTGTAAATGTCAGATGGTGTATAACAATCAACTCCAGTATAGACTGTAAAAGTATAACGGCGTTCAATGGTTACACTTTCATACGGCGAGTTTAAAACAGTAACAATAACAGTGACATTTTTTCCATCATCAAAATTACCAGTTAGAGTTACTAATCCGCTGGAATTAACAGATGCCAAACCGGGATCAGCTACACTAAATTTTAGATCATCAACAACATTTACATCTACTGGAAAGATAACTCCAATCTGTAGTGTGTTGTTTTCAAGGGCAGTTGTAATTTTTTTGCTGCCATAAAGGTTTTGTAGAGCAATCCCACGCTTATCATTAGATTCACTTTTATCTAGTACAAGTACGCTTATGGGTTTTATAACATCAACAGTTATTGAACATGTTTCAATATCATTTACAAGAGCTGTGAATTTAGTGTTTTTTCCATTTGCTTTAGCAGTAACAATTCCAGAATCAGAGATGGTAGCAGCTTCTAAATTTGATGAAATCCATTGGATTCCGTTTACAATCTCACTACGTCTTAAAGCATCCTGATAAACCGCATTTAGCACCAAAGGTAATTTCATTACACGCACAGAAGAAGTAACTAAAATATCATGATTTTCTATCACTATTGAATTTGGAGCACATTTTAGTATTGTAACATTTCCTTTGGTAGTAGACAATATAAGGGGTGTGCTTGTGTTAATAAAAGACAAGATATCAAAGTTAAGTTGTCCATTTTCTATTCCTGTTATGTTAGAGCTAGAGATGCCTATTGAGGAGAGTGTTACTTGTTGAGTTTCAATAAAGAAATAATCACCGAACAAACTGGCGCCTTCCGTTGAATTTAAAACAATTTCGCCTACAACATCGCCATCTAATGTTCGAGCTGTAATTTTAACATTTGATTTAACACCAACTCCAGTTACAATCCCGTTTTGATCGACTTTGATTGCATTTGGATCTGAAGATTCCCAGGTGATTTGTCTGACAATCGCGTCTAAAGGATAGAATACAGTAGTTAGCTTAAGTGATTCACCCATTTTAATAGTATTAGTAGGAGATGTGATTGTTATAGCTTCTACCTTATCGCCTTTAATATAAACATTACAGCTATCAGACTTATTTCCAATTGTTGTTGTTGCAGTTACTATTAGAGTTCCATAACTATGAAGAGATAGCACACCTGTTTTAGGATCTATTGTCGCGATGTCACCCTCATATTCTGCAAGGGAAGATAATGCGCTATCAATTGAAAAAACGACGTCAGTTATAGCTTTAGAGGGATAGACAGCTGCTTTAAATTCTGAAAATTCACCATCGCTTAGTGGAATTTCCAAAATATCTGGAGTTAATTCAATGCGTTCAACTGCTATATATGCTTGTACTGATATTAGATCAACAGCAAAAAGGACACTTGCAACGATTATTAATGGGAGCAAAAGTAGCATACCAACAATTACTTTTTTCATAAGTTATTTTGACCTCCTAAATAAATTTTTGTGTATAACATACTACCTCCCCTTAATTGTCCTTAATTTTATTATAGTTCTTATCAATTTTAAAAAACAGACTGAACAAACTTATTCCCGCAAATAACGTAGACAATATTAAAAGCAAAACGTATGCGTCACGATTTGAAGAAATAAAAACAACACCTGAAATTGTTAGTGGTATATAACTAAATATCATGGTAGTTAATCCGAATATAACTGCAAGGAAAACACCAATTATCAAATTTATTGAAACATTTTTGTTTCCGTTTATAAGATCTCCATTTTTTGAGACTTCAAAAGTTGGTGATTTCAAATCATTTTTAATAGCCATTGCGGATAATGTAATGATAAGTAGCTCAGCAATTGCAAAAATTGATATTATGTCACCAAATTGGACGTTATTTCCATATTTTTCACCGCTGAATGCAATCCAAACTACAATGCAACTGACTAAGACAGAAGCAGAGGCTACTACAAAATAGAGAATAAGTTTAAGCAAAACCTGATGTTTATATGGTACAGGCATAATTTTAGTTAGATAAAAAGTATTACCTTCGCGGCTTATAGCGGTTGACGCAAATGAGACAATAATTGTAATAAAAATTATAATAACTAGCATTGTAAGCCCTGGAATGATTCGACCACCGACACTGGTGTCACCGATAGTTGATGCCAGATCGTTACAAAGATAGACCATGATAGGCGCAGTTATTGCCATTGATAGGTATTGGAAAGAATAGTTAAGTGATCTGAATATCATAAGATATTCTTTTCTTAAAAGTGCGGAAAACACGGGTCGAACTTTGTCAGGTTGTTTAATTTCCATAGCCTCAGATTCTCTTTCAATACTTTTGAGAACGATTGAATAAATAGTACGCTTAGATACAATGAAAGCCAGGATGGATAAAACTAGTGTGACAAAGATGAGAATAAAGAGAGATATGAGTCCAGATGATCCATAAATAACGTTTGCATACCAATTAAAAGGTACTAGATTAGACGCAATGTTTCGCACATATTCTTTTGTTGATTCAGAAAATAAGTTAGATGTACTAGATTGTGCGTATTCCAAAACACCTTTAAGTATAATCATGTAGACAGAAAAACAGGCTACTACGATTATTATCATTAAGGCCAATAATAAAGCAAACCTATTTTTTATTAAATTTGTAATATTAATAACCGGCAGAGCGATAAGACACGCAATTGAAAATGGCAGTAATGTGACGAGAGGTAGCATTAAGAATGTTACTATATAATGAATAGTAGGTGCGGAGGTTAGTGTTCCATAAATAATATACATAGGGTATACTAATAATACAGAAGAGGCAAAACCAGTAATAAAAGTTAGAATTGCTTTGGCGGCAAAAATTTGGTTACCATCAACTGGAAATCTCAAAAGTAATTCGTTTTCACCATCATAATATAGATTCTTAACAAAAACAGTAGTACAAATGAGCAGTTCAACTAAAATTGCAATACCTGTTGATACAACTAGGTATTCATAATTCATAGGTGTAGTACCATTTAAGACAATTGAGGATAAGAAATATAGTCCTATAATGTAAATTGTATAAATTACAATTGTGAAGAAGATATTAATTATTCCTGATAAAATATTTTTTTTAGTTATCTTTTTATTCAAACCCAGTTTGGTTCGAATATCTAGTTTTAATAGCGTTAATATTGTATTCATACAAATGATCCTTCTAGAGTGAAGATATACAGTCTAATTAACATTTTCGGTTTAAAAACTAAACATACAAGAAGTATTTAAAACTGTACGTTGAGAGAGTTTATTGTGGTTAGCAATTAAACTGGTTTTCTGAGCAACTTAGATATTCCAAAGAAAATTTCCTCTAAATTGTCGCGTTCAACAGGATGTTCTTTAAAGTCGATAATTTTCTCGAGACGACCTGCGTTAATGATTCCGACTCTATCGCATAATTTTTTGACAAGATCTAGGTTATGGGAGGAGAAAAATACAGTATTTCCTTTTGATGCATGCTCAGACATGTAGTTAATAATATCCTGAGTTGATTGAGGATCAAGGCCCATCATAGGTTCATCTAAAACCCATAGTTTTGGTTCGTGTATGAGTGCTGCCATTATACAAATTTTTTGTTTCATTCCATGTGAATATGATTTAATTTGCTTATCAACAGCCGCTTCCAAATTGAAAATTGAGGTAAAGTATCTAATGCGCTCTACTCTTTGCATTTTATCGACTTTGTAGAGATCAGCTACATAATTAACATATTCTCTACCAGTTAATCTTTCGATGACCATGTGATTGTCTGGAACATATCCCATATTCATTTTAGCTTTAATTGAGTCACGTGATATGTCATGTCCACATATGGATATATTACCAGAATCGTAAGGGATAATGCCCGTTAAACATTTTATTGTAGTTGATTTTCCAGCACCATTTTTACCAAGGAATCCAAATATTTCGCCCTCTTTGAGTGTTAGTGAAATTTTATCTACAGATGTGAAGTTGTTGTTAGGATATTTCTTAACAAGATCTTTTATTATTAGCATATTGTTTTTCTCCAGTGAAATTTTACATAAATACTTACATATTAATACGAGATTAATATGTAAGTTAATATGTTATAAAAAGAATGGTAACATACGTTGTTAAAAAATATCAATTAAGCAAAACCAAAGATGGGTTTTGAAACAAGAAATCGTTATATAAAATGTGGTTATCATTTACAGGTTCAACGTAGTGTCCAGATCTTGTGGTAAAACGCATAGGGGAGAGCAGCAAAAAGACTAGTTTTGAAACTAAATTAATGCCAGAGACTAAAGTATATAGAAGAACCTTGTAAATATTATGTTTATTGATATAAGTATCTAAGGAGCATGCAAAGTGTATGTTTCTAAATGAGCAAACTTCACCAATTGATAAAACTACAATAACTATTGCTTTGACGCTAGCATAAAGTAGCATATATACAAGCTTGCTTATGAGCTTAGTGAATTTTCCACCGTATTTCAAGAATTTATATGAGTTTAACAACATTAATCCAATAAGAACAATTGCAAATATTACAAAAAATGGATTTGCGTGTGTTATAATTGAAAAAATGTTCTCTAACAATCTTTGCATAGCATAATTATATACTATTTTGTTTTCATAGTCAAATAAATATAAAGATATTTGATATAGTGGCCCAACCATATTGCTTGCACGGTGGCGGTCGAACAATCTCCGAAAAAATTGCAATACATACATAATATTTATCCGAAAAAGTTGCATTGCGCTTGACTTGTTCGCGACTCTCGGAGTATAATAGAGGGGCGCGGAGGTAACAAGTATGCTAAAACGAAAAATCGAGAGTGATTTACTCGCTTGGAAGAATCAGAACGGACGGAAGAACGCTTTGCTCATTAAGGGTGCGCGGCAGGTCGGCAAGACTTTTATTGTGGACAAGTTCGGTTTGGAGAGCTACAAAAGCTTTATCCGCATGAACTTTGAGGAGAATAAGACACTCAGAGAGATTTTTGCCGGCGATTTGGATATAGAAACGCTGAGAAAGCAAATCACGCTGAACATACCGAATGCGGAACTAATTCCCGGCGAAACGCTTATCTTCCTTGACGAAATTCAGAGTTGCCCGAACGCCCGAACAGCCCTGAAGTTTATCGTAGACGACGGGCGGTACGACGTGATTGCGTCCGGCTCTCTGCTTGGGATTAACTACAAAGAGGTGTCGTCCTACCCGACGGGATATGAGGATGAAGTCATTATGCGTTCCTTAGATTTTGAGGAGTACCTTTGGGCAATCGGTATCAACCCGGACGGCATTGCCGGAATCAAAGGATATTTTGACAGCGGCAAGAGAATTCCCGAGGCCATGAACAACAAAATGCTTGCGTACCTGCGTGAGTATATTGTTATCGGCGGCATGCCCGCCGTGGTAGCCGAATTTATCGAAACGGCGGATTTTAATAAGGCGTTAAAAAGACAGCGGGCGATTATTGCTAATTACTTGAACGACATCGCAAAGTACGCCGAGGCCGCGGAAAGGGTAAAAGCGAGGGCATGTTTTTTATCGATGCCGCGTCAGCTTGCCAAAGAGAACAAAAAGTTTCAGTACAAGGTTGTGGATAAAACGGGTTCCGCCCGCAAGTACGACGGTAGCGTTATGTGGCTTGCGGACGCGGGGATAGTAGACGTTTGCAATAACCTCGACACGCCCGAAGCGCCGCTGTCGGGCAACACCAAGCCTGGCTACTTTAAACTGTATATGCAAGACATAGGCTTGCTTGTCGCCATGCTCGACGACGGCACGGCAAAGGAGATTATCGATGGCAATCTCGGCATTTACAAGGGCGCGATTTATGAAAACCTTATCGCCACAATCCTTGCCCACAACGGCAAGAAGCTCTATTACTACGCCGAGGGCGAACGCTTCGAGGTCGACTTTGTGACGAGGATAGACCGTGAGATTTTCGGCATAGAGGTCAAATCGAACCGGGGCAAAGCGACCTCGTTACAGGTTGCTATGCGTGAAAATCCGCACCTGAAAGGCATTAAACTCGAAGCCGGAAATATCGGCGAAATCGGCGGCGTTAAAACAATGCCGCTTTATATGGCGATGTTCCTTTAAACGTATTACAATTGAACGGAGAAACCGCGTTAAGGGGAAAAGAAAACTGATAACTCCGTCCTTTTGTCGAAAAAGCATGTTTTTCGGCTATTTTTATCACAAAAAAAGAAGAAAAATTCCTTTTTTACAAATCTTTTTTAAGTCAAAAATAATTACAATTTATCTGTTTATATAAAAACTAAAAAATATTATGACTTTTAGGTTGTGGAAAGCTAGAATTATAGGGTTTAGCGCAAACTTTTCTGCATTATTAACCACTCCCATAATTAGTAGAAGCGACTATAGAATTGTTTAAAGTAGAGCCTTTAGAGAGAATATAGATGGTGGGATGGAACAGGCTTAAATTTACTTTTTTAAACTTAATAGCATATTTAATAGTGCAATTAGAGAGTATCCAAGGAATCTAAAAAACAAAATAGCAAATGGTGGTATTAAGTTGTATAATAGAGAAGTGTAATTAAAATGACTTCTACAGCAAATGACAAAATTTGATGCATTAAAAATAAATAATGTGGCGTTTTGGATTGTTTTTTATTTATAGAGTAAATCACAGCTTACAATTAACTCATTATAGCATTTAAATTGTTTTAATAATGATAAAATTTAGAGATATACATTGCATTTGCGAGCAGATTTAAAAAAAATTAAAAGTTTTTAAATTTCTTTTAAAAAGGTGTTGACATATGAATTTATTTGAGTTATTATATATGTATCAACATGTTGCGAAATACGTCGGGCAGGAGTTTAATATGCGAATATTTGATTTTGATCTCATTGAAAGAGTTAGGCTTACAATAGAGCGTATCCAAAAAGAAAAAGGCGAATCGCCAACGCAGAGGGAATTATCTATTATATTAGATGTTACTCAACCTCGAATTCATAGAGCGATTAAGTTCCTATCAAAGGAAGGACTTCTTGAGAAAGAAGAAAAGGGAAAGGTGGTTGTGCCTAAAAAACTTGTTGCAAGTCCTGTAGCACACATACCAATTCTGGGTGAAATTGCGTGTGGTGAACCTATTATGGTTATTGAAAATTTTCATGGTATGATAGATTTTCCAGAGGACTGGATAGGTGCTGGTGGTGATGTTTGTGTTATAAGAGCTAAGGGTGATAGCATGTCAGGCATAGGAATAACAGATGGTGATTTTCTATTCATTCGATTACAAAGTGACGCGGTTAGTGGTGATATAGTTGCGGCTGTTAATCAAGAATGGGATAGAGGGTCTGCAACCCTAAAGCGTTTTATTAAAGATTCAAATGGTGATTGTTGGTTACATCCAGAAAATGAAGCATATTCAGATATAAGTGTTGATGGATTTACCATAATTGGCAAATTAATTGGTTCCTTTAAAAAATACTAGTTCTAGTTATCAAAAAGTTAAGTTATAAAGAAATTTAACTAAATTGCTATTAATATTTATTGGTATATGGATTAAATTAATTTGAGATGAGCATAGCAAACAACATACTAACATTATTAAACGAATATAGGCCAAATCCAAAGTGTGAACTTCACTATTCTACGCCATTTGAATTGTTAATAGCTGTAATTTTAAGTGCGCAATGCACTGATGTTAGAGTTAACAAATGCACAGAGGAGTTGTTTAAAAAATACAATTCGCCTAAATCATTTGCAAACGCCCATATTGAAGATATTGAAAAATACGTACGAGAGTGTGGATTATACAAAATCAAGGCGCAAAGTCTGATCAATGTGTCAAGGGAATTGATTGAAAAATTTGATGGGTTAGTCCCATCAACAATGGAGCAATTACTGCAATTAAGTAGGGTAGGTCGAAAAACCGCTTCAGTTGTTTTGTCTGAAGCATTTAAAATGCCAGCTATTGCAGTTGATACACATGTATTTAGAGTATCAAGAAGATTGGGATTAGCAAGAGGTGATAGCCCTGAAAAAGTTGAAAACGAACTAAAGTGTATATATGAAATGGGTCAATGGTCCAATTTGCATTTACAATTAGTTCTGCATGGCAGATACATATGTAGGGCTAGAAATCCCAGTTGCTCTAATTGTGTAGTTGAAAAATTATGCAAAAAAGAGTTTAATTAAATAAAAAGTTAAGGATATTATGTTTTTAGATACGGCAGTTATATATTGTAAAGCTGGCAATGGCGGCGACGGACTTGTCAGTTTTCACAGAGAAAAGTACATTCAATATGGAGGTCCAGATGGAGGCGATGGTGGCAGTGGAGGTGATATAATATTTGTAGGTGATTCATCGATCAATACATTATCAGCTTTTAGATATACCCAGCATTTTCATGCTAATAATGGTGACAAAGGTTCTAAAAAGAACATGAAAGGTAGGACTGGATCTCCTGTGGTTATAAAAGTTCCACGTGGCACTATAATTAAAGATTTTGAAACAGGTGGAATTTTGGCGGACATATTTGAAGAGGGAAAACAAATTACAATTTTAAAAGGCGGACGAGGTGGTGCTGGTAACGCAAAATTTGCAACTCCTACGAGACGCAGTCCAGGTTTTTGTGAGTTGGGTGAAAAAACCTTAGAAAGAAAGATTAAACTTGAAATCAAAACAATAGCAGATGTGGGATTAGTAGGTTTTCCCAATGCAGGCAAGTCTACAATATTATCGGCCATTAGTGCCGCAAGACCTAAAATTGGTGATTATCCATTTACCACACTTGTTCCAAATTTGGGTGTGGTAGATATTGATGATTATTCATATGTAGTAGCGGACATACCAGGTCTAATTGAGGGTGCATCTGACGGTGCAGGATTGGGGCATATGTTTTTGAGACATATTGAACGAGTTAGATTGATTTGTCACGTTATTGATATTAATGATAATTCAGAGAGAACACCTATTAAAAATTATAAGATAATACGGCATGAACTCGAAAAATATAGTGAAAAGCTCGCAGTTCTACCTGAGATAATAGTAATTAACAAAATTGATTTAGGTGTTGATCAAAGCATTGTAGATGAAATATCCAAAGAGACTAAGTCAGATTTAATACAAATTAGTGCAGCAACTATGGAAGGCATATTAGAATTAAAAAGAAAGATAGCAAAAAAACTTCAACAATTACCACCTATCAAAGAATTTGATTTTGTTCATTTCGAATATGAAAAGAGAGATAAATCTGAATTTATTATAACTAAAGAAGCAGATGCCTCTTTTAGATTGTCAGGTGGGATGATAGAGGAATATGCAAGAAAAGTTGTATTAAATAATGAGGAAAGCTTCAGATGGTTTCAACATTCACTCAGGGAACGAGGTGTTATATCAAAACTAAAAGAAGAGGGATTAGTTGATGGTAGTATCGTAAAAATTCTTGATATTGAATTTACGTATACTGAGTAATTAAAAAAATCACACATTCTTGAATAGAGCCAAATGATTTTGAAATTAAGGTTGCTTTGGTTATTAACTAATGAATATATAACTTAAGTTTAAGATCATTTCATACAGAAGGTAGCATAAATTGGTATTGAGCGAATATTGAATGCGGTTTTAATGTTTTCAGTTGTTATGCGTATTCCGTATTCAGGATGGAATAGATCCATATATTTCCGGAGATTTTTTGATTTATCGTATATATATGTCTTTATTTCAACTGGAATTAGTGAAGAACCAATTTTAATTATAAAAGGAATGTGAGCATTTCTAGTATGTGATACCCAGTAATGTAGTTCGAAACCATTAGCAGTTAATTGTTGTGCAACAAAATTTTCTTCTATTAACGCATATTGTCTAAAAGTAATATTTGTATTTTGAATAATACTATCTATTGACTGTGACAATTGCATAGTTAAAAATCCAATATCTGAATAGTAAATTTTGAATGCTGAAGGATCAGTATCAATTTCGCCAGAGGGTTTAAGAACACGCATGCGCCGACTTTCAAGAATTGCACCCGTTGCTTTTAAGAATTCAAAAGCTTGCAGGTATTCTTTTGCGCGAATTTCATTTTGAATATTGGAATGTTGGAATTCAAAAAATTCACTATGTAATTGAATACCAATACTTTCATAGAGGTCTAAACTTTTGTTTAAATTAGCTCGAGTTGTATGTTTTACTAAGTCTATGATATGAGCATCTGATAATGATTTTTGCTTAATACGTAATTCCTCTAAATCACCTTCCCTTATATAATATTCAACTAGACAAGGATATCCACCAGTTATTAGATAGATTCTGTATAATTCAAAAGCTTTATTATGGATAGGTAGAATAACTGGAGTCAATTCCAAATATGAGTTTTGTATATGATTTAATAAAAGTACATTGCCAGTGACTCGTAGAAATTCTCCAAAATCCAAAGGTTGCATTTGAATGAAATGTGCATCATTATCTTGGAATGTTAGTTGATGGTTGTTGCGAATAATATTCAAATTGCAACTAGAAGAAGCTACTATATGAATTTCTGGTTCAAGACTAGTAAATTTTTTGAGCAAATTTAAGGCTTTGGGGCAAGAACCAATTTCATCAAAAATTATGAGAGTGTCATTTTTGGTAATTGCAATACCCATTAGTTCTGAGATTTTTTTTATGATTCTACGCACATTTGAATCCACCTCAAAAATGCGTGTTAAGAGTTTATTGTTTTCAAAATCGCAGTATATAGTTTTAGTATAATGATTTTTACCGAACTCCCTTAGTGAATATGTTTTACCAATCATACGAGGGCCTATAACTATTAATGGTTTGCGAGTGGTTGACTCTTTCCAAGTTATTAGTTTTTCAGTTATGCTGCGTTTCACAATAAGGCCTCTAAAAATCTGACTAATATAATTATACACAAATATTAAATAATAAACAAAACATTTGAATAATGTATATTTTGTTTAGTTTAAATTTGCAGCTGTATGACACTTGACATCAATATTGAGATAAGAGTAATGAATTGACAAAATTTTGGCATATTTAAATACTACAATCTTAAAAAATAGATGCAAATACCTAAATCATCGATGAGTTGTTTAATATTTTAATTTTCAACAGTGTAGTAAAAAAAAATAATAATTAGGAGACAAAAATCAATGCGATCGATTTTTTAATCTTCGCATAATGCACATGAGAGACAGCAAAAGAGGTATTGTTGATAAAATTAGATAATATAGTTTCATAAATGTAAAATATGACATAACATACAATATTATAAACACAAAAAAGTATCGAAAAATTTGTTTTTCATTAAGAACCATATCAAAAAGGTTTGGAAAATCTGGGAGCAAAAGTCGTTTTCTTTTTTTTGAGTTATTTATTTTAGCTGGCATTATATTGTTATTAATGAAATATTTTCTAATTTGTTTTATATAAGGAAATTCAAATCTAATATTTAAACTATAGGCAAATGAAATAACATTGCGTTCAGCTTTTTGACTTAGTATTGTAATTTTGCTTATATCATAATTTTTGCATTTTCTATACGCTCGTGCTACATCATCTTCACTTGTTTTTCCAAATTTAAAATTTGACATAATCATGCAATAATGATTTTTTTCTTTTATAATTAAATATTGACCATCAACAGATATTATATCCTCATTACTAAATAAACTAGATATTTTAGTGATTATTTCTTCATTACCAATTAATACTAACGCACGGCACATATCAATTATTCCACATTGCTTATTATGCTTTAGAATTTTTGAAATTATTAAAAATATTAGAAATGAAATTAGACAAACAATAAAAGCAACACATACAGATATTATTATTGATTTTAAAAGAAATAGTGCCCATGTGTAGGATAAGAACAGTACAATAATGAATATGATAAAAAAATCAATAAATCTGCCCATAATAGTAATATTGACACAAAATTAAAAAATATAATATAAATTTAGGTGGTTCAAAAACATATTCCTATGTGTTATAATCTCTATTTCGTAATTAAAATTGCAATTTTCTTTTAGATATTTGTTATAATAAAAACACTAATCATATGCACAATTTTTGAGTTCAAGTATAAATAGATAACTTAGTGAATTTAATTTTTAAAACAAAACGCTTTAGATCTAGCACTATTATGAAATTAGATATAGGATAGATTAAAATTTGCAAAAGAAAACATTGATGTGAGTGTTAAAAATGGCTTAGCGAGGACTAGGAATTTTTAGAAATGCAAAAGTTATTCATTAGATTCATCTTTATTTCTCAATTTAATTTTTTTTGATGCTTCCCTTTTTATAGATTCACTTATTGCGGCGTAGTGTTTTTTTGTAGTATTTACATCTCTATGTCCCAAAATTTCCGCAACAGCATAGATGTCTTGAGTGTTACGATATAGAGTTGTACCGAACGTGCTTCTTAATTTATGTGGTGAAATATTTTTTAGTGGTGAAACTAATTTTGCGTGTTTTTTTACAACATTTTGAACAGCGCGTATAGAAATTCTGGTGTTTTGTAGGGAGATAAACAGGGCCATTTCCGCATGTTTGCCTGCCTTATTTAACTGAAATTCGCGCACAGGTATATAGTTTTCGATAGCATCTTTAACTTCAGTTGTAAAATAGAGAATGCTTCGATTCCCACCTTTCCTTGTAACTACTAGAGAATTATCTTCAAAATTAAAATCAGAAATATCTAATCCAACTAATTCACTAACACGAATGCCTGTCCCTAGAAATAAAGTTATAATAGCTAGATCGCGATCTTGAGTATTTAAATTATATGCATCCTGCCGTTTTGAATTAAATTTAATAGATGATTCAATATTGTCGAGTAATTTATTTACTTCTTTGTTTTCAAGTCTAACAATAGGCTTATCATGGATTTTTGGAGATGATATCATTGATGATACATCACTATTTATTAATGAGTTTTTATATAAATATTTAAAAAGAGCTTTAATTGCGCTTAATTTACGCGCCTTTCCTCTTTCTTTGTTTTTTAATACTTTTTGATCATGTGTATAAAATGAGACATAACTTAGATATCGCTCAATATCAATAGCTTTAAGTTTGTCTAAATCTAATTCAGTAATTTGAGTGGTTAGTTTATTTTTTAACGCTGGAACAGTAGAGATTAAATAATTAAAAAATAACAAGATGTCTCTTGCATAGTTTAGCCTGGTTAATTCACAAGTACGCATTTCTATGCCAATGAAAAAATCAGCACAAAAACTAGGTAATTTAGTGACAAGGTCTTGAGTTTTAAGAAAAAAAGATTTATTTTTATCAGCATAATATTTTTCAGACATAAGGTCCTCTTATATAATATTCATTATAACAGACAAATACAAAAATATCAATCAGATGTACTCTGCGATTTTAGCAAATTATGATTTAGTTAACCGTATTTCTCGTAAAATTTTATAACTATATTATTATTGGTGTTGGAATCTTTAAATTTAATTCTTTTATTATTAGATTTGCATATTTATCTGGTTCAGATGGTATGATTAGATTTTTCATTAATTCACCTTTAATGCATCGCATTGATTGCAATATTTGTACTGCTGGAAGTTTAGCAAGTTTTTTGCATTTTTTAGCGTGTCTTTTTATGAGAATAATTGCAATTGTTGCCATGAAAGATAAAAGCAAATGGCCAGCAAATGTTTCAACCTTACTATTTCGGACTGGAACCATGCCGACATCATTTTTCAGATAATCAAATGTTTGTTCTATTGTTTGTCTCATATAATAAAGAGGTAAAATCTCATCAATTTTCATATCATTTGATGATATTAAGACGAAAACACCCATGGGAATGTTAGTATTGGTGTTATTTTTCTTAACATTATTCTTGTTTTCGTTTTCCAAATATTTAACATAAGATTTGTATTCTTCATTTTGTCGTCTTTCTAAATCAATTGATATGTAAATATAACATTCTCGATCATATAACACAATAGGAACCTTTTTAATAAACA
>JAIRKT010000116.1 GCA_031259965.1 Christensenellaceae bacterium | reverse complement strand
ATATACTGGCAAAATAACTAATATTAAATATGATTTAAATTTTAAAATACTAAAAAAAAATTAATCTCTATTGATTAATTTTTTCTGGGATGTAAATTTAGGTTTCTGGTTGTCCCCTTCAATATGTTTTTTAGTTTTTTCAATGGCATTATAAAGATATTTTTTATTAAAACCCAATTCTTCATAACCAATACGGATTTTATTAAAATATTTATCAGTCGGAAGTTCATAATCTTCATTTTTTTTATATAACAAAGTCCTTCATGTGATTTTCCATTTAATTTAAAAGTTAACAATATCCTTTCATAACTAGGAGGATCATTTAATACTCCTTCCCTTGAATCAAGTGTAACCTCACATTTTTTATCAATCTCAAAAATACCTACAGGCACTTTAGAATTTAGACATTTTTCAATAGTTGCAGTTCTTCTAAAAACTAATTCATAATCTTGAAGTGTAGATTTACCTATATATTTTGCTGTTGGACATCTATCTTTAAGCATTTGATCATGATTAAGATTGCTTCCATATGCGATATAATATTTATGATCAGAACTTATAGACTTTACTATAGTTTTCCACGCTACATTACCATCAAGTTTTTTAGTTAAGATATCTCTTGTGGTTCTAAATTCATTTCCATTAAGTACAAAACTCTTAGTTATCCAATTATGCATTTTATATGATTCATTTTTTGGTGTAGTAGATTTTGAGTTAGTATGTGTTATGCTTTTTGCATGATTTACTATTGACAAACATAAATCAATGTAGGCTTTAATTTCATCTGTATTAAAAGTGCTATTAAAGAAAGTAAATTCAACAGATCCTGCTTTCCAAAAACAATTTAGATCTAAAGCGTATGTTTTCATCTCATTAATAGCTTTAGTTTGTTCAAACCAATGTTTTTTAAGTTCATCTAAAGTAAGTTTTTTGTTTTTTATGATAATATTTAAAAAATTATCATTGGTAAACAATAGATGTTTTCTTCTGATGTCATGTACTCCAACTGTTTTAAACAATAATTGTTCTTTGCTTGCCATTAATGAAACAAGAGTAATTAAATTTGTAGATGTAAAGTAAGATCCATTTAATATCTCAATATGCAAATTGCATTCATTATTAATATTTGCACCACCAGCATGAAGCAAACATATAACTTTATTTATTAATTCAATATCATCATATTTGCAACATGGTGTTATTAATTTAATATATTGATTAACAATTCTATTAGGTGCTTCGACAGTTTCTAAGCACCATTCATTATTTTTATATGGAACAACTCGATATTCTGATAAGGTTGAATTTGCTAAAATGTTTTTTGTGTTTAGGACATCTGCAACAATATTTTTTGCGTTCAAAATAGTTATGTCAATTATCTCCATTTTGATTCTAAAAATAAGAGACTTAAGATTTTTTATTTTAATAGTGTCAATGGCCATTGAACTCACCCATAAGAATTTGTATTTTCTATTCATCGCATTTATTATAACATAGAAAATAAATTCAAGTCCACTACAAGAGTCAAACTTTTGCTTTTATAATTTGTAATTTTATTTTGTCTAAAATATTATATTTTATTTTGTTTAATCAAATTATCATAAAAAAAATATTTTAAATTTATATTAAATTAAATAATTCTCGTTTTTTCATTAAATTTTACTTATTTTTTGTAAAATCACAAACAAAAATACGTTATTATATTTTAAATTCAATTTATAGTATTCTAATTTATAAGCAATTCATAATTTGAAAGTAAATAATTATCAGTATTGTGCTAATTATTTATTATTTTGTTATATGTATTAATCTAGCACTTTTTATACATTACCCTTAGTTCTCGAGATTTTTTATAACCATAATAAACAATTCCTTAAGCACCACTTTTTTGCATATAATGCAGAGTAAACAGATGACTAAAAAAATAATTATATTTTGATTAAGAACCCACATAAATAAATAATATCTTAGGCACGTACATTTGTTTAAATAATGCCATAAAACAACCATTATTAAAAAAATTTTAAATTTAGATTATTTTGCTTAACAAATTAACATTCTATTGTAAAATATAGTTGCAAATATTTTTAACTGGAGTTTTAATGTCGAAAAAAAATTGTTCAGAGTTTTATTCGTTATGAAGAAAACGTGACAGATGGCTGCAACTTTAAAAGATCGCCTTGAGGCATTACGTAGAATTCATGAAGCTGGATCTAAAACATGGGTTAGTATTGAACCCTATCCTACGCCAAATATCTATAATTAAAATTTTACTGAAATTCTACAAGCTGTTAGTTTCGTTGATAAGATCATTTTTGGACGATTAAATTATAATAGTGCGGTTGTTTAATATAAAGATTATCGACAATTTTTTAATAATTGCGCATATGAAACTATTGATTTCTGTAATAAAAATCAAATTCAATATCACATAAAACACGGAACTATAACCGATTTTAATGAATGCAATGCAATGCAATGATATCAAATTTATGTACATCCTCTAGATGATATAGTTATTAAAAGCACTCATAACTTTTTAAAAGTTAATATCTTATTATAGCACGTCTAGGACTACCGCTATTCCTTCCTGTTGGTTAGTATATTGTCTTCCCAGGACCTGGATGGCTCCGCCGCCGCAACCCCAGTCCTACATTGATGGCCTTGCTATCTTTAACAGCACTACCGCCGTTATCTAACAGGCTATCACCGCCTCCGCCTGGATCGTCTATGTTAAGTACGTTACTAGAAATACCGCCTTACGCACCTCCAATGTTACCCACAATCCTACAATATCAGGTGCATTATCTGGCACACCGATTGCTATGCTGGATGTGCTGCCTCCTAATCCTCCACCTGAGCTTCCTGTGTCCCTCCGTCGTCACCATTTCTTACATATAATCTAATACTGTGGTGTTGTTTAAAACGCCTGTGACGCCTGTTACTTTGGTTGTATTTCTACCATCACCACCTTTGTTTGCGGTCATGAGAGTAGTGTAAGTTAATCGTCATTTTTTTTTTGGACTTGAGTTGAAGACCCTGAGTTGTAAATAATTTTCACAAGTCTTTCACAGTCAACTACGCATACAATTCCTCCACCGCCTTCACCTGCAGTAGAGCAACTTGTGCTTCCGATTGAACCTCCGTGCGTCCAACGCCACATACCAGAATCCACCTGTTTCTATGAGTTGTTTTTACATCGTCTACATACAAATCCGCCATCGCTTTATTTATGTTGAAAAACGCAATTAGTTCCCTCGCTTAAAGTCTTTTCTAAGTATTTGGAGCTATCATTCCATCTAGACACATATCTGTCATTCATAATTGAACGTTGCGTGTAAAGACGAGAGCCTGTCTTCAAAAGATTTTCAACGTATTTATGCTATGAAATTATGATTATACTAGATATTATCGCCCTCTCAAGATATCATCCCCTTTCTATAGAACAAACTTTATTATATAATTATGGACAACTCATCGTCTTGAAGTTAATAAAACCTGTAGATTCCAAACACTAAATCATAGGTATGATGACCACATTCAAAGGTGAGTCCGGTGAGATTATTATCAAAAACAACGTTACTACCTCAATGAAATGTTTTAATGTAATCAAGTTTTTCGCTTTAATTGTATTGACAATTGTTTATCGGCTATTACGAGATTGTGGATGCGTTGCTATGAACATGATGAATTAACATAATATCAAACAAATATTTTTTGAAAACGAACGTTATAATATTCTATAAGATAATAGTATATTTTTGCATAACATTCCTAACAATTCAGAATGTAGTCATTTGTAATTTTATCTAAATAAAGTAAAAAATGTATTCTAACTTTGTCCGAGAAATTGTTATATAATAAAGCAACTCTTACGGGGGCGATTATAAATTGAAAGTTATCTTTTGCTTTGGCAACTATTATCTAAATAATAATTGTTAGTTTTTTTTATAAATTATTTATATTTGCAAAACATTATATTAAGTAATAAAATCACAAAGAAAATTTGTGATTACCATTGGAAAATTTTACTAAAAAATATATAAATTTATAAAGAATTGTAATTATAGTATTCTAAATTACTGATATTATACAATTATAGTATTCTAATTATCATTTTATTGGTTGATTTTTGATATTATCTACGATTTTAAGTCTGTCAATCCACTTTTTCAAATCTGAAATTATTACCTAAATACTTATAATTCAAACAAACTACACCTTGATCTTTAAAATACTCAATTCCTTCATACATTTCTTCTACTGTTACTTCTAAATATGAAGATAAACAATTTATGCAATAAAACCGTTTAATATTGGAACCTAATATTTTTTACACAAAGATTTTTCGTTTTTTGTCATGTTCTCTTTTCCATATAAAACACAGTTTCATTCTTTTTTTACCATTTTTAGAAAAATCCTCGTTTGTATTTAAAATTAGCATGGTTTGATTTTTTAATTCGAAATCGACAAGACCCATTTGATAAAATATTATTTCTCGCATTTCTATGGCTGGTTTTAGACAATATCTTTTAAAATTTGTTATATTTATATCATCTAGTGTTTTTACATAAGGAAACAATAATTTTAAAAAGCCAGTTACTAATCTTTTAACAGCTTCGGTATTCAGCAAATCTGAATCATCTTGAACATCAACTAAAATATCTACTATATTTCTAAATGAAGTATTTGTGAAAAGTACTCCGTGTTCAATGCATAACCATTAATTTTACAACCTTCTTTTAATCTTGGAATTTTCCATCCTTCAATTAACCATAAAATCTATCAAGAACCCCACTAGTTTTAAATAGCACTGGCAGTGCTTCAGTTAAATTTGAATGTTTGTCTTGTAAATGTTCGTCTACGTTTCCTATCAGAACAATTCCTGCAGATGATTTTCCAGACCATAAATCACCTCTATATTGACCATCTTCCATATATCACAGATTTTCATAGTCAAATTGCCTACTAATTAATTAGTGTTACTAGCTATAAATTTAATAGGTTTGTCGCCTATCCATGAATACTTTTCAGCCTTGTTAACAATTTTTGATAACACCATTGGTAGTTCTGTTTTTTTGTTAAGACCTACTTCAATTTCATCCTCTTTGATAGTTACAGTTCCACAATTAAATATAAAATCTTCGTATATTTTTTTGGCCTATTGCTTTCGTGCCCTGGTAATTTTGATACATATATATAATCTATATAAATTGTTTGCTAGCATCGTCATAGTAAGTTCAAAATTAATTTTAATATCTAAGCTCGATGAATTTCTGTTCATATGGAAAAAATGTATTTGCTCGGCAATTGTGTTTTCTATTAACCAGC
>JAIRKT010000078.1 GCA_031259965.1 Christensenellaceae bacterium | reverse complement strand
TTTTTCATCCAAACTTCCTATAAGGTCAACTATGTGATGATTCCCTCATAAAAGTTTAAAAATAGCATACTAAAATTGAATATATTTGCTATTTATTGATTTTTCTGCGTTATTATGATATACTATATACATTATATTGCATGGCATTAACGCACAAATATGATCGTATAAGTATGACTTGTGAAACTTTTCACATTCTGTTTCAACATACTACGCTAATTACATAATTAAGGTCTAATATACCTTACTATATCCTCAAATAGACAATTCTTTTCAAGTTGAAAATTGTAAAAATTTTTCCAATGGTATTCTTTAAAACATGTGTAAAACTTAAAAGAATACAATATAAAGATAACATTTATTATAAGAGGGTTATTTGCATATGATTTTCAACCTCTTAGGATAAAGCAAACTATAAAAGGCCAATTGCACTTTATGTTTTTAAAGTGAGCCTCCCTCGTATAACGATTCTTATTATGTAAGCGTTGCAGTATCATAGTGGTAGTAAATCACATCAATTTTAATTACTTATTGATGAGATAAAAACCACTAAGCTTAAATTAATGATTACATTCTTGAATTATGAACGTGTCAGCACATTTCCATTCTTTAAGAATTTCATCCATAAACTAAAAGAAAATTATGTGAGCGACACATTAACTTACATCTCGTCGAGATACACTTGAATTAAGAGATATTAGTCTAATACAATGCGATAACAAAACACTTCACAATATAATCAATTTATACCAGCTCTTTGAAAAATACATCATTTCAAAAATGGTAACGAGTATGTGATTTGCTTGTAACTTTCAAAAAGTGTAAGCCATAATATCATCTAATTTATGATAGTCTAGAAGTGTAAGGCAATATTACTAACATAGGCATAAAAAACAAAAGCCCAAAATCCTTATCTAATAGTTTCGTACCATTGACACAAAACATATTAAAGGTAGTTTGGATTATTTTGACATTAAGGTGCAAGAGAGAAATGATTGAACCATATAACGAATCAAATTTAGAAAATTTAATCATTGATCATTTGATTTCGCTTGGCTACTCCTATGGAACAAAAGAGAACAAATGGGCAACCGAACGGAATTTAGACTCTTTTGTTGATAAAAATACATTATTAGAGAGATTGGAATATATAAACAAAAATGTAAAGCATTCCACAATTGATGAGGCTATCAAATCCATTATTAATATAGATATCCCCTCACTTTTCGCCAAAAACCATAAATTTCATAACTATCTAACGAATGGTATATCGATAGAAGATTCTGATGCGCATGTCAATCCACTTGTACAGCTGATTGATTTTGATGAACCCAATAATAATAAATTCGAAGTTTATAATCAGTTAAAATTCCAAGAAAATCATAGCATGCGCCGTCTAGACATTGTCATCTACATAAACGGCATGCCACTTGTTGTGTTTGAATTAAAGTCTTCTCGCGATGGTACTTTCCTTACAGACGCATTTAATCAACTTGGAAAATGTAGTGAAAGCGATGGTTATCGTTACGATATACCTTCTCTTTTTGTTTTCAACGCGTTTTTAGTCCTTAGCAATGGTGCAACATCCTTGGTAGGAACTCTAACAAGTGACTACCCGCAATACAGCGAATGGAAAAGCTCGAATGGTGAAAATAGATATGAAAATAATTACTCTTATAAACTAAACGTTCTGCTCAATGGAATGTTTGATAGAGCTCGATTACTGGATATTATAAAAAACTATCTTTTCTTTATGCACAAAGATAAGGAAAAACCAATTAAAATTTTGGCTAAATACCATCAATATTTCGGCGTTTTAAAAGCCTTTAAAAGCATAACTACATGTAAAAAACCAAATGGCGACGGAAGAGCGGGCATAATTTGGCACACGCAGGGGAGTGGTAAATCGTTCTCGATGGTGATGCTAGCACACCGATTGATTACAGATATAACGTTTAAAAACCCAACTATAATAATAATGACGGACAGAAATGAACTTGATAATCAACTTTTCTCAACATTCTCTAATGCGGAGGTGTTTCTGCGCACCACTCCTGTTATGGTAGAGTCACGATCTGATTTGCTATCAAAAATTAGTGAGGTTAAAAAAGGTGGCATTTTCTTTACCACAATACAAAAAATTGATAAGGAAAACATTACTCAAAATATGCGCGACAATATAATCGTTTTTTCCGATGAGGCTCATCGTAGTCATTATGGTATTGACGAAAAAATTCAACTAACAAAAAACACTGATAATGTGATTATTCCCAAATTAATATATGGCTATGAAAAACACATTCGCGAAGCGCTGCCAAACGCAACCTTTTTAGGTTTTACGGGCACACCTGTCGAAACGAGAGAACACTCGACAAGCGATATTTTCGGCAATGTTATTGACACATACGACATGACACAATCTGTAGAGGATGGCACAACCGTTAAACTTTTTTACGAAAGGCGGGTCGTTAATATTCTTTTAGACGATAAAACTTTAAAAGAAACAGATAAATACTATAATTCTCGGTCTGATGAAGGCGTGCCAGACGAAACAATAGAAAAAAGCAAAAAAAGCATGAGTCGTTTAGAAACAATAGTTGGGGCGCCTAACCGCCTACAGCTTGTAGCGGAAGATATATACGCTCATTATTCCGACCGTAGAAATACTCAAAACGGAAAGGCCATGATTGTCTGTATGAATCGTAAGATAGCTTTTGACCTATATAATCTTTTTATAAAGATTAAACCTGAATTAGAAGAGCAAACTGTTATAATTGTTACCGAAAGCAACAAGGACAGCAAAGAGATGCGTGATCTTTTTAGGAATTCAAAATACAGAAAATCACAAACGGAAGAATTTAAAAAAAGTGATAGTAAACTTAAAATCATGATCGTAGTCGATATGTGCTTAACTGGTTACGACGTTACAGATCTTGATGTTATGTATATTGATAAACGTATGGAAGGACATACCCTCATGCAAGCAGTAGCACGTGCAAATCGCGTTCACACTGGCAAAGGAAGTGGTTTAATAGTAGACTATATTGGTATTGAAGATGAATTAAGAAAGGCATTAAATCAATATACAGATCGTGACAAAAGACTAAACTTGAGACCTATTAAAGATCTTGCAGAAGAAATTATTGAAGATATCTTATCTGATCTTGACAAAATGTTTGAAACGATAGACAATTCCGACTTCTTTACAAACGACGACATCCTACGCTTCAAAGCTATTCAAAGTGGCGCGGACTTTGTGCTTTCCAACGACATACAAAAAATAAAATATTTCAAACTAACGAAGCAATTAAAGGAAGCATACATCATCGCGCGTGGCGTTTTGGACGACATCTCCAAAAATAAAGTTTTATATTACATTACAATACGCGACTTTGTCCAAAAGCTTGAATCCGATAGTAGAGATCACAAATTTAATTTATCTGATATTAACAAAAATGTAGAGATACTAATCTCTGAAGCAATAAAGGCGGATGGTGTAAAAATTTTAACACAAACAAATAATTCAGGAGATAACCATAACACCTGGGATATATTAGAAGACACAAAAATAGATGAGTTGCAAAATTCATACCCACCGCACGTTTTCGTTACAATTATGGCAAGACTTTTAAATGATGCGTTACAGGATTTCAGAATTTCCAATCTAGCAAAAGCCAATGTATACAGTGAACTTTTGAAAGCAACTTTAAAAAAGTATAATGAAAGCAAGGAAAACCATGAAACACACCAATTGCGCAGAGTTTCAAAAATTCATACTCCCCTCACTGAGGACAATGAAATAAATCTAATAATACTCCAACTAAAAGATCTCGCCAAACAATTACACCTGTACAACCACCCTATGGATCCTCACACACAGCGCGAGCAAGCATTCTACGATGCGTTAGTAACTGAAAAGGACATATCTAAACTTATAAAAGACGATACATTACGCATGATTGCTAAAGAGCTGAGGCAAATTGTCGAAGAATACGCGACTGTAGACTGGCAAAAAAAAGTTAATACCCGAGCCAGAATGAAACTCAAAATCAAGCAGGTCCTAAAAAATCATGAATATCCCAACACTTGTACCGAGAAAACTGCTAGCCTAGTGCTCCGCCAAGCGGAATTAATTCAGTCTTAATGTTAGGTTAAAACAATATAGAACTTAATCTGCAACTTCTCCAATTTAGGTTTATAGCAAGTACAAGTTTATGAAAATTTGCTTTCAAAACCTATTATAAATTTAGATATTTAAATTTAATTTTTTTACTAGTTCCATAACTTTTTTTGTTGTTTCATGTGTTCTCCATATGCCATTTATTTTACTTTTTCTGATTTTTGACAAAATCGCTATAACATCCTTCAATGAATTTGTTTTTAATAAATTGTTTCTCTTTAATGTATTAAATATTCGATATCCTAATATTAACGAAATGTGGTTTATAAAACACCATGCTTCAAATTCTGTGTCAGAATGCATGTAGCTGCGATCTTGATTTAAAGTATTTTTTAAGGTGTCAAAACATTGTTCAATAGCCATGCGTTGTTTGTATGTAGCATAAATTTCCTCCACATTACCTTCCATGATAGTTTTAATTACAAGTATTCCAAATATTGCTAAAAATCTTATATACAACATTATGAGATACATTTATTTAAGGACACATGATGATTCATCTAACAAGAAAACAGGATAATTATGCCTAAAAATAGTAAAATTAACAAAAAATACATAAAATCAAATAAAATGTATACAATAATAGGATAAAATTGGAATTTTACAAGAAACAAAAGCAAATGTAAAAAAATATTAAAGATTTTTAACTCCTGAAAACGAAGTTTCTGTTTGTCCCCTTAAATTTCTATTCTAACACCTACACTATTTAAAAGCCCACTCACTATTTGATTGTTTTTATCAACACGTCTCTATATCGCAGCATAGCAACATAAAAATGGGCATAGTCAAGCTCCCTTAAAATTCTAATATTTGCTTTCGTGTTTTCTCGCCTTAAACCCGCAAAAAATTTAAGTGTCACAATTTTCAAACATCGTATTGTAATTTTTGCAACTTCCCGCTCAATTGTTTATAATTATATGGCTATATTTTCTTCCTTACACTATATAATTAATTACATGCTTTTCATTATATACGCTAAGGTAAGAATTAAAACATTCATATGTCGATCTCGGTTTGTAATTTTTCATTTTTTCTGGACTAAAACTAGGATTTGTTTAGAGTTTGCAAACTAATTGTCATTGTAAAAATTCTCAATTTTATTATTATCTAATTTTTATCTAAAAACAGGTGTTTTATGAACAATAATTTTTATTTGATTGACATAGCTGGTTATCAAACAAAACTGCCCTTTGTTAACGTTGCGGATAATGTAACAGTAGCCTTTCTTAATCTTCATGGAAAACCACAATTAACAGAACACTGCGCTCTTAAGCTCGCCGAACTTGCAAATGATTGTGATGTAATTTTAACTGCAGAAAGCAAAGGCCTTCAATTAGGGCATTGTGTAGCAAGAAATTTAGGGCATCAATTTTATGCTGTAGCCAGAAAAGCAACTAAACAATACATGAAAGATGGCATATTTGTAGTTGTTAAATCCATAACTACAGAAAATATACAAAAATTGTTTTTATCATACGATGATATGCAACTTTTGTCTGGGAAGAAAGTCGCAATTATTGATGATGTTATTTCAACAGGCGAAAGCCTACAGGCACTTGAAGAGCTCGTACAAAAATCTGGTGGACATACTTCGCAAAAACTATTTGTCTTAGCGGAAGGTCCTACAGCGGATCGCCCAGACATTAAATATTTGGCTAAAATACCATTATTTTAGGATCATGAGGTTTAAATTAGTCCATGAATTATAATTATAATAATCAGAAAAACCAATCAAACCCCTTAGAAATCTCAGAGTCAAACGCTATTTTGATTTTGGCACTATGGTTTCCATTAGTTCTTATTCTCCAAACCTTTTTGGAACTTTTCAATCTTAAAAATTCTCAAGCCATAGTTTTTAATTACATTTTTTCACAATTAGGTTTTTTTCTAGCTATTATCATTTTTTTTAGAAAAAAAACCAATGCCGCCTTTTCAACACTTCCATACAGAAAAAGCATTGATATATCTCCTTATGTTTTATCTGTAATAATTCCTGTTGCTTTAATTGCACAAGATATGTTATTTATTTATCCAACCAACTGGTTGTTAACTTATTTAGAATTAATGCCAGATATCAAACTACCCTCTTCTATTTGGTTTCAAATCATATTTGCATGCCTCCTCCCTTCACTTTTCGAAGAATTCATATTTAGAGGTTTCTTGTTTGGTTCGCTTAGAAAACGTGGTAATTTGAAAGCGGCTTTTTTAACCTCAATAATATTTGCATTATTTCATGGAAACCTTGCACAAATTGTTCACCAGTTTGCATTATCTATGATTTTGTGCCTCGTTGTTGCTACTACGTCAAATCTCTTCTTTGCAAATCTAATTCATTTTTCTAACAACCTTACTGCTGTTCTTTTAGCAAGATATATGCCAGCAATTGATATAAAACTCGGCAATGCTTCTGTTGAAGGTCTAATAACCCTGCTCATAATTTTTGTTATTGGAATAGTTGTTTTGTATCCTTGCATACTACTAATAGTCAGACTCGGAGGAGCGGACTCAGAAAAAAAGAGGTTTTTAAATTTCTTTAAAAAACAAGATCCCATTCCAGCAGAACAAAATGCAAATACTTTTCAAGCTGTTTCAAATAGCACGCATGAGAATAGTAAGTTTATTAATTTTTTAAACAAACATTCTATCGAAATTGCTATTGTTTTCTTGCTTGTTATGTTAATCTTAAATACCTTAGTATCGGGGGAGGCAAAATGAGTAAATCGTTTAAATTTGGACTTATTTTCTTAGTAACGATTTTATTGTTACCAATTACTCGTATGATGTTTGCGGAATCTTCGCTTTCCTCTAATTTAACTGATTGGTTGTTTTCAATATTTTTTCAAATTGTCTGTCTAGGTATTATTCCATTTGTACTATACAAACTATTAATAACAAAGAAAACCTCTAGTTTCTTCGTAGATACAAAAATCAAATCAAAAATTTCTCTTTCGATAATAATTTATGCAATAACCATAGGATTGTGCGTTTATGTGCTAAATATCATTATATCCACTTATGTTCAATTTTTGTTTAAAAAAGCGGGGTTTACTTATTCATCAGGCGTTAATACTATTTTTAGCTCACCAGAGGTTTTAATTTTAGAAATCGCAACTAGTGCAATTTTACCTGCTGTTTTTGAAGAAGTTACTAATCGAGGATTATTACTCAACGCTCTCACAGATATCAAAAGAGACTCAACTAAATTAATTCTAGTAGGATTGTTATTTGGACTCGTTCATCAAAATGTTTCACAATTCGTTTCTGCTTTTATAATCGGCATTATATTAGCACAAGTAGCATTGAAAGCACGTAGTATAATACCAGCGATGATAATTCATTTTATTAACAATTTTTTGATTATAATGAGTTCATATAGCGAGCAAACAAATGACACTTACTATAATTTTCTAAATAATCTATTCACAATTATTATCTCATATCCAATTCTAACGATAATAATAGTAGCTTTTACAATTTTTGGAATATATTATGGTATTCGAGAAATTGATAAACTCCAAAAAATTAATCATGATAAAAATGAACTTTCCTCTATCCATTTTTCATCTCACAATATTAACTCTACATCAAAGGGTGAAGACATCGAGGATACAAATGATTTTAATTATGTGTTTTTCAACAACAATGTGTCAAAAAACACTGATGAATATGAGGCCAGAAAACCTCTAAACCCTCTAAAAAAGCTTTATAATCATATGCCTTTAATTATTGCTGTTACTATAACAACAATAACTACCATATTTACTTTCATATGGGGTCTTTTGCGTTGATTAAAATAAACATAATAGCGGTCGGTAGACTCAAAGAATCCTATTGGGATGATGCTTATTCGGACTATGCTAAGCAAATATCTAGATATGCAAAACTCTCTCTGTTTGAGGTGGTTGAACAAAGCAAAATACTCGATATTAACGCGCAACTCCTCGCTGAATCACAGCACATTTTAAACAAATTATCTGGCTACACAATTTTAACAGACAGAACAGGTATTATAATAGATGATGCTGGTTTTGCAAAAATTATTACATCTAACGCACTAAACGGCATTTCGGAATTTACATATATCGTCGGTGGGTCGAGAGGGTGTCATCCAAACGTACACGCCAAAGCTAATAAAATTATTTCTTTCGGCAAAATAACACTCCCTCACAGATTAGCGCGCATTGTTTTGGCGGAACAAATATATCGCGCGCTTTCAGTAATTAATGGTTCGCCTTACCACAAATAGCGATTGGAGCATGCTTTATGTATAAAGATTTTTATATGCAAATGGCTATAGCCCAGGCAAAAAAGGCTGAATTAAAAGGCGATGTGCCCGTTGGCGCAATTATTGTTTTAGATGGAATTATACTTGCTAAAGCATTTAATCAGAAGGAAAAATATAATGATCCTACGCAACATGCCGAAATTGTTGCAATCCGAAAAGCCACGGCTAAAATTGGTAGTTGGAATCTAGACAACGCAGATATCTACGTCACACTAGAACCATGTTTAATGTGCGCAGGCGCGCTGCTTGCAGCACGCGTGCGAAGATTGTTTTTCGGTGCCTGGGATACTAAATATGGTTGCTTTGGAAGCCTGTTAAAATTATCCGACTTTCCATTTAATCATAAACTAGAAATCGAGGGGGGCATTATGGAACATGAATGCAAAACCCTTTTAACAGATTTTTTTAAAGCTAAGAGGTGCTAACAAATGCTTATCATTGTAGGATTAGGAAATCCTGGAGAGAAATATAAATTTACATACCATAATCTAGGATTCCTAGCAGTTACACATCTCGCCGAATCGTTGAATGTCAAATTCAATAAGAAGGAATGTCAGGCACTCACTGCCTCACTGCACTATAATAACGAACATATTGTTTTAGCAAAACCTACAACCTTTGTAAATTGCAGTGGCACATCAATAGTTGAACTGCTCACAAAATACAAAGCAAACATATCTGATACTATCGTTTTATGCGATGATTTAGATCTGCCTAAGGCCACAACACGCGTTAGATATTCGAGCGGTTCTGGTGGACACAATGGGCTAAAAAGCATAATTGATGAATGCGGACGCGATTTTATCAGGATTAGAATGGGCATTGAGCGTGATAGAGATAACACCCGAGAATTTGTCTTATCTAATATTAACAAAGATGATTATCCACTTTATGTAGAGATGTTTGATAAGATTAGTTATTCGCTTAAACAATTTTTTGTAAAAAAGGATATGGATCTTCTAATGAGGGATTTGAATTCAAGGAGTTAATATTTTAATGAGGAGTTTCATTTCTGCAGATGTATACAGTAATACTTAAAAGAACTGAAGATAAACGCATTATACACGGACACCCATGGATATATGCGAATGAAGTATATAAAATTGAAGGGAAAGATGTGCCTGGTTCTGTTTGTAAGGTAGAAAATTTTGATCGCAAGTTTATCGGACTGGGCTTTATTAACCACTTTTCAAAAATCATCGTCCGCATGGTTTCATACAATGATGTCGAGATTGACAAATCATTTTTTGAGAATCGCATTGTTAACGCAAACGCTTTTAGATTATCGCTGGGTTTTAAGAACACCTATCGCGTTGTTTTTGGCGAAAATGATTTCCTGCCTGGTTTAATTGTTGATAAATACGCTGATCATTTGTCAGTTCAGTTTTTGTCACTTTGCATGGACCGCAGAAAAAGCATGATCATTGATATTCTTAAAAACCTCTTTGACCCAGCTTGCATCGTAGAACGCAGTGATTCTAAAGTAAGATTAAAAGAAGGTTTGCAAGAAGAAAAAAATATTCTATATGGCTCGCTAGACGAAAATTTGATAATCACAGAAAATAATATTAAATTTAAACTAAACTTGTTAGACGGCCAAAAAACCGGATTTTTTCTCGATCAAAAAGAAAATCGCGCAAAACTCAGATCTTACGTTTTGGGCAGAACAGTACTCGACACTTTTTGTAATCAGGGAGGGTTTTCCCTCGTAGCGGCCAGTGGAGGTGCTTCTTCGGTTACTGCTGTTGACATAGACGCAAATTCACTAGCAGCCCTCAAACAAAATGCAGCACTTAACTCCCTGTCCAATATCGACACAATACAAGCAGACGTTTTTGAGTTTTTAAGAAAAACTAAATCGGCTGGCATTAAATATGATATTATTGTATTAGATCCTCCTGCTTTCGCAAAAACAAGGGATAAAATTAAAGAGGCCCTTGCTGGATATAGGGATATAAACATTCTAGCTATGAAACTACTAAACCCAGGTGGTATTCTTTTAACGTATAGTTGTTCACAACATATCTCTCAACATATGTTTCTTGATATGCTAAGAGAGAGTTCAAACCACGCTATGGTAAATGCGCGTTTAATAGATTACGGAACACAATCTCCTGATCATTCACCATTATTAAATCTAGATGAGAGTCTTTATCTCAAATCTGTGATTTTAAGGATAGACAAATGATTATTGCAAAAGAGAGTATACTACGCAATTTAGTATAGGCAAAAATTCAAACATGTTACTATATGTTCCATCTATGTTTTTGTCATCTTTTTAACTTGGGCTGCATACAGATACTGCAATTCAATAGATAAGATTTTATTAATCTTACTACCATCTAGGAGAAATTTATGCAAAAAGCTAAATTCAATTTATTTAAAGGACTTGTTTTTATGATACTTAGTTGTTTTCTCGCAGCAAATTTATTAGCATGCTCGCCGCCTCATGTGACTTTGGCAAATTGGAGTGATGACACACTCGAAATGGAAGCACTGCAAGCGACATTCGAGGATGCGCCTTATATAACCGAAATTTCAGAGCACAGTTTAACCAGCTCAAATGCAGCTATTATTTTAACTAATCCTGACAGAGGGCTGCGAGGCGAAACTTACATAACCCTAGGAAATGGTAGCAACGCTGTGGGTTATCCTTTGAGTAATAGTGATCCCTATCAAACAATTAGAGATCAACTAGCAACATATGAAAATGATAAGCCTCAAATCTTTCAGGCATATGTTTATTTAACAAATTTTAACAAAACAAAAATAATTGACAGCAACGCATTTCAACAACTCGAAAAATATCTTTTGGTTTTTAAAGAAAACAATATACGCATTTTATTAAGATTTGCATATTCTACAGAATCCGTAACAGACGCTGCATATAAATATGTTGATGCTCATTTAAATCAAATATCAGAGTGGATCAAGAATAATATTGATTTATTCGCCGATACAGTTTATGCGGTCCAAGCAGGCATTGTTGGCAGTTGGGGCGAGGGACATTCAAATAAGAATCTTAAAGATAAATATATCGGAATTGTTTTTGAAAAACTGTTTAATATGCTCCCATCTAGACTTTATTTACAGGTGAGAAGCGAACATCTTCGCAACAAAATGGCTCATGAATTTTTAGACACAGGACGAATAGGAATGCATGACGATTATATAATCGGTGATCCTGCCCATAAATGGTCATACTATGGAGATTCAAACAAAAATGTTGAGGATTATGAAATGTTTAAAACCACCTTAAATGACGCTGAAATGCCTTGGGGTAGTGCCTACATGGATGACGACCCAAATAGTTATCCACTTAATAATTTAGATGCCATAAATGTAATAAAACAATTGCAATTATATTCTATAAATACCTTTTCTTTGAGACACAATTATATAGAAGATACTAAAAATCCTCCATACAGCTTAGAACGCTGGAAAAATATTTATTTCACAAAAGAAGATTTGGAAGATGCCAATTTGATTTTTAATCCTGCTCTTTTAGTTGACGAAAATAACAATCCAACTAGCATATCAGCATATGACTATATCAGGTATCATGTTGGTTATCACTTGGTGTTATCTAATGTAGAGCGGAAAGGAAATTCCTTAGAGTTCTCAGTTACTAATTATGGAATGGTCGCGCCTCTTAATTTTTCATCATTTTGCATAGTTGAGCGAAAAAATTCTCAAATCAAGGAATACAAATTGGATTCTTATGATAAAACAATGTTTAAGTCTGGCAAAACCGTTCGAGTTATAGTAAATATATCAGACATATCAACGGACGCAGATGTGGGCTTAAAATTAGCTATAAAAGGTGGATCGGATGTTTCGCTAAGATTTGCATCTACCTATGAATTCTTGAACAAAATAACCTATATTGCTTAAAACCAATACTAATTATCTGCTATCTCCTGCTTTTATTTTGAAAATTTATGTAGCGACTCTCTACAGATTTTTATATCTGTGACAATAGCAAATGTTTACAAACTAAAAATGCACTATTTTTAAACACATTCTATTATGAGCTTGTCGCTCACAAGAGCTATTAGCTCACCATTCGTAGGTTTTTCACCTTTTGCAAAAATTTTTATTCCATATAACGCATTTATATTTTCTATTTTGCCTCGCTCCCATGCAACTTCGATTGCGTGGCGGATGGCCCTCTCAACTTTACTAGGGCTTGTGTTAAATTTTAAGGCAACAGCTGGATATAAACGCTTTGTTATGTTGTTAATCATAGATGGAGACCTGGTTGATAATTTAACAGCCTCCCTTAAAAATTGATAGCCTCTAATATGTGGTGGAATTCCAGCGGATATCAAAATGTGTGCTAATCGTTCATCTAAAGCACGATCAGACGTGTTTTTAATATCGATTGTCTCACTGAATTCTAAATCCATAAGCGCATTTTGAATATCATCAAAAATCATATCTGTTTCATATGGTTCTTTATAACTAAATTTTGCACCCATTCTTTTTGCGCGTTCATAATAATTTTCATCTGCTAGAGATCCAACTACCACTTGCAAAGGCCTATCAGGAAGCGCATTCAAACCTGATATAAACTCATATCGCTCCGCTGTTGGTATGGTTAACTCGGTTATAACAGCAGCAGGGACAGTTCTCACTATGTGCCTTTCAGCTTCATCAATAGTAGACGTCCCTATGATTTCTAATTTGTTACCAGTTTTATTAAACCGTTCTAGAAAACTAGAAGAACCTAAAATCAAAATCCGATAATTGTTCATAATTTTCTCCTTATACCCATTATTCACTATAGTCAATATTCATACCATCTTTTGCGTTAGTTGATAGGATGGTACATGCATTAAATTACTTTTATAAAAATTAACCTCTATTTGTGGCTAAGTGCATTATATCAAAAATTTTGATCCCTTTCAAGCATTTACCATGAACGAATTTTTGGACTTTTAGTCGGTTTTTATGTGATTTCTAAACATTACGTCGGTTTTTGTAGAAAAACAATATGCAACGCTTTTTGACAATTTAAGAATGAAAGGCTACCCTAAAACATGAAATCTTGAATATGCTTAAAACGCCTACAAAGTAGGCGCTTAATTGTTAATTTTAAAGTTGTTTCATTTTTGCATTGCAAGTTTTAAATTTTGTTTTTTTTTGAATAAAAAGCATAATTATCCAAACAAAAGTCAATAACAAACAATTCTATATTTTGCTCTAGCTCTATTACTCTGATACTTTACTAATTTAATTTCGATCTAATGGCATCTTTCATAATAACAACAATAATAGGTGGTTCTCCCTCACCTTCTCTTGCCATGTTTACATAGTAACGCATTGTGTCTGAATTATATTCAACAACAGTACCCACAAATCCACCAATTGTTAGTATTTTATCGCCTGTGGTTATGCTCTGCATCATTAAAGCTTGCTCTTTTCGTTTGCGTCTATTTGGAATTATGGAAAAAACTATCATAAAAACAAATAGCCCAGCAAAAACGAGAATATACTGCCACATGTTAATAATCCTCCAATTATTTTATAATAAAAATTTTAACACATCAACTATAAAATTGCAAATAAATTAACTAGCAATTATGTTATGTTGAATGTTCAAAAAACCACTTTTTTTGCTCTGTCCCCCGCGCCTTGTCTGCGTTTCTATATGGCTTAATAAATTTGCTTTGCTACTTATTAACTTTTCTTTCTAACATCGCACATTTTTTCTTGTCCACTTTTTTGCAAATTTCTAAAAGCTCAACGTCACTCATGGAGGTATTGCGACCATTTAAATATTCGTGATCAACAAATTTTTTAACTTTTTCGACTAAAGGGTTATGTTTATCTATTTTTTGGTCACCCTCCAATTTAAAATAACCATTTATCCAATATGCTATTCCCGCAGTGCCACTATGACTGTCTACTGCTACAGTAGGCGGACGTTTTAATATTTTTTCTGTATCAAAAATATTGTAAATTTCTTGGTCTTTTAACATCCCGTCTGCATGTATGCCTGCTCTTGTTAAATTGAAATTTCTTCCTACAAATGGTGTTCTAGGTGGAACATCGTATCCTATTTCTTTTTCAAAATATTCAGCAATTTCAGTTATTGCAGCAAGGTTCATTCCATCTGCTGTGCCTCTTATAGACACATACTCAATAGTCATAGCTTCAAGGGGGCAATTTCCGGTCCGCTCACCAATCCCTAGAAGAGCGCAATTCACGGCTGATGCGCCATACAACCATGCTGTCGTTGCGTTATTTACTACCTTGTAAAAATCATTATGCCCATGCCATTCTAACAACTCACTCGGAAATTCCGCATAATGATGTAATCCATATATTATCCCTGGCACACTTCTCGGCATAGCGGCACCTGGGAATGATACTCCATAACCTAGTGTATCACAGGCTCTGATTTTAATAGGAATTCCACTCTCAACAGACAAATCTTTAAGTGCTGCAGCAAAGGGAACAACAAACCCATAGAAATCAGCACGTGTAATATCCTCAAAATGACATCTAGGACGGATTCCTTCATTCAGTGCTTCTTTAACTATACTTAAATATTTTTCCATAGCACCACGCCTTGTCATGTTCATCTTTTTGAATATATGATAATCAGAGCAACTAACCAGTATGCCTGTTTCTTTCAACTCCATTTCTTTTACTAATTTGAAATCATTTTCTGTCGCTCTAATCCAACTAGTAACCTCTGGAAATTCTAATCCTAAATCTCTACATTTTCTAACAGCTTCTTTGTCTTTTTCTGAATATATGAAAAATTCGCTTTGACGTATTTTTCCTTTAGGCCCTCCTAGTTTAGATAGCAAAGCAAACAAATCAACAATCTGTTCTACAGTAAAAGGTGATTGTGACTGTTGACCGTCTCTGAATGTAGTATCTGTAATCCAAATCTCATCTGGACTATACATAGGCACATTAGTAAAATTAAAAGCTATTTTTGGAATTTCACCAAACTCAAAAATGTCTCGAAAAAGTTGTGGTTCTTCAACATCCTGCAACTTGTGAGTATAATTATGAACTTCTATCATGTTTCTTTTTTGATTAAAAAAAAGTTTTTCTTTCATTGCTTTATCCTTTATAAAAGATTGTTACACACGCCTTTAATTGTTGTTAGATTTTTTTATATAATTCTATTGGCTTTGCAATTTTTTGTTTCTGTCCGCTAGTGCTAATGCCTCAATTATTTCAAACATATTTCCATCTAGAAAATCATTTAATGAATACAATGTCATTGATATTCTATGATCAGTTACACGCCCTTGCGGATAATTATATGTTCTTATTCGCTCCGAGCGATCACCAGTTCCCACTTGTATTCTTCTGTTCTCCGCATATTGTTTATCCTTTTCAGATTGCAAAAATTCATATATGCGCGATTTTAGTATTTTCATGGCACGATCTCTGTTTTTCATCTGCGATCTTTCGTCTTGACATGCAACAATTATACCAGTAGGCAAATGAGTTATTCTTATTGCGCTTTCTGTTTTATTAACATGCTGTCCTCCCGCACCGCCGCTTCTATATGTGTCTATTTTAAGATCCTTTTCGCTTATCTCAACATCCACATCCTCTGCTTCTGGTAATACTGCTACCGTTGCGGTAGAAGTATGAACACGCCCTTGTGATTCGGTCTCAGGCACTCGTTGTACCCTGTGCGCACCACTTTCATATTTTAGTTTAGAATAAGCACCCTTACCAGTAATCATTATAACTGCTTCTTTTAGTCCACCCAGTTCGGTTTCATTGATTTCCATATCTTCCGCTTTCCATTTAAGACGTTCTGCAAAGCGCTTATACATCCTTAAAAGTTCAAAAGCAAACAAGCCAGATTCCTCACCACCTGCACCTGGTCTAATTTCTAAAATAACATTTTTCTCATCCATAGGGTCACTAGGCAGAAGCATAAGCTTTATATCATTTTCTTTTAGCTCTTTTTTGTCTCGTATTTCGTAATATTCAATTTCCGCCATCTCCGCTAAATCAGAATCATTATTTTTCATCATTATCCGACATTCTTCTAGTGACTCCTCAAGTTTTAAGTATTCGTAATATGCATCAACTATAGGTTGCAGCGTAGCATATTCCTTTACATATTTTTTCCATTCATCCTGTTTTTGCACAATGCTTGGATCAGCTATTAGTTGTGAGAGCTCTGAAAAACGCGACTTCATCGTTTCTAATTTTTCTTTAGCTATCATATAATTTCCTCCTTTTACTCTATGCCGCTTGTTATAACAAGCACCCTATCAATTGCTGGTGAGTTGTAATCCTTAACAATTTTTACTGATTTGTTAGAAAACAAATTAGCTACTAACTCACTTTGATTTATACCTACTTCTAAAACTAGAAGGCCCTTTTCATTTAGATGTTTTTCATAATCTGCTTGTGTTTTTCTGTAAAAGTCCAATCCATCTAGGCCTCCATCCAAAGCTTCACGTGGTTCATAATCTTTGACACTCGCATCTAGTGAGTCTATTTCAGATGAAGCAATATATGGTGGGTTTATAACGATTATATCATACTTGCCATCTATTTTTTCAAACATATCGCTTAAAATAAATTTTACGTTCGCTCCTATTTTGCTAGCATTTTTTTGTGCTAGTTCCAATGCTTTATTTGAAATATCACTCGCGTCTACTTCGATTCCTAAAGTTTTAGCTATGCTACAAGCCACTGCACCAGATCCAGTACACAACTCGAGAATTTTAACGTCCTCATAGCTTTTAGCAAGTTCCACCACTTCTTTTACTAACAACTCCGATTCAAAACGAGGGATTAGAGCGCGTTCATCCACATCAAAAAGAAATCCGTAGAAACACACCTCGCCCAGCGCATATTGTAGTGGCATTCCACTAACTCTAATTGCAGCTAGTGTAAGTGCCCTGTCAAATTGCAAATTGTTAAGTCTTGCAATTCTTAATTCACTCCTTTTTGTTAAACCAAGTATAGACATTAAAATTTCTTCCGCTTCATCTTGATAACTGCCTAATTTCTTTTTTAATTCATCAATAGCCGTTTTTGTGTTTATAACTGTTATGAATTTTGTTTCGGGAATTGTTAGATCCGCTTCCATGTTTAGAACTGTTTTAAAAGCGCAAATTGACACCTCTAACATTGAATCATCAGGCTCGCGTGTTGTAACCTTTTGCAATAAAAGTCCAGGCGCTTTTATAATACGAACTAGTGGATTATCAAATTTAGCTAAAAACATTAGAACTTCATAACTTATCCCTGCCACTATTGGAATGCCAGCTATTCTTATTAGCATTCTAAGCCATATTTCCTGCCAACCAAAAAACGAGAAAAATATTATTCCTAAAATCATTACAAGAATCATAAACGTCGTCCCGCATCTATCATGGATTCTTGTCATTTTTTTTGCGTTTTCTACTGACAATTCCAAACCGTTTTCATAGCAGCTTATAGTTTTGTGTTCCGCACCATGGTAAGAAAACAATCGTTTTATATCCTTCATAAGAGTACATAACAAAATATATGTTACAAATATAACTATTCTTATTACACCACTCGTCAGATTTTTAATTATACTCTGTGGTATTTTGCCTATATTGTCTAGAGGAATTAAGGAATATATCCCATCTGTGATCCAATTAGGCAACAATATAAAAAGCCCTACAGCTAAAACCAAACCAAGGACAACACCTATCGCGCTAACTATAGACATTAGATTCAATTTTAGCTTTTCAGCTAACCATACTTCAAATTTTGACGGTTTTGAATCAGCTACTTCACCAAAAACCTCTGCTGCGCGCATCAATGTTTTCATTCCAGTAACCATGCTCGTCACGAATGACAAAACACCTCGCAAAATTGGAATTTTAAAAACCTTTGACCTTTCTACTAATGGTTTAAATCTAACGCTTTCAGTTTGAATAACACCTTGTGGATCGCGCACAGAGGTCGCCATAACACTTTTACCACGCATCATAACACCTTCAATTACCGCCTGTCCACCTATTTTAGTTAATTTCTTCTTTTCCATGTAATTCCTACTCTTGTATCAAACCACGCCATTTAACAAAAAACGCGGTAACGCTTCTAGGATATTCCCAAACTCAGCGCCCGCGTTGTTATCTCACGTTGTTGGCATATGCCATTTGCTAAAAAGTTAATTCATTAATTAGACAAGGCGATTTGTTAATTAAGCCCATAACGCTTACGGAACTTGTCAACGCGTCCACCTGTGTCTACAATTTTTTGTTTACCTGTATAAAAAGGATGACATTGATTGCAAATATCTACTTTTAGTGTGTTCGTTTTTTTAGTAGTTCCAGTTTTAAATGTTGCGCCGCAAGCGCAAACTACATCAGTTTGATAATAACCTGGATGGATGTTTTCTTTCATGACACATATATCCTCAAGATTTATAGTTGATAATAGGAGAATATTACGCCGCCTAATTATCGTTTATATATTATATGTATTTTATTGTATTTTGTCAAATAAATTAGCACCTTTTTTCACTATTAAGCATTTATGTTTGTTAGATGGCTCTTAGTTTTTGTTTATAATAAGTGCATAATCCTATTTGCATTTTTATTTTAATGGGGACAACCAGAAACCTAAATTTACATCCCAGAAAAAATTAATCAATAGAGATTAATTTTTTTTTAGCATTTTAAAATTTAAATCATATTTAATATTAGTTATTTTGCTAGTATAT
>JAIRKT010000055.1 GCA_031259965.1 Christensenellaceae bacterium | reverse complement strand
TTCACTAATAAAATATTCAGGGCATTATGGAAAAATTTATTCAGAAGTGGGTGCAGCACAGAGGGAGATACTAACTGCATTCGATGTAAAAACACCAACCTAGTTACAAAATGGGATTTAGGTTAGTATAAAATTTTTGTATGCTGGTTTGCCAAAAGAAATTGCAAACTTGGGATTTATTGGTAAAATATACAAATTCCAGAGTTTTCTAGGAAATACTCACCATCAGAATATTTCATTCTTGTATTTGCTCTCTTTTTCTTTTTAATTCCAGTATTTCATCACGCAAAACTATGGCAGATTCAAAATCATAGTTTTTGCTTGCTTCTTGCATTTCTTGAGTCAAGCGTTCAATCTCTCTTGTTATATCTCTCTTTGTTTCTAGTTTTTCACTTTGTTTAGTTTTCTTCGATATAATAAGAGTATTCTTTATAGGTTTAATAATTGTTTTAGGCGTTATTCTATTTATTATATTATATTCTATCTGTTTATTGCGTCTTCGGTTCGTTTCGTCTATTGCAGCACTCATGCTTCCAGTAATATTATCTGCATAAAAAATTACCCTTGCATCCTTGTTTCGTGCCGCGCGCCCTACAGTTTGAATAAGTGAGGATCTTGACCTTAAAAAACCTTCTTTGTCCGCATCTAAAATAACTACAAGTAAAACCTCTGGAATGTCCAAACCCTCTCTCAAAAGGTTAATTCCTACTACAACATCAATGTCGCCTAACCTTAATCTATTAATTATATCAATCCTTTCTAGTGTTTTAATTTCACTATGCATATATTCAACTTTAATTTTATGCTCCCTCAAATAGTTTGTTAACCCCTCAGCCATTCGTTTTGTCAAAGTAGTAACGAGCGTACGTCCACCTTCACCTGTCGCTTTATTTATTTTTGATATCAAATCATCAATTTGTCCATTTGTACTTCTTATAGTAATAGGTGGTTCCAACAAACCAGTAGGTCTAACAACTTGCTCTACTATTTGTGCCGAATTGCTAAGTTCATACTCAGCAGGAGTTGCGGAGACACATATTACTTGTTTTATTCGCTCATTAAATTCAGCAAAATTCAGTGGCCTATTATCAAAAGCCGCTGGTAATCTAAACCCAAATTCCACTAGATTTTTTTTTCTAGCATAATCTCCATTATACATTCCTCTAATTTGTGGTATAGTTATATGGCTTTCATCTATAAAAGTTATATAGTCATTTGGAAAATAATCCATCAATGTAAAAGGTGCCGTGCCTGGAGCGCGCCCATCAAAATACCTAGAATAATTTTCAACACCATTAACATAACCCATTTCACTTATCATTTCCACATCATATCGCACACGCTCTTTAATTCGCTGAGCTTCTATTAGCTGACCATGATCCTCAAAATATTTTATCCTCTCTGCTAAATCTATGTTTATTTGTTTTATTGCTTCATCCCTTAAATCTCCTAGAATATAGTGTGATGCAGGAAAAATTGCGGCGTGATTTAATTCACAAATTTGCTTTCTCGAGTCAACATCAAATTCTACGATTCTTTCTATTTCATTACCAAAAAACTCACATCTTATGGCCGTTGTCGTATTGCTAGCAGGAAATATTTCAACAGAATCACCTCTTACTCTAAATGAAGAGCGCAAAAAATCTATATCATTTCTTTTATATTGTATTCCAACAAGTTTATCTATTAGTTCATCTCTTTCTATGAGATCACCAGGCCTTATGGAAACTACACTATTAAAATACTCTATAGGAGCACCTAATCCATAAATACAGGAAACTGATGCAACTATTATAACATCGCTGCGCTCTCCTAGTGAAGAAGTTGCACTATGCCTCAGTTTGTCTATTTCATCATTTATCGACATGTCCTTTTCGATATATGTGTCACTTCTTGGAATATATGCTTCGGGTTGATAATAATCATAATATGAAACAAAATATTCCACTCTGTTTTCGGGAAAGAGTTCTCTAAACTCATTACACAATTGGGCAGCCAATGTTTTGTTATGCGCGATAATAAGTGCTGGTTTGTTTAGTTTGTTTATAATATTGGCCATTGTAAAAGTTTTACCACTTCCTGTAACGCCGAGTAAAACCTGTAATCTGTTGCCTTTCGATATGCCATCTAGTAATTTATGAATAGCTTCTGGCTGATCACCACATGGGTTGTAATTGCTTTTAAGTGTAAATTTCTCATTCATTATTTTATTATAGCATCTATTATCATTTTAACAGCCCAACTTAAAAGTGCACATATTATAGTCATAATAATACGAGTGTAAATCTTTCTTCTGTCATGTTTTTTTTCTCTTTCGTATGCATTCCCTTTTTCCTTTAGTGTTATGAGGTAAACAGGTTCACTTTTTTTTGACGTTAATTCATATTCAAAATAACCATCATAAGACAGTGCATCTAAAATTGGTTGCAAATCCAATTCCGAAAATTTTACCTTGTATGGGATTTTTGCTAATATTTCAAGCGGTGTTACGAGACATTGGCCTGCATTCTGTGTCGCAATACCATATATCACGTTCATTAGATTTTTTTCTTTTTTACTTAAGGCCATAAAATACTCCTTAACCAACAAATTCAATTATCAAATAAACAGCCAACATAATAACACCTGCAATGAAAGCTCCTAAAAACCCAGACGTAAATGATGTTTTAGCAATTTTTTTATAATCAATATTTATGCTGAGCGATGAATCATTAATACTGCTTTTTACACCTTTTTTTGTCCTTACATCGCTTTCAACTATTATTTTTCCTTTTGGTAATGTAGTTAAACAGTAATCATTATCTTTATGATATCGCAATTTAACGCATTCTGTGAGTGCTAACTCTTTTATTATATCATCTAATTCTTCGGCATTTAAATTTGGTACAGCGTTAAAGAAATCTGAACTTTCTATTACTGCTGATTCGCCATCTTTTGATATTTTTGAAACTACTGCTAAAACATCTAGCGTGCGTTTGTTCATAGTCTATTTGCTCCTAATAAAAATGCCATTCCACTTCAGATAAAGTTTAATTGAATTATCTTGTTATCAGCACAACTTCATAATAGTTACGCGTCAGTTAATAAATTTTAACATAAATTGTTAAAAAGGTCAATTTTATTATCATTATCATGCTTTTTTCTGCTTTGACACTATATTACAATACATGATGTTTTTAATTGTCTCACTATTTTTAACACTCGCACTAGTTATGCAGAGTGCAAACGAGTTTACTCAATTGATTGATAGCTTACTATGATTAAAAATTAGGGAGGATTTATCTGATGATTTCCATTCTTATCACAAGAAGCGCCGCATGCCATTCTCTAGTGCAGATCTCGCGAGATGTATCGTCTTATGTTTTTTGCTTAGGACGAGCGTATGCTTTGCAACAGACCTAATAATTACTCAATTCACTAGACAATGTAACTTAAATCATCACTTTTAAAACAAATAATGCCTTATGTGGTTTTTTTAACAAATCAGCCGCGTTTGCTAACTACTTGCTTTTAATATTATGAAATTAATTTAACCTCATGATAATTGTTTTAGACGAACAATCAATGTTATTAGTGATTGGCATTTACCTTAAATCATAATCAACTCAATTTTTGATCATTACGATAAAAGTGTAATATTTTATAGGATGTTATCTATTTTAGCACATGATTAATTGCTTGTCAATACTATGTAATTGTATTTTTTAAAAGAGTGTAATTAGATATTTTTATTATGTATTCAAATAATTTTTTTAATCTAACAGGATTTGTTTTGTACTTTATTTAAAGACTTAAATTTGTTTTTTGTTTTGTTTTTTGGTATAATAATTATTAGAGAAATATAACACCTATTCATACCTTTTTTGATTATTTTAAATAATCAGAAAATATTTTTAAATGAACCTGTGGAATTTCCTTTGCAATAAATAATTGGTTTTGTCGTTTTGAAAATCTCTATGCCTATCTCATCACAGATCTATTTATCCGGAGATTCTCTCTATATTACCCAACAATTAGATATACTCCAATTTTTAGTTTGCACATTCATTGTCACTTAAATTATAGTCATGATATGAATGAAATTCCAGGAATTTTTATGTTGCGCCTGTTTAACATAATACACAGACACACACGTTTCAGATTCCATCATAGAATATCGGCATACACAGAAAATTAAATATCTGTTTTTATCTGATTTTTGTTTGTTCTTGGAAATATTTTTCAGCAATGATTGGTTGTTTTGTTTTTAATTTAAATTATAATTAACGCAAAAGGTAAAGCTTTACATGAAAAACAAATTTGATTTATCTATCAATTCTTCAGGGGAAATAACCAAAGATTCAATTATTGTTCGAGGCGCAAGAGAAAATAATCTCAAAAACCTAACTGTTGTTTTACCACGCAATAAATTAATAGTATTCACTGGATTAAGTGGTAGTGGTAAATCATCCCTTGCCTTTGACACAATATTTGCTGAGGGGCAAAGGCGATATATAGAAAGTTTATCAAGTTATGCACGACAATTTCTAGGTCAAATGGAAAAACCAGACGTTGATGCCATAGATGGATTAAGCCCTTCCATAGCTATTGACCAGAAAACATCTAGTAAAAATCCTCGCAGTACTGTTGGTACTGTTACAGAAATATATGACTATCTTAGGTTGCTATATGCACGCATAGGAGTGCCACATTGTCCACATTGTGGCAGAGTAATAAAGAGTATAACTATCGATCAGATTATTGATAAAATTATGGTTCACCCTCAGGGTGCTAAAGTAATTATTATGGCGCCTGTGGTTCGCGGTCGAAAAGGAGAGTATGTAAAACAACTCGATGGGTACAAAAAAAGCGGTTATGTACGAGTTTTAATTGATGGCATAACATATGAATTAGATGATGAAATAACCCTTGACAAAAATGTTAAGCATAATATTAGTGTCATCATTGACAGACTTATAATTAAAGATGGTCTAAATAGAAGATTAACAGATAGTATAGAACTTGCTTTAAAACTGGCAAACGGACTTGTATTATTAGATATAGATGGAAAAGAAGAATTATGTTCTACACAATATTCATGCCCAGATTGCGATATATCACTACCTGAATTAGAACCAAGGATGTTTTCATTTAATAATCCTTTTGGGGCATGTGAGAGTTGTGCTGGATTAGGTTACAAAAATGAAATCGACGTAGGTCGCATTATTAAACATCCTGAAACTTCTATACGAGAAGGAGCTATCCGGATTTATGGATGGATGTTAGGGGACATGGGATCCGTCCTCCAAGCACAACTTAATTCTCTTGCAGAAAGATATGGTTTTTCACTAGACACTCCATACAAAGAGTTGCCAGCTGAAATTCAAAATCTAATTTTGTATGGGAATAATGGCGAAAAACTTACAATGGAGTGGAATTCTGCTAAATTGCAGGGAACTTACACATCCTCATACGAAGGTGTTGTTAATACACTCCTAAGGCGCTATGCCTCAACGGAATCCGAAGCAGTTAAAAAAGACATAGAAAGACATATGTGCACAAAACCATGTGAATCTTGCAAAGGAAAACGCTTAAAAATTGAGGCATTATCCGTTACAATTGGTGATAAAAATATCTTTGATGTATGTAGTATGCCTGTCATTGAAACAAAAGCTTTTTTCAGCGAATTGCTTCTTAATAGTCGTGATACAATTGTTGCTAAACCTATTATAAAAGAAATTCACGAGCGTTTAAAATTTCTGATTGATGTCGGTCTTGGTTATTTGACACTATCTAGATCTAGCGCTACTTTGAGCGGAGGTGAATCTCAACGCATACGGCTCGCCACTCAAATAGGAAGTGGGCTAACCGGTGTATTGTATATTCTAGACGAACCCAGTATTGGGTTGCACCAACGAGACAACAAAAAACTGCTTGCTACCCTAATTAAACTTCGAGATCTGGGAAATACTTTAATCGTAGTAGAACACGATGAAGAAACAATACGGGCTGCAGATCACATAGTAGATATCGGACCAGGTGCTGGCATTAATGGTGGATATTTGGTAGCACAAGGTTCTGTATCAGACATTGAAAATAATAATAATTCGATAACTGGTGATTTTCTTGCAGGGAGACGAAAAATTGCACTACCCGAAAAAAGAAGAAAACCCGATGGCAGATTTTTAGAGATTATGGGTGCAACACATAACAATTTGAAATCTATAAATGTTAATATTCCAATAGGTCTATTAACCGTAGTAACAGGTGTGTCAGGTAGTGGCAAATCTTCGTTAGTTAATGGGACAATATACCCACTTCTCACAAGTTTCTTAAACGATGAGCATCTGTCCCAATACAATTTTAAGTCAGTAGAGGGTTATGAATATGTCGATAAAATTATTGCTATCGATCAAAGTCCAATTGGAAGAACCCCACGATCTAATCCAGCAACTTATACAGGTTTATTTACACCAATACGGGAATTATTTGCATCTACTATTGATTCAAAAGCAAGAGGATATGCTGCAGGCAGATTTAGTTTTAACGTGCATGGTGGAAGATGCGAAAATTGTTCGGGAGATGGAATCATAAAAATTGAAATGCATTTTTTACCAGATGTCTATGTCCCCTGCGAGGTGTGTAGAGGAAAAAGATATAACAGAGAAACTCTAGAAGTAAAATATAAAGGAAAATCAATTTACGATGTCTTAGACATGACAGTACAAGAAGGTTGTACATTCTTTGAAAATATTCCAAATATCTATAACAAATTGAAGTGTCTAAATGATGTGGGTTTAAGTTATATTAAATTAGGACAACCCTCTACAACCCTAAGTGGCGGTGAGGCACAACGTATAAAGTTAGCTAGTGAATTATCAAAACGAGAAACCGGTAGAACTTTATACATTTTGGACGAACCTACAACTGGACTCCATTCAGCAGACGTTGAAAAACTGATAGTTATGATTCAAAGATTAACCAACAGTGGCAACACTGTGATTATAATAGAACACAATTTAGATGTAATAAAAATGGCTGATTATATTATAGACCTAGGTCCTGAGGGGGGAGACGCTGGAGGAATGATAGTAGCAGAAGGTACACCCGAAAAAATTTCTCAAAATCCTAATAGTTATACTGGAATCTATCTAAAAGCACATTTGCAACAAAGTAAATTATAGTTTCATTCCGATATTTAAAAATATGTTTTTTCCATATTTACATGGGAAACATTAACACATATAACTAAACCATAAAAATACATGCAATGCATGTGTGTCATGGTATAATACTTATGCACCAAAAATCAAGTTTTTTTTTTGAAAAAGAAACTATTTAAAAATTATTTATGTACAAAATTAAAATGCATGGTACGCAAAATTGAAAATTTACAGTTTAAACTAACGAATATTGGTTCAATGTTAAAAATAATAATGAATGTTGCTGGCTGGTCTGTTATGAATTCACGAGTGGTAAATTCATTTGCACTTCATGACATTTAGATATATCCTAAAAATCAAATACTCACTTTAATAACTCAATTTCTTTTTTTGCACGGCTGATTTGCTTAATTACTTCCGTTTTTGCTGTTCCACCAAACGATGTCCGCATATTTAAACAATTATTCATGTCTATTGATTTATATACGGACTCATCAAATAGGAGTGAAAAAGTGCGGTATTTTTCTAATGAAAGTGTTTCTAAAGTTAACTTGTTTTCAATACAATATTTTACTATCTGCCCTACTATTGAATAAGCCATGCGAAATGGTAGTCCTTTTTTGCTTGTAAGATAATCTGCACAATCTGTGGCATTTATAAAACCATCGTTGGCAGCTTTTAACATTGCTTCTGAATTGGGTTTAACTGTTTCTAGCATTGGTGCAAAAACAGTTAAACAGTCAACAACAGTATCAATACTATCAAACAACACCTCTTTGTCCTCTTGCATATCCTTGTTATAGGCTAAAGGCAATCCCTTCATAATTGTAAGTATTGCCATCAAATCGCCATATACCCTTCCTGTTTTGCCTCTTGTTAGTTCTGCAATATCAGGATTTTTCTTTTGAGGCATTATGCTCGAACCTGTTGAAAAAGCATTACTAAATTTAATAAAATTGAATTCGAGGGAGGCCCATACTATTAGCTCCTCAGAAAATCGTGACAAGTGCGTCATTATTATAGCGCATGCTGAAATAGTTTCTATTACAAAATCTCTGTCAGATACTGCATCTATGCTGTTGTTTGAAATTTGCAAAAAACCTAATATGCTTGCAGTATAATCTCGATCAATTGGATAACTCGTGCCTGCTAGTGCCGCTGATCCCAAAGGCAATACTAAAACCCTTTTTAAAAGATCATTTAAGCGTTCATAATCTCTCATTAGCATCTCATAGTAAGCTAGCAAGTGATGAGAAAACAAGATCGGCTGTGCGCGTTGCAAATGCGTATAACCTGGCATTATATATTCTATACATTCTTCAGCCTTCGTTACAATAGTGCAAGCTAAATGTTTAATTTTGGTTTGAATGTTTTTAATTGCTTTTTTTGTATAAAGACGCAAATCAGTTATTGTTTGATCGTTGCGACTTCTACCTGTATGAAGCATCGCCCCTTGATCAGGAAGTCTTTTAGATAGTACAGCTTCTATAAATGAATGAATATCCTCAAATGATTCATCTATAATTAAATTACCCTTTTCTAGATCTGTATAAATTTTTTCTAATTCACCAACTATGCATTGTGCGTCTTTAGTATCTAATATGTTTGTCTTTTCCAACATCATAACGTGAGCTATTGATGCTGTTATATCTTCAGACCATAATTTTTTATCTATCTTAATAGAAGCATTAAATTTATCAGCGGCAGGATCAAGTTTCGCATCACTTAACCCCTGCCAAAGTTTGTTAGAATTTTTCATATGCTTAACCTCAAAGCAAATACATTATAACCAAATCATTGTTTATAAAATTAACGCCTATTTCTTTTTCCCTTTGCTTAATGACTCTTTCATTAGGGCATGTGCCTTGATCGGCAATCCAAACAAATTAATAAATCCCCCTGCATCACTTTGGTTGTATGAATTGTCAGCAGCAAATGTTGCAAATTCCTCATTGTATAAGGAATATGGTGAACTTACCCCCGCATTTATAATATTTCCTTTATATAGCTTGAGTTTAACTGTGCCTGTCACATTTTGTTGTGTTGATGTGACGAATGCAGAAAGCGCTTCCCTTAGTGGGGTAAACCATTTGCCGTTATAAACAAGTTCTGCGAATTGTTCAGCCACAAGACGTTTATAATGCGACAAATCTTTATCTAAACATAACATTTCTAGCAATTCATGAGCTTTATACAAAATACTACCAGCTGGATTTTCATAAACACCACGTGACTTCATTCCGACCAATCTGTTTTCGACAAGATCATCTAAACCAACCCCGTGCCTGCCTCCTATTTTGTTTAGCTCTTCAATTAATTGTACACCTTTATAATTTTTTTTGTTTAAGGCTATAGGTATCCCGCTTTTAAAATCTATTTGTATGTACTCCGGAGCGTCAGGTGCTGCCTCTGGATAATTTCCAATCTCTAAAAAACCTGTTTTACTATATTGTGGCTCATTTGCTGGATCTTCTAAATCCATTCCTTCATGAGACAAATGCCAAAGGTTCTTGTCCTTTGAATAATTAGTTTCTCTCGTTATTTTAAGTGGAATATTGTGCGCTATTGCATAGTCTATCTCTTCGTCACGCGATTTTATATCCCATATACGCCATGGAGCAATTATTTTTAAATTTGGTGCAAACGCTTTTACAGTTAATTCAAATCTTACTTGATCATTACCTTTGCCTGTACAACCATGGCATATTGCATCGGCGCCTTCTTTAATTGCAATCTCAACTAATCGCTTTGCAATAACTGGCCTTGCAAAGGCAGTGCCCAGAAGATAACTACCTTCATACTTAGCTCCAGCTTGCAATGTTGGAAATACAAAATCATTTACAAACTCATTCTTGAGATCCTCTATATAGATCTTATCAGCACCCGTATCAAGGGCTTTTTGCTCAAGGCCATCTAGTTCAGTTGTTTGTCCTACGTCACATGATACTGCTATTATGCTGACATTAGGATAGTGATCCTTGAGCCATGGAATAATTATAGATGTATCTAATCCCCCTGAATAAGCGAGAACTATTTTTTTTATTTCATTCATTAAATTATCTCCTGAAATATTGTAATTAGCTTGTTACTATTATACATTATTAATAAAATTTGTCAAATAATTATAGATATTAGTTTAAAACGATCTTTTAAATGCAATTCTAATAGTCAACTATCTCTCATATAATAGAATAGTGAAATGGTTTTAGCGGCAGGACATGTTAACCTTTTAAAAATTATCATTTCATGATTGCTTCGTCAAAAGTATTTTGCATAACAAAACATCCTAAAAATTCCAAACTTTAACCACTAAAACACAATAAAACACAGGTTTTTGATTTGATTCTAGAAAAACCAAAATTTACAGTGAGCTCTATGCTTTTAGTTACATAGTCATTTTGTTAAAATATTACAAAAAATTAAATAAACCTTTTCAATCCTCTTGAAAAATTTGCTAACAGGTGGTATAATTTTTAATAACATAAAACAAGCTCAAACTGAATTTGCTAATCTCGGCATATTAACTAGAACAAACTTTCCTTCGAATGAATTCTCGCTTTACTGTGGTGGTGGATTATTGGAATTAGTGGTTTGCCCAACTTCTGTAAATCAACTAATCCAGATAGTTAATATAATAAAAAAAAATTCTCTAGATTATTTGGTCATAGGTGCCTGCGGAAACACGCTAATTAAAGATACAGGTTTTTCAGGTGTTACTATTATGACACAATATCTTAAAGGCATCTCTCATAGGAACAACACTCTTTATGCAGGGGCTGGCGACAAACTCAATATTTTATCAAAAAAGGCTATGTCTTGTGGATTAAGTGGGTTTGAACCATTAACAGGTATTCCTGCATCTGTGGGGGGAGCATGTGTTATGAATGCTGGTGCATTTGGCACTGAAATGTCACAATTAATAAAAGACATCACTTACATTGATTTTTTTGACTCGCGTTTAAAAAAAACATTTGCTGGCAACCTTCCATTTAAATATCGCCATACAAATGGTTTTTTCGACGACAAAATAATTACATCAGTCTCGTTTAAATTAACTTCTGATGACACATCAAAAATTAAAGCACGTTGCATAAGCGCATTAGAAACACGCAAACTTACACAACCATCAAAACCTTCTTTAGGTTGCGTATTTAAGAAAGCTAAAGGGATTAGTGCGGGATATTATATTGAAAAAGCAGGATTAAAGGGTTTTAGGATTGGTGGTGCACAAATTAGTCAAATGCACGCTAACTTTATAGTAAATACTGGTAATGGAAATGCATCAAACTATATCCGTCTTGTTGAAATATCTGAAAATCAAGTGCTAGAAAAATTCAATATTAAACTTGAGCGTGAAATTATAGTGAAAGGTTAAAACCACTACCATGTTAATCAGATCACCCTTTTTGTGCAATTTTTAAGACAAATTTGCTCTTTTAAAAATATTGATATCATATTAAATAGGACATACTATGAGCATTGCTTTGATAATCAAAAATGAAATCATTGATGGGCACTTTCACAAAGAATGCTGTAAAAAGGCATTTCTATCTGGTGTTATGCGAGGAGTGGGAAACCTTAAACTAACAAAAGATGGATTCGGAATAATAATTCAGCACCCATCTAAAAAGCTTATTGAAAAATGCGCCAGCATTATCACATCACTTACTGGCTGTTGTGCTGACATCGTCGAAAAAAACAAACACCAATCTTTAGGAGAGAGGCAAGTCTTTGAACTAAGATTAAATGAAAACACTTCTGATGGATTGTTAAATTCTATAGGCATAACTAAAGGAGGTGTAATTTTAAATGATACAACACCTGCTGACTTGTTTAAAAAAGATTGCTGCAGAAAATCATATTTGCAGGGAATATTTGTCACGGTTGGCACATTAACAATCTCAGGTGAAAATGATGATTCAAAATCATCTGGTTATCTTTTAGAAATAACGTTAACCGACGATGTAATAGCGACTGCTATATTAGCTATGATGGAGGAAGTTAAAATCCATGCGAAACTCAGAATTAAAAAAAATCACGCTGTTATATATATAAAAGATTCACAGACTATCAGTGATTTTTGTGCATATATAGAAGCAGGTGAAGGGTATTTTGCCCTACAAAATGTTATAATATCTCGTGATTGCAAAAACAACATCACAAGAAAAGTTAATTGGGAAATGGCAAATTTGGATCGTTCCTTAACCGCTTCTCAAAAACAACTCGAAGCTATTATAACACTTGAATCGACAATTGGATTAAAAAATCTTGAGGAACCCTTAAGAGAAGTTGCACGCGCTAGACTTGAAAATCCATCTGCAAATATGTCTGAATTGTTAACTAAAGTAGCAAACGCACCTTCTAAAAGTGGTTTAATTCATAGAATGCGAAAATTAATTGAAATGGCAGATGATACAAATCACTAATATAAACTTAAAAATATTTTCACGCGAGGTAATATTATGTATATTGAAAAACGTATATCAAAAGCTGACGGTCTGAAATCCGAGCATTGTGCATTAATAGCTCATGCAGCTAGCAGGTTTAAAAGTGATGTTTTCATTATTAAAGGAAACAAGAAAGTTAATGCTAAAAGTATTATGGGGCTTTTAAGTTTGAATATTAAAAATAATGATCTTGTTTTTGTAAACACCTCTGGAGATGATGAAAAACTTGCAATGGAAAAAATACTTACTTTGCTCTAACTAAAAAATATTTTAAAATTTAGTCATTAAATTCATTAAGATTTTTAATTGACAATAATTAATATTCATGTCACAATAAAAGCTAACTCTTAACTTCTGACTTCTATGTTAGAATTAGAATGAGTGTTAAATTAATATAGGAGCGTAGAAATGCCCGCGGAAAAAGTTTTCGTTCATTTACATAATCATACAGAATACAGCCTACTGGATGGGGCTGCTAAAATCAAAGATCTTGTTAAAAAGGCTGTCGAATCCAAAGCACCGGCAGTTGCAATGACCGATCATGGTAATGTTTATGGGGCAATAAAATTTTATAACGAATGTAACAATAACAATATTAAACCCATTATTGGATGTGAGTTTTATCTAGCAGATGACATGTACGATCATTCTGGGGGAAATGCGAGTGATGATGATTGGAAAAACAAACGCTATCATCTTATACTCATAGCTAAAAACCACGAAGGTTTCAAAAATTTAGCAAGGCTTTCATCTTTGGCTTTTATCGATGGCTTTTATTACAAACCAAGGATCGATTTAAAAACCCTTGCTAAATACTCAGACAATCTTATTTGCTTATCAGCTTGTATAGCAGGCGCTATACCACAGTTATTACTTGCAAACAGATATATCGACGCCAAAGCATATGCACAAAGATTAAAGAATCTCTTTGCTGATGGCGATTTTTATATCGAACTCCAGGACCATGGATTAGAAGAAGAAAAACGCGTAAATCCCCTTCTCTTCCAAATTTCTAGAGAACTTAATGTCAAATGCGTTGCAACTAACGACATCCACTATATAAACCAATCCGATGCGGAAATGCATCATGTCCTGCTTTGTATTCGCACTAACAAAAAAATCGATGAAAGCGACGGTCTCAGATTCCCCAGTGATAATTTTTATTATAAAACTTATGATGAAATGCATTCTATTTTAGGCCAGTATAATAATGGTGAGGCCTTAGCTACAACCCTTGAAATAGCAGATAAGTGCAATATTGAATTTAAATTCAAAGAATACAAGATACCTAAATACGAATGCATGAACAACATGCCACCTGACGAATTCCTGAAAAAAATAGCATATGAGGGACTCATTAAGAGATATGGTAAAATAACTGAAGAGATTCGAGCGAGAGCTGAAAGCGAACTGGAAGTTATAATTGGAATGGGTTTTAGTGAATACTATTTGATAGTATGGGATTTTATATTTTACGCAAAACAAAACGATATTCCTGTCGGTGCTGGAAGAGGAAGTGGTGTTGGCAGTTTAATAGCATATGCTATTGAAATAACCAATGTTGACCCACTTAAATATGGGTTAATTTTTGAGCGTTTTCTTAATTGGAATCGAACGACAATGCCAGATTTTGATGTTGATTTTTGTTACAATCGCAGATCTGAGGTTATCGATTATGTAAAAAATAAGTACGGTGCAGATAGAATTAGTCAGATAATCACATTCGGGAAAATGAAAACCAAGGCCGCTATAAAAGACGTCGCGCGCGTTTATCGTATACCTTATAATGATGTAACTGAAATAACAAAAGGTTTAAATACACTTAAACTACAATCCGATAATACAGGGAAAACAATACCTATAACGATTGGATCTGTTATAAACAAAAATTCACCGTACGCAATCGAAGAAATCATAGCACGCTACAATTCAGATGAACAATACAAAAAGGTGTTCGATATTGCAATGCAAATTGAAGGTCTGCCAAGAAACACATCAATTCATGCCGCTGGTGTTGTAATTTATAAAGAACCTGCTATTGACATGATGCCATTAGCAAAAAACGGTAATGAAATAACAACCCAATTTGACCTTGGTGAGGTCGAAAATTTGGGTTTATTAAAAATGGATTTTCTAGCCTTGATAACTTTAACAGACGTCAAGATGGCACACGATTATGTTTTAAAAAACACAGGGTTTGATATTAATTTTGAAAAACTCGGTTACGAGGATCCCCAGGTATATTCTTTCATAGGCACTGGAGAGACTGATGCTGTATTCCAACTTGAAGGCGGTGGCATGAAAAAATTCATGATTCAATTGCGCCCTAAAAACCTTGAAGACATTATTGTAGGAATATCATTATATAGGCCTGGTCCGATGGATGCTATTCCAGGATACCTTAAAAATCGTGAGAATCCACAAAAAATTGAATATAAGCATGAGTTGTTAAAACCAATTCTTGAACTCACATATGGTACCATAGTTTATCAAGAACAAGCGATGATGATAACTAGAGTTTTAGCAGGTTATGACATGACTAGAGCCGATCATCTAAGAACAATAATTTCTAAAAAGAAAACATCTCTAATTCCTGAAGAGCGCAAAGTGTTCATATATGGCAAACACTCTGATGGTATAGATATCCCAGGATGTGTAGGCAACAACGTACCAAAAGAAATAGGTGAAAAAGTGTTTGATGAAATGGAAAGTTTCGCTTCATATGCTTTCAACAAATCACACGCTGCTGCCTATGCTGTTTTAAGTTATGAAACGGCTTATTATCGTTACTATTACCCTACAGAATACATGACTGCAGTTTTAAATAACCGCATCGGCAAACCTGAAGACACTAAAAAATATATGAATGTTATAAAAAACATGAACATTCAGATTTTGCAACCAGATATAAACAAATCTGGCACATTTTTCCTCCCTAGCGGTAAAAACATTCGTTATGGACTAGCTTGCATAAAAAATATCGGTGTCAAGATAATGGACCAAATTATTGAGGAAAGGAAAACCTCTGGACCATACAAAGACTTAGTCGACTTTATTTCACGCGTTTCATTTACTAATATGAACACAAGATCTTATGAAAGTCTTATAAAAGGCGGAGCTTTTGATTGTTTTGGACAAACAAGATGTGCACTTATCTTGAATTTAGATGGCGCAATTAAATGCGCTAAACAAATTGCTAAACAAATGGATTCAAATCAGTATAATATCTTCGGAGCACTTGACATTGTCCCTCAAAATTACAATTTTATATGGCATGAAGAATATCCTATTCGCGAAAAGCTTCTAATGGAAAAAGAAGTTTTAGGTATGTATATAAGCGGACACCCATTGGCGGGACATGAAAAAGAGTTCGATTCGTTCTCCTTTAATACTTCGATGTTGTCACAAACTCATTTAGAGAAAGATGATGAAGAAGAAGATGAAATCCAAGCGGAGGTCACACTACAAGATGGAAAGCATATATCATGTGGTGGAATTATTTCAGATGTTGAAGTAAAACGCACATCAGCTGGCCATGAATTTGCAATCTTTTCACTCGAGGATCTCTATGATAAAATCGAAGTCTCAGTATACACCCAGGTTTTTGCAGCTAAAAAAAGTTTGATAGCTAACGACGCATTAGTTAGAATTAAAGGCAATTTGAAATTAAGAGATGAAATTTTTAAAATTGTTGCAACTGATATCTCACCCTGGAATATTAACGAAAAACCAGAAGAGAAGGCACCTGAATGTGTTGTTTTTATTAACAAAAACAATATTTCTCCTCAAAACCTAGCTAAAATCAATTCAATTATTAGCACAAACTCTGGAGATGTGCCTGTGCGATTTCAATACCAAACTGAAATAACCGAATCAAGACATGGTATCACAAATGCAGTCTTGGTATACAAAGAAATTTCAAAAATAATAGGCACAGACAACATAAGAATATTACCTAACAAAAAACCAAAAGATCCAATACTACCTGATGAGCGATTCCCGTGGACAGCTAATTTAATTAATAACCTTATATATATAAACTTCACTGAAGAGGTTAAAGAAAAAATAGGTGCTATTGTTAACATACTAAAAAAATATCCAGGTAAAACTAGCGTGAGAATACAAATAAATGGAAAAATTAAGGAATTTGATGAGAAGGTATCAAATTCAGAAAACGTCTATCTAGAGCTTGTCAAACTTGTTGGTTCGCATAATGTAAAGAAAATATAATGCGATAAGCTGATGAGCTATAATAGATTTAACACAAAACCCCTTAGAACATTTGGAATTAACAAATTCATAATATAATAGTTATACATTAACATGCTTGTGCTGTCAATAATTAAGTTTATTTATTATCTTGTGTATAAATAAATTACTATGTCTATAAAAATCGCTTTTTTTTTGATTCGCAGGTTAAGGTATAGTTATTTTATTTTTACTATCTTCATATTTAAAATTTACAATTAGCTTAGTTGAACCTATTAGATCTCCTTGCCAAACTGTTGTTTCTTCATTGTTCCATATTTGTACCGTCGTTTTTTGATTAGCGGCAAAAACATCCAAATACATCTCTACTTGCGATATCTTATCTTTTACGGATGTAATACTGACTGTTCTTGATTCGACGAGATCAATATTTTCCCAATCAAAAAGCAAATCCTCTCCATAACCACTAATTTGTGAGCTTTTTCTGTAAGGGGTATATGCTGTGTTAGAATAATCTTTAACTGCATAATTCGTATGTGATGATATAACTGACCCAAACCAATTAACATAGTTTGCAGAAAAGACAGAATCTTTCGAAGTTTTGCATTCTTCAACCAGATATGTTAGCATACTAAAATTTTCGAGGTCAACAAAAACATCAAACATCATAATCTCATCTGGGATTTCCTCAGACATGTAATTATAGATTTCATCGTATATAGATTCATCTCCCTTTTTTACTACTATTTTATTTGAAGAAGACTTGTATTCAAGTGTGTATGTGTCGTCATAAATATTTTCTTGGTAGGAATCATCTTTAAAGAGTGGATAACCATTGCTATCGAGTTTGCTTTGCGTTAGTTTTGCTATAACATAATAATCAGCATCTACTTGTGTGTAAGTATACGAAAAACTGCATCTTTTCATTTTTTTGTTTTCAGCCTCGTTAAAGTTCTCAGGCAACAACCTATTTGCGCTATCAAAATTTGACAACATTTCTTCATTTAAACTAATAGTGTATGAATATATCGATTCTTTTGAAATGTTCTCAAATAGCTTGTTTTGATGATCTGTAGTCTTGGAAAGTTTCTCTTCTAAGGCTGCATAAAAATCCGACTCCTTGCCTTCCGTGCTACAACTGCTTAGCAATAATGTAAAACAAACTATCAATATTGATATTATAAATGAAATTTTAAATATTATTTTTTTCATCTTGCTTGTCTCCTTCCTGGACTTCAAATCTTGTTAATTTGGTTAAAAATCATATTTGTGTGCATTTTTTTTGTCATTAATTGTCGGTTTCCTCGTTTGGATTATCATCCTCTAAATGAAATTGTTTATTATCAACTTTAAAAAGCACAATCTCTTCAACGCAATTCTCATCCCCTGAAATAGCAACACTACTTGAACTATCTATGTTTGCTTTATTTTGATCGCTATTTCCAAATTCTACAGCACGTTTAATAGCAAGTCTAGCTCGTATTTCGTCCATCCTCTTTCTTGAAAGCTTATAAAACATCAATGGTATCAAACATACAAAATTGAGCGCACCAGGTATGAGAGTGAAAATCATAAAAATTCCACTCTTTGTGAAATTTAACTGCGTAGGCGTATGATTGTGTATTGATTGAAGAGGTGTAGTAAAGAAGAAAAAGGCGAGGAGCGATGCCAACACAAAATCTTTAAAGGCAGACGACACCTTGCTTCGTAATGAAATTAAGGCAAAAGTTACACCTTCATTTCTTTGTCCTGTTTTGTCTTCCCAGTAATCGAGTGTGTCTATTGCCATAAAGTGAGGCACCACATTTATAGTCCCAACAGGGAACATAGCTATCGGTAAAATTGCCGCTATTACATACCATGGGACATCCATCCCTATAAAATACAGCAACAACAAACCTATCGAATTTAGCGTGATAGATGCTGTAAACAAAACTTTATTATCAAATTTTTTGCGGAGTTTCGGCGCTATAAGCATACCTACTAACGATGCAATTGCACCTGGTAATGCAAAGAATATCTGTAGCGATCCTTTTAAGTATATATATGTAACTACATATATTACTGCCGCTGTTGCGATATTCCGTATAAATGTTAGGAAAAGGGATAATATAAGACTCGCGAATTGCTTGTTCCTAAATAAATATTTAAATCCATCTAACATTTTTGGTGGAACTTTGGATGGTGGGATGCGCTCTTTAACATTTATAACACCCAACAGAACAAACACTGGTGAAGTAATACCTATTATCAGCCCCATAGTCATATATGTATCTCTCATATTGAAAAAGAGCATGAAGAATGAATACAATACTAATGCTGCCTCTTCCGCTATAGATCCTACTATACGACTAACAGATATAATTTTTGTGCGCTCCTCATTGTTTGGAGATGCTACAGCTGGCAGGCCATCCATGGGTACATTAATTATTGTACCTATTATTCCATAGCTCAAATAGGTTATATACATATAAGCGATTTTGCCCGCAGAATCTAGAGAACCAATGGGTATGAAAAGCAGAATTGTTATAACTCCAAATGGAATTGCTCCAAACATTATGTATGGCCTCATTTTGCCCCATTTTGTATGGGTTTTATCAATTATAACACCCATAATAGGATCATTAAAACCATCAAATATTTTTGCTATCAAAAACATTAATCCTACTTGTAGTGGATTTATCCCCAAAACTGATGTGTAAAATATCAGAAGATAACCCTGTGTCAGACCAACTACAGCTGAAGTTGCAAACTTTGCCATCGAAAAAGTTACATAATCCTTGCGCTTTAGATATTTATCATCTAAATTTAAATTAACCACCTTTGACATGTGCTGTCTCCTTATATTAAAGTTTTTTAGCAAAGAAATTTTCATTTTTGTTTGCAAGAACAAAAGCACCTGTGGAACTCCATGCTTGCAGTGCAGATCCTTCTGGGTGAAGCGGCGAATAAAATTCTGTAGGAGTAAATCTTCCTCGCTCCATAGAACATTCAAACCACCTCAATAATGGATAATCCCCATCCAAACCATAAACATATTTGGCGTATGCATATATGTTTGAAAGATAAGGCCAGTCAGCCCCATTATGATAAAAGTAAGGAAACGATGATTTTTGGACTGTAGCGTCTGCCTTGCTATAAAATGGGTATACGCACATCGTTCCAAAATCTCCAGCTTTCTGCTGTTTGTTATTGTGCGTTTCTAACAACTGTTCTGCATTTAAGAGCATTCGATTTGCTCTCAAATCGTCACAAAGTCCAAATAGTGGTATTATCATTGTATCTATAGAAAGATTGTCCTCTATCAAACCACCATCAATATAATTAACAAACCATCCTTTTTCTTCGGACCAAAGATTATCATTCAAAGAACTTTTTACCTTGTTAAAAAGCGTGTCGTAATAAATAGTCTTTTCTTTATTGTTTTTGAGTCTGTAAAAAGCACTTAAAGCATATAATGCTCTTGCGTATAAAGCAATATCGTAAGATACATAACCACGCCTAAAAACGTTATCACACCAATCCCTGCGATTATATTTTCCAGACTTGACTAGCATTCCTGTTTCATCGGTTGACTCTTTTAGTTTACATAATGCTTTCTCGGCTAGTTCTAATATTGAATTATTTTTAATTGTTTCATCTAAAATTGATTGATCATTTGTCGACACTATATAATCGTAGATCATTAACAAAAAAAACGATGGTGAATCATAATGGCCTGCCCAGTGATTTTTAAAATTGTATTTGACTGCTGAAGGACAATCACCTGTTTTAGGATTAATACCAGCGCCTAGCGTTAAAATTTCATTTCTTACATAGTCTGGTTTTATGCTAAGCGCGGCTAAACACGTCCAGTAGCCATCTCTGAAATAAGTTCTTGCAGGAAATTGATAAACAACTCCGGCTAGAAATCCTTTAAATCTCCCTAACTCCTTGTAATTAGAAAGTGCACAATTTAAAAGTGATGAGTAATATGCCAACAGTTTGTCATCATTTTTACAACACTCAGGTGCCACGGTCACTAAATATTCTGAATAATCGTAAGCTTTTTTTAACCTGTTATCAAAATTACTTAAAGAAGTCTGTACATTATTATATGTAGAATCATGTCTAGAGCCCGCACTCGTAACTAATTTAAACGATCTTCTTTCGCCCGCATCAACCATGCCACCAAAAGAAAATTGTATGCAAAACCCGCCCCAAATTTCTAGTGGTTCAAGCATTACATTTGACGCAAAATCAATGTAGAGATCACCTACGATATCGTTTAAAATGCAGCTCCCCTTGTCTATTTCAACTCTTTTAGTTTTTTTCTTTTTAAGTGCACCTTTGGCTATTCTTATCAAGTTTCTAAATGAAAGGCGTCCTGCTGTTGGGAGTTGTTCAACATACGACAAATAATCTATTCCAAAATTAATAACAATATCAAACCTTATTTTTTCATTGGCTTCCACACTAAATTCACTATATATTGCATTATCACTTTCATCTAAAAATTGTTTGATTTGCATACTACAATGAGGCAGTTTGAAACTAATGGTTTGCATTCGTCCATTCATTTCAACAGACTTCTCGCCATCCCAATTGAATGATTGCCCATTGATAGAAAACAGCGTATAAAAACACGAGAAAACAGAATACTTATTCATTATTGCATATTTAGAAATCGCACCTGTCCCATCAAACTCAACTGCTGCTTTGTTATTTCCTGTAGCGTATAAAACTCTATTGTGATATTCAGTATTATTAATTATGCTTCCATTATTAAAAGTAACCATTTTTTTTCCTCAGCGTTTTCCAGCTAATTCCGCATCTCTTTGCTTCATAAGTTGATCGTAAAATAAATTTTCATCAAGAGGTAGCAAAATATCCTCTCCCAACCAAGAAGATAAATAGGCCGCATTAGATATAGTTAATCCATTAATTCCTTCAGCACCAGGTGCAATTAAATTTTCGCCTTTTAATACCGCTAAACTAAAATTCTGAATTATATTCATATGTTGACCTTTTATTCCTAATCTGTATATGTTCTTAAGAATAGATGTTCTTACTACTTCCTTTTTATAAGGTGGAATGGGCATGAACTTCTTATTATCCGCATTAAAGATCGATTCCTTTGTTTTAAGTCTGTAATAAGTCAGTTTTTCTTTTAGTAGATTTTGCTCAATAACTAATTTGCCGCCATCTGCGTCGATTTCTAGACGATTAGTGCCAGGTGAATCATGAGTCGATGTAACAAAAACACCACTAGCTCCATTCTTATATTCAGTGTATATAGTAACGTCGTTTTCAACATTAATTTTTCTATTAACACCCACCTTGCAATATGCTCTAACACTTATAGGCATGCCAGCAAGCCACCAGAAAATGTCTAATTGATGTGGGCACTGATTGATTAAGACACCGCCGCCTTCACCATCCCATGTGCCTCTCCATCCTCCCTGATTGTAATATGCTTGTGGTCTATACCAATTTGTTATAATCCAATTGATTCTCTTAATTTCGCCTAATTCGCCGCTTGTTACAAGTTCTTTCGCATATTTATACAAGGGATTACTTCTTTGATTATACATGATACCAAACACTAAATCGGGTTTTGATTCCGCAAGACTATTTAACTCTCTAACGTCTTTTGTGTAAACACCGGCGGGTTTCTCTGACAAGACATGTTTTCCTGCGTTAAGTGCATCAATACCTATCTTTGGATGCAAATAATGAGGAGTTGCTATTATTACTGCATCAACTTCATTTGAATTGACTAAATCTAAATATTTGTCAAATACAATAGTGTTCTTAAGATTGTTTTTCGCCCAAACTTTGCGTTCATCAGAAATATCGCAAACGGCCGTTAGACAGCCATTTCTATCTTTTCCTCTCATAAGCTTCAGAGCATGAGTATGCCCCATCTTTCCAATTCCAACTATTCCATATCTTACTTTTTTCATGTTTTCGCTCCTCGTTGATATTTAAAATTTTTATTCATATTTACCGTTAATTTCTTTTATTAGCTTCAGCAAATTCTCGTGTTGCATTATCATAACTTCTTCACGAGTTACTTTTCTCATGACAGGAATACCTGAATCTTTCCCAATTTTTCTAAACACCCTGCCCATTTTTGTAAATGTTAAAAAGGGAATTATTGCAAAAAATCGTTTTAACATAGCATATTTTGCAGTATGTGGTTCGAGTGTCAAAAATCCAGTATAATCATCAGCTACTAAATCCGCAAGAAGTTCTTTAATTCTGCCTTCTCCTGTTCCTAGTGGAACCTCAACCCCATGATAACAATCTTTCATATGGTAGTAAACAGTATAATCTTTTGTTTTTAAAAATGCATCACGTGGATCAACACCACATTGAATATAGTTTGACGCATCATAGCAAAGTTTGAACTGCGGATGATTCAAACTATAATAAAGGTCTAAAACTCTACTAGGAATATCACCAAATATCTTTTTCTCGTTCTCGTGTAAAATAGTTACATTGTGACCCTCAACCTCTTCTAAAAACCCGCGCCACTTTGCAACAACTTGCCTTAAATCTCTGTCTGTGGGATTAGGGCCTGTGAAAAACGAAAAACAGCGTATATATTTACAATTAGCCATCTCAGCTATTTTTACTAATTCCTTTAGTTTTTTTAGTTGACTAGCATAAGCCTGGGAATCATTTAAATCAATTTTCCCTATAGGAGAACCTATAGATGATATTTTTATCTCGTTTTTCATCAAAACTGGTAATATTTCTTTCCCAAATTCCTCTGCCGTATAACTAGCGATGTTTTTAGTTTGAATTAAACGAGGGCAAATATATTTCCCGTTTAACTTTTTTATTATTTTCACCTGAGTGTTTAAATCAGGTGAAACCTCGTCATAAAATCCAGATATTTTAAACATTAATCACCTCTTCAAGATGTAAGTTTTTTCTTCATTTCTCTTTCCCTCTAACATTTTTGAAAACAAATTGTTATCTAAGGGCAGACTAATTTTTTTTTCGCACCAACTAGATAAATAAATCCCATTTATAATTTCTAAAGCATTAATCCCCTCATTTGCATCTGCTATTAGGTCCGCTCCATTCAAAAGGCTTTTTGTGAAATTATCTATTATTCTTATTTGCTGTCCATAAATAGAATCTCGAATTAAACGTAAAATTCCATATCTGTAATGTTTAGCTTGCTTTTTAGACCTGCCATAACCTGACAAGGTTGACAGATTCAATTCAATTTCACTTGTAGCATAAGTATAGAGAACCATTTTGCATTTTCCTATTACAAGACGCCCTAAATCACCAGATATTTCTAATCTACAGATACCATTCTGCTCATGCCCTGAAGCGCTCAGAGAACAGATAGCACCATTTTTATATTCCATTATAGCAGTTACATCATTTTCAGTTTTAATGCTTCTATTAATTGTTGAAATTCTAGAATCAATGTTTACTGGTGTTCCCAATAAGCTTGTTAAGATATCTAATTGATGAACACATTGATTTAATAATATCCCACCACCTTCACCGCAGTATGTTGCGCGCCATGAATTATTCGCATAATAAGCATCAGGTCTATACCAATTTGTTATAATAAAATTAGATCTTCTAATCTCACCCAAAGCTCCTGATTTTATTAATTCTTTAGCTTTTGCATATAGCGGATTAGTCCTTTGGTTGTACATTATTGCAATTTTTAAGTCTGGATATTTTTTCTTTAATTTACAGAACTCCTGTGCATCTTTTAATTCTACAGTTAATGGTTTTTCTATAATAATGTTCTTTTTTGCTTTGATAAAATCCCTAGCTATTGTGAGATGTTGATAATGTGGAACTGCAATTATCACTGCATCTATATCACAATTTAATAAATCCTCATGTTTGTTGTAACATTCAACCCCAGGGTGTTTTTTTGCAAACTTATCTAGAGCCAGGGCAGAAATATCACACACCGCCGCTAACCGTGCGTTAGACACTCTTTTCTTGTACAAGTTATGTGCATGCACAGTGCCCATGCGCCCAACGCCTATAATAGCATATTTAATACGTTTGCTCTTAAACATGGATTACACTCCTGAAAAAGCATTAAAACCACCATCTATTGGCAATACTACACCAGTAACAAAAGCACTTTCATTCTCATCAGTCAAAAATCTTACAGCGCCCAATAATTCCTTCGCTTCTCCAAACCGATTCATAGGAGTATTACTCAATATTTTTTTCGATCTTTGCGTAAGTGAACCATCCTTGTTGAAAAGCAACCACTTGTTTTGATTAGTTGCAAAAAAACCAGGGGCTATAGCGTTTACTCGTATTTTTGCACCCGCAAAATAAACAGCTAGCCATTCAGTAAAATTAGAAACAGCAGCTTTGGCTGCAGAATAAGCAGGTATTTTTGTTAAGGGTGCAAATGCATTCATTGATGAAATATTTAAAACACAACCACCACGATTTTCCGTCATTTTTTTTACAAAAACCTGGGAAGTCAAGAATGTGCCTTTAAAGTTTAAATTAAAAACAAAATCAATTCCATCCTCCGCCAAATCAAAAAAGGTTTTTTTTGAGGTTGTTGAATCACTATATAATTCATCGTCTGTTGTAGCTAAAGGATTGTTGCCGCCTGCACCATTTATCAAAATATCGCATGGTCCAAGGTCATTTGTTATAAGCTTTTCAGCTTCAACTAGCGTTTCTTTTTTTAGCACATTCGCATAGTAACCTTTAGCAATATAACCATTAGCACAAAATTCATTTGAAAGCTTATTAACCGCTTCTAAATTAATGTCTAAAAGAGCCACCCTAGCACCACGTCTTGCATAATCCTCTGCTATTACATGACACAGTACGCCCGCTGCACCAGTAATTACAACTGTCTTATCAATCATTGCAACCTCCCTTTGTTATAGCCTCATACAATCCATAGATATAACTAGCACCTAATGCGCGATCATATAACCCATAACCACCTCGCCCACTCTCGCCCCAAATCATCCTTCCATGATCAGGTCGCACATATCCATCAAAACCGGATTTAAGTAGAGCATTCAATACAGCATACATATCGATGTCCCCACATTTTGATGGATGAGCCGTTTCGCAAAAATCAAATTCCCTCGATCTCTTTACGTTTCTAAGATGCGCAAAATGAATTCTTCCTTTTGCTATTTTTATGATCTCAAACAAATCATTTTCTTTGGATGCACCGAATGATCCTGTGCAAAATGTTAATCCGTTTGCAGGATGGTCTATAAGACTAAACAATTTTTTTATAGCTCTGGCTCCTGTAATTATTCTAGGCAAACCAAACAACCCCCATGGTGGATCATCTGGATGAATCGCCATATTAATTCCAGATTCAATAGCTACAGGAATAATCTCTTTCAAGAAAGTATAAAGATTTGCCCATAATTTTTCCTCTGTTATTGATTTATATTTCTCTAAAAGTAGATGCAACTCCTCCTTGTTATAGCTAGAGTCCCATCCAGGTAATGACAAATCCGAAACATTGGGATCTAAATTTAAAACATCTTCATGTCTATATGCTAAAGCATTTGATCCGTCTGGCAAATTAAATTTTAAATCACTTCTAAGCCAATCAAATACTGGCATAAAGTTATAACAAACACAATTAAAACCTAGTTCACCTAGTATCCTTAAATTCTTTTTGTAGTTTTCTATATAGTATTTAGCACTTTCTGCGCCTAGTTTTATATCTTCATGAACAGGAACACTTTCAATTACCTTACAATCAAGATTGTTTTTGCCGCAAAAATCAACTAGTTTTTTTAAACTGTCAAAATTCCACACCTCACCTACTGGTGTGTTATATATTGCAGTTACAATTCCGTCAATTACTGGTATTTGCCTTATATTTTCTAATGTGATTTTGTCATCAAAACCATACCATCTAAAAACAATCTTCATTTCAAAGGCACACCCCTTCTTCTAAAATATCAAGTCGCGCTGCCATATTATAATAGGCAATTCTTTTAGCAATATTTGTAATACGCGTAAAATCCTCGCTTTCATATTTCGCAAGGTAATTAGCAAGTATCGCCCTAAAATAAGCATGTCTTACATAGGCCAGATAACTTCGTCCATCTGTAGTCATTCCTGGTATTGTAGATAAGTTTGACAGAGTGGATATACATTTAAAGTATTCTACCAACCCTCTTTTGTGATCATTAAACCACCATGGAACACCAACTGAAACTTTAGTAAACGCGCCTGCTAACACTATTAAAGCGTGATACGATATGGGATTTAAAACATATGCTATGATGCTAGGAATTTCCCCATTTTGTTGCACAGACACATTAAATAAATCTTTCAATTCTTTTATATTAATTCCAGATCCCGCTATGTCAAAACCACTGTCTGGGCCCAGCATGTCATATGCTAAACTGTTTGAATTTCGTATAACCCCTAAATGCAATTGAACAATGAACCCATTATTTATGCATAAATTAAACCAAAATATATATAAATATGAAATATAATCATTTAAGATTGTATCATTAACTTTTCGGCCAGTCAAAGCAATATTATATGCGTTTTCAGCTTTTTTGAAGCTCGCTTCGCTTGCATTATGTGGAAACATTTCTATTCCAATGTCTGAAAACAAACATCCACATTCTTTGAAATAACTAGCTCTTTCTTTTAAAACCTCTAAGAATTCTTTAAAACTTAATGTATGTCCTGTAAAAGTGTTAATATAGTCAGCAAAATCTCCTGCCCTTATATTGAAACAGCGATCAACTCTAAATGTAGGCGCGACATCAATAGCAAAATTGGAATTTTTTAACTGCTTATGATAAAATAATTCGCTTGTGGGATCATCTGTTGTAGCGATATATTTAACATTTAGGGTGTTTAATATTTTTTGTGGTGAAAATTGTTTTTCTATTATCTGTTTGTTTGCAATTTTTAGTATATCAAGGCTATTATACTGCGTGGGTATTTCATTTATTCCAAAAAAAGTATTAAGCTCTAAGAGTGACCATTCGCGCGTGGGGTTTCCTAAGGAATTTTCTATACTGCATACATAAGCATTGAATTTTTCCTCATTAGAAGCGCTGCCTGTTATATTATCTTCATGAATGCCTGACAGGCGCATGAGCCTCCATTTATAATGATCGTGCTTTAACCAAATATCAACTAAATCATTAAATGGTTTATTCTCATATATATCCTTAGCCTCGAGATGACAATGATAATCTAATATAGGCAGGCCTTCAATAGCATCAAATATTTTTCGTGCCCTTGTGGATTTCAATATATCATCTAAAACATTCATCTTTGTACCCTCCCAGAACCATCGCCGTGGGCTAGAGTTAATACCTCATCTACCGTAACATTATTAAAATCCCCTTCTATACTATGTTTTAAACAAGATGCAGCAGTCGCAAATTCAACAGTATCTTGGCGCGAAAAGTTGTTTGTTAATGAATATATTAATCCTGCGCAATAAGCATCCCCTGCACCAATTCTATCAACCACATTAATTTCGTATTGCTTTGAGTAATAATTTATTCCCTCAGAATAAATAATACTTGACCATCTGTTTACACTAGCAGATATGCTAGAACGTAATGTGAAAGCTATTAATTTTAAATTACTAAATTTTTTGTTAAGCTTCTTTGCAATTTCTACATATCCATTTGTGTTAATAGTACCATTTATAACGTTAGTTGATTGTACTTCAATTCCAAACACTTTTTGACACTCCTCTTCGTTTGAAATCAAAATATCACAATATTTTAACAAGTAACTCATTGTCTCTTTAGCTGTGTTACTATCCCAAAGTGACTTTCTATAATTCAAATCACATGATATTATAACATCACGCCTTTTCGCCTCTTTGAGTAAAAGCTCTAATACTTTTAAAACATTACCAGATAAAGCAGGTGTTATGCCTGTAAAATGAAAATATTTAATAGACTCAAACAAATTTTCTAAGTCAATTTCTTCTGCTTGAATAGTATTGATCGCAGAGTTTTTTCGATCATAAATTATTTTACTAGCTCGCTGTGAGACCCCCCTTTCGCAAAAATACAACCCTAAACGCTCTCCTCCTCGAATTACATTATCAACACTTATATTGTGTTTTTTAAGTTCGCGCATACAGCCGTCGCCTAGAAAATTGTCTGGTATTTTTGTTAAAAATTTGATGGGTACTCCGAAATTCGCTAAAGACGCAGCAACATTAGCTTCACCACCTCCAAAATAACTATCATATGAGGCGGCCTGCGTAAATCTAGCAAAACCTTTAGGTTGCAAACGCATCATTATTTCACCAAAAGTCAAAACACTCATTTTGCCTCTCCATCCTTAGTTATTGTAGAATATCGAGCAATTGTTGATGTCCAAAATTTTACATCCGCATCTTCTTTGGTAAGTTCACTGCCAGAACCTATAGCATCAACTCCAGCATCTAGCCATTCTGTCAAATTGTATTTTGTTATTCCTCCTGTTGCCATAAACTTAACATTTTCAAAAGGCCCACGCAGCGCCTTTAGAGTTTGGATATTTGAAGGAAACAATTTAACAAAACTTATTCCATACTCTAGTACTGAAAGAAGTTCTGTAGGTGTCTGTATTCCAGGTATTATCGTTATAGAATAACGATTACAAAGTTTAATAGTATCTAAGCAAACACCTGGTGTGACGATAAATTTAGCACCATTTAGTATAGCTATTCTCGCAGTTTCGGCGTCAATGACAGTCCCCGCGCCAATTAATATATCGCTACCAAAATATTTTTCTGATAAGTAATTTATTATTTTATCAGCACCTGGAGTAGTAAATGTAATCTCAATTATTTTCACACCACTTCGCACGAGGTTATCAACTATTTCAAAAGCCGCCGATGCACTTTTAGCACGAATTACACCTACAAGTTTGTGCTTGTCTAGCTTTTTATAGACCTCAAATCGTGTCATAAATATTAACTCCATCAACATTTATATATATTATTATACTTAACAATTTATATTTAGTCAATGTAAAATGTCGATATAAATATGGACAAAACGGATATCTTTGATTTTGGTTTTCTTTGAGGTTTTAAACTTCCTATTGTTATGCCACATTATCCACATACAATAACATTTAACACCCAAAAATATTTGTTTCTTAGAATTTAAAGCCCAATTCGCATTTTTCTAACTATAACATAAATCACGCTGACTCTAGCGATGTCGAGCCAAAATTTTTATATGGCATTAATTATGGGAATGATTAATAATGTAGAAAAGTTTCCGCTAAACCCTATAATTCTACCTTTCCATAACCTAAAAATCATGATGTTTTTTAGTTTTGTATGAACAGAGAAATACAGTTAATTTGGCAAAAAAGTATTTTATGATGTTACATCCATTTCATCCTATTCGAAAGAAATAATAGACGTCTAATATGGATACAATCGAGATGGGGAGCAAATTGCACAATTTAATATGTCGATAAGTGCAATAGGATAGAATTGCTAATATCCACAATATTTTGCGATAATGATGTTTGGAAAAATAACTATATTTGGTGTGTCAGTGGTGCGAAACAATACGGCTATTATCACGGCTTCGGGTATTCATGACGATGTCGCCAAAAGTCCAACTGAAATTAAAAAACATAGCTCTTATTGTATGGTTGCAATTTTGTTAGGGCCAAATCAAGAAAATTTTGTATCTTTTTGTTTTTAGACTTAAAGT
>JAIRKT010000124.1 GCA_031259965.1 Christensenellaceae bacterium | reverse complement strand
CAAGTTATTCGTAAATTATGGCTAGTTTTTAACAAAAAAATAAAAAAATATTACGGTTTTTAATAGATTCTCAATTAAAATTGATGTTACACATTTAATATTTGGGGGATTTAGGTTATTTTCTGTTATTTTTTTTTATAATCGATATAGGAGAACTAAAAAACAATAATAGTAGTGGCAAAGATGACGAGATTATAACAGTTACTAAAGTAATAGTTAAAACAAGTATTTGAGCTATGGGAGTTATTGCAAAAAACACTAAATCAGAATTAATTTTACTCACAAAAATTGAATTTATGTAATCCATAACCGCATAACTAGCAGGAATTGATAGAATAAAAGAAAAAAGTGCCATGAAAACTATATGCAACCCAAATATTAGTACTAAATGAGCATTGCTAGCACCCATTGACATTAAAATTCCAATTTTATAGCGATATTTGCTAATCAAGAGCACTGCAAGGAAAAACACTCCTATAACAGAGATGAAAATAAGTATTAATTCAATGATGTTAGCGAATGATTTAACATCCACTAAATAATAGTCTGCATCTTGTATAAGCAATCCGTATGGTGTATAATCAGTATAACCCTCGAAATAATAGTTAGGATTTGCTAAATAAAAGTCCTCGCTTTCCCTAACAAACTTGAAATTTTTCAACACCTCTTTGTTTGTCTTCCAATTCGTTGTTAAGGATAAATAAATCTGTCTGAACGAACCATTGAGTCTGTTGTTGTCATCCTCATTTGGAGTATAATAGTACAAAAGTGATTCATCAGTTTCGTCTGGCACTACGCCCAGTATTAATCTGCTATAGGAAATATTGTAACTGCGCTCGATGCTTTTGTGATAAAAACTATCTAATGTGTAGGCGTGGAATGTACTAATGAATTCCGAAGCTACTTCTTTATCAACATCTTCTTTTGCGATTCCCAAAACTGAAGCCACAGTGGTCACATTAACGATCGCGCCACGCGTGTTTTCATAATCATCTATCGTCGCTAGAAATGAAGTCTCATTTATATTTATGTTTTTCATTTTTTTAATGTTAGTATTATACGTTTTTAATGTATTATCATTTGAGAAATAGACATTATATAAAGAATTATAATCGTTTTCTAAAAGTACAGAATCGACAAAAGCAGGATAGCAATATAGTACTTGCAAACTAGTTAGATAAGTCTCTATAAAAGTATTATCATTAGCACTTAAATTTTCATATCTCTTATAATCACTTTCAATTACACCACTTATTGTAAATGAAAGTCCTGTATAAACATCAACAAATTGTTTATCTATTATATGGGCTATATCTCCACTAATTAGTCCATAGAACAAAAAATTATTAGCCATATAGTCATAAATCAAGACCTCATCAGGCGCTGATGGTAGTTTGCCATAAACTAAATTTAAATGAAAAGTTGAATAATCGTCTACTGCTATTATTTCTCTAAAACTATTTGCATAAAATTGAAAACCTCTGCCATATGTATAAATTGAAGTATCTGTAAAGTCTTGCAAATTTTTATCGAAGAAATAAGAAGTGTAATAATTTGCATTGCTGCCTGTTAGTTTTCGTAAACCATCAATATCTGAAATATCTGATTTTTCATATGCTAGTGCTGGACCATTATAATACTCTATTTCATCAGTTAGCTCATTATATTCTGATGTTCTAGAGTCAATGTATTTAGATAGTTGTAGCACATAATAATCGTTATCTTTTAGTGTATTGACTAATGCATCATCTTCAGAATATAATGAAAGTGATGAAAAAACAACAGATAGGGAAATAGTAGCTGCCAGTAATATAGTAACAATAATATTCACAAAAAGCGTTTTTATATAATTGTTTTTTATAATTAAAAATGTATCTCTAAGTGAAATTCTATGCTTCAATATTTTTGTAGCTTGTTTCAAACCTGCATTGTCTTGGATGGCGTTAGTACTATTTTCATCCAACTTTATTTCTGATCTCTCATTTATATCATCACTGACTATTTTACCATCTTGCATGGTGATAATTCTATCAGCAAAATTAATAGCAAAGTCTTTGTCATGAGAAACAACTATTACCAATCTTTCTTTTGCGAGATCAGATAGGAGTGAATATATTTCGTTTGCAGTCTTACTATCTAAATTCCCAGTTGGCTCATCGCACAATATTATTTTGCTATCCTTTGCTATAGCTCGTGCAATTGCTATGCGCTGTTGTTGTCCACCACTTAACGAATTAACTCGTCTTTTTGAGAGCCCTTCAAGATTCAAAAGTCTTAAAGCTTCTAAAGATCTGATGTTAGTCTCATCTTCTGTCATTCCTTGCATTCTACATGCTAGTTTTATATTGTCTATGACCGAAAAATCCGTTAACAAATTGTAATCTTGAAAAACATAACTGACAATATTGCTTCTATATGAATACAATGCTGATCTGCTATATGATTTAATGCTGACACCATCAAAGAGAATATCACCATCTGTTTGTGTGTCTATTCCTCCAATAATATTTAATAAAGAAGTTTTTCCACACCCACTTCGCCCCACAATGCCGATTAGACCTGTTTTGCTAAGAGTTAAAGAAACGCCATCTAATGCACTAATTGGCTCAATCGCATTTTTAGTGATATGATATTTTTTTTTTAAATCTTTAATTTCTAGCATATAATTCCAACTAAAATGAAGTTAACTAATTTAAACCATATTATTATTATTTTTATTCACCATAATACCATATGATATTGGCGTCATCAAATTCACCAAAATCATCCATTTGATATTTCGCCTCACTTGGATGTGGTGATATCATAACGGTATATCCTCTAAGGATATCTTCAAACACATGCCCTAATCCGAAAGTATGCCCCATTTCATGAAGTGCAGTATGGATTTTGTAATCAATACTTTTAGAACCCAATACACTACTAACATAAGTAATGGTTGATGCGGAAATTTCTGCAGTATTAACATTATACTGATATGAATTATATGCATTCGCTGTTGATGAGCTTAGATAAGTAGTTACCACAGAAAACTTAAAATTACTATACTGCGAATCTGTAATTGTTATAGTTATTGTAGAAGTTAACTGATTCGCTTTACAAATTGCAGCTTGTGAAATTGTTAAATAATCTCCTGTCAAAGACTGAGGAATATAAAAAGCAACAATAGAGCCACTCTGGAGATGCAGTATTGAACCATTCGCTAATTTATTGTATGCATTAGTTTTTCCATACGTATTAAATGCATCTTCTTTTTGTGCCTGCGTTGGGTTGCAACTGATCAGTACAATCGCTGATATTACTATGATGATTAGAAAACCCAAGAAAGCCCCTGTTTTTTTTAAGTCGAGAATCATACTAAACGCCTCCTTCGAGATGTTTTTAGATATTTAATGGCACGGCAAACTTACAATTAAATTATTTAATGCTTTTAGTAGATCACCAAATTTGTGTGTAACCATTGGATAAGCAAACAAATTCTGATTGTTTTGAAAACAACATTCTTCCAAATTTTTTGTATTCATAACTGTTATCAGAAAATTATAAATACCTTCTGCGATCTCATTTGCATTTAAAAAATATTTCTGCAATTTTAATAGCTAATTATATAGTTTTTTTCGCATGTTGTCAATAGCTAAATCTGTTTACGTCCCCATTTAGTACATTTCTGCTAAAAGTTATAAAAGCTTTTATTTTTTAAATCCACACCTCTTCGGAATTTATAGTCAAGTTAGTTTTTTAAATTGTAATGACGTTTTTCTTGTCAGTTTTAATTTTCATCCTGCATATTCCTATAGATCTCATTAAAAATTTGCCTTTTGCTAGAATTAAATCAAAAAACTCGTGTTTTATTGAGTTGTTTCGATTAAAATGTTTGAAATTTTTAGAGATGTTTTATTGTGCAAAATACTTTTGCAATATAATCATAGATAGGGGCTGTACACCTAAACTGCACATAATGCCTAATATTAAGGTTAAAAAAAAGCAAAATTTCAGTTTTAACAGGCCAGTTTTTAATGATACGATTTTTACTTTTTAACCTCTAATATAAACTTAACTGCTACAATTTACTAGGCATTAATCATATTATCAACACTTTTAATCATACCTTTGCAATAGCAAAAAGCTTTAAACTTAAGTTAACACTAATCATCATAATTTACATCCATTAGTGGAAACACATTAGATTCCGATAAATCAAGGACAGGTAGACTATCTGCAATCTCCATAGTCTTAACACTAAGAGTGATAACAGACAAGAGCAGATCTAAAATATACATAGGATTATTAACTTCATCACACCACTCATTTGGATCTTGACAAATTCCATTATCTTTGTTAGTTTTTATTTGGTAATGCTCCATAATATTACCAATTGCACTTCTCCCATTTAAAACGTAATCATGTGCTTTTTCTGGTATATTAGTTATTTTAATGTATTTATTAAACACTATTGTGCTCTTGTCTTTTACGTTTGTGCCAGGTTTTAATGCAAAATCCATTTTAGTAACTTTTAGATTGGAAAGGATTCCTTCAACTTTTATTGTATCAAGTGGTTTGAGATTTTCGTAATTTAAATGTAGGCTTGCTAATTCCCTGCCTGCCTTTACATATGTCTTAAAATCCACTAAAGAGTCAACTAAGGGAATGCGTGGCAGTGCGATTTGCAAGTCATCCTTGAAAGCTGTAGTATAATTTCTATTATGTAATATTCCATAAACATAATAGAAAATATCATCTTTTGAAATATCCTCATTATATTTATTCTTAGTAAGATTTAGAAAATAGTCACTAATTCCATCGTGTTTTTCGATACCATTTTCATATTCACTTGCATTAAAGAAGAGATCTAGCTGTTGAGTTTTTAAATTCATATTATCTATATTTGTATAAAAGAAACGCGGAAAACATCTTGTTTTTTCCAACAGGTAATAATCAACAATTTGATCAGATATTAGAACTGAAAAATTACTTTTGGCGCTAATCCCTGACATAGATATTATGAGATTTTTGGTGTCTGGTGTTGGAAATAATGATTTAAACATTGTAGTGCGATGATTGAAAATTTGAGAAAAGTAAAGCAGATTTTTGCAAAAAGGTCTATATGTATAAAGACGCATGTCTTTAACATCGTATAAAACCTTTTTATTTTGCTTTGCACATCTTGTTAAAACGTCATCCCAATTAATATTTTCATCTTTTTTATTAATCACACCTAAATCTACCTGCTTGTTATAGTAATCAATTATCGTTCGCATTTTGGTTTCTAAACTATTTTTAAAATAAGCTAGCACCCAATCGTTTCTACTAGAAGTAATACCTAATGTAAATGCTGCAAATATACTATTAGCATCTCCCATGAATTTGCTTGCTTTGTTTGGAGCTAATGGATAGAATTCTTTAAATGCTGGCTTTCGCTCTTTTAGCCAATCCCAATGCTCATTTGGATTCAATATAACCATCTCTGGCATAGTGTCTGACAAAAATGACCTAGCATCTGCTAATGCATTAAATTTTGCTTTTTTTTTTAAATAATCTCCTATATCGCAATAATGAATTTGAGCATTTCCATTATATCCTTTTTTCTTAATTAATAAAGTAATGGTAATAGGTGCTCTTGACCCCTCACCAAAGACATTTTCACCTTCTTTCCGTGCTAATTCTCCTTTGTTTCTGAGATCTCCTCTTAAATCATATACATATATCTTGTAAAATTCTTTCGCAAAGGATTTTCTCAATGCATCACAACAAGAAGCTCTAAGCCAACTTCCATTAGTTACATATGCTATAATACCATCTTTATCATCTATTCTGTCAGTAGCCCACCTAAACGCCTTTATGTAACTATCATAAAGGGATTTAGTATTTTTAGACTTACTACCATTTACGTAATTCTCTTTAATACGTGCATCTAGCTTTTCATATGTTATAGTTTTAGAAAATTCATCTTTATTACCATGCACTGCATATGGTGGATTGCTTATTATCACTCTTATATCGGCATTCTTTTGATTAATTAGTCGCTTTGCATTTCCAGACACGCCCATACTTGTTTGGCCACGTTCTCCTCCCATCTCAAAAGTGTCTGTTAAACATATCCCTTCAAATTCCTTGTATTCCTGAGCTCTAGTTTTCAAATAATATTCATTTTCAATGTTAACGGATGCTATGTAATATGCAAGTAAAACTATTTCGTTTGCATATATTTCTTTTGTGTATTTTCTCTCTAAATCCTCATCTTTAATTATACCACTTTGTAAAAGCCTGATTACAAATGTGCCTGTGCCTGTAAATGGATCTATTATATTAACACCCTCATCTGCTAAACTCATTCCGAATTCTGCCCTCAAAACATCCTCTGTAGACCTTATTATGAAATCTACTATTGGAATCGGTGTGTATACAATTCCTAGATTGTTAGTTGTCTCAGGAAATGCTTTTTTGAAGAAAGAATTGTATAATGCTACTATTAACGTTTGTCTGTCTTTTGGGTCATCAATGTCTGATGCAAGCGATTTTATATTATCATAAAAATCTTTGAGGTCTTCAGAATCTGAAAGTTCTACACCTTCTACTATCTGACTTAAAAATGCATCCAATTCAATTGATATGGGATTGTTTTTAGCAAATTCATAGTCATTAAAAAGTGCGTCAAAAATAGGTTCAGTTATTTTGTGTTGGGCTAGCATTTCAATAACAGATTTTTTTGTTAAATTTACATTGTTTGCGTTATTTGATAATCTCTTAATAAAATCTTCAAATAATTCTTTGTAATCTTGAGTTTCAAATAATTCAGTAAGTTTGTCTATATGCTTGTTTGCAATTTGCATTATGTTATTAGTCCAACTATCCCAAAGAATTTGTGCACCTACCTTATCAACGAGCCTCCCCTTTATTAATTTATCATAGTCTTTAATTTGATTAAATAGGTTTTCAGAGAAATTTTCTTGCTGAGCCTCTGTCAGTTCCCTATGTGGTTGTTTTGGCCCTCCTATTATAATTTCTCTGTTAAAATCTTTTTTGTTATATACATTTCCAAGAAGCATTATGTCAATTCTAGGATCATGAGATCTAAGCACATTTACAACTTCCCATGTTTTCTTGTGTACCTTGCTTTGATCTAATGCAACTGTAGCACTCAGAAAACTAGGAACTATTATTGGGATTATAATATAACCAAATTTTTTGTGTGGTGATTTTCTCATAACTCGACCAACAGCCTGCACAATGTCAATTATTGATTCTTTTCCAGCCAAGAATATTATAGCGTCTAATGCTGGCACATCTATTCCTTCTGTTAAACATCTAACGTTTGATAATATTTTACATTTGTCATCGTCTTCACTGCCCTTTAACCAACTAAGTAGTTGATCACGCTCTGTCGATCGCATTCCGCCGTCTATGTGCTTACAGATCACGGACGTTAGTGGGTCAGGTGCGCTCTTTAATATAAATTCTTCGCTTAGTTCGTTTAACGCTTTAGTAACAATTTTAGAGGTTGCTATGTTTTGACAAAAGGCCAGTGCTCTTTTCATGAAGCCAGGATCAATGCTCTTAATATATTCATCGTTTATGAAGTTTTTAGATAATGCGTTTATGCAACCTAGTAACCTAGCAGATGTGCCTAGTTCTAATTCATATTGCGTTTTATTTATAGTTTTGTCGTTACTATGTTCTCGTTTTAAAAAGTTTCTAATCTTTTCATATGGTATTACGTCTTCATTTATCGTTAAAACTACTACTTTGTAGCTTGTTAATCTCTTTATCTTCACTGCATCGGCAAATTGAAATTTATATACCTCATCACCATAAGTTTTAACATCACTCATTGAATACAAGGTAATATTCTTCACACTTGTTTTTTTCTTTAATGTTGTTTCAACGCTATCCTCTTCCTGGTTTATAATGTCTGTTTTACTTTGTTTTGTTCCTTCTACCATATGTAATATTTTAGGTGTTGCTGTCATATATAGTCTGAGTTTTGCATCCACATTTGAGTTTTTGTGCACCTTAAGAAATTTTGATTCACTATCTTTGGTTTGCTTTTCTCCAATTCCAGTAGTTCTATGTGCTTCATCACATATGATTAAATCAAATCTAGGGAGACCCATATTTTGAGCTTCTGTTATGACATCTATTGATTGATATGTTGTAAATATTACTGTTAGTTTGTTATCTTTTCCTTTTAGATAATTTTCGTATACAGTTTTTGCATCAGTTGATGCTGGCATTGCTAGATCAAGTGTAGTATATATTGGAATATCCTCTAAATCACTATTAACTCTTACTGTAGATTTAGACGCAGATTTGTCTGAGCATACACATATACCATTTAACTCTCCATATTCAGATTGATTATACCATTCATTTAGTATCTGAGATTCAAGTGATATCGATGGAACACAATATAGTACTAGAAAAGCATCATTTGCAAGTTTCTTTGCTATATGAAGAGCTACTAAAGTTTTTCCAGCACCACATGCCATTATGAGCGTGGTGAAAATTAGAAATATTTGCTGACCTAACCTCAGGATTAGGCGATTTTGTGCTATGAAATCCATGGGAATTCTGGGAATTTTTTGCATGCTATGAAATTAGGATTT
>JAIRKT010000123.1 GCA_031259965.1 Christensenellaceae bacterium | reverse complement strand
CTGGCCGCTCGACTTGCATGTATTAGGCATACCGCTAGCGTTAATCCTGAGCCAGGATCAAACTCTTAAAAATTGACGGATTCTATTTAGTTTTCAAAGAACTTGCACTACCCACTTTTCGGTAAGTAGCGAGACAAATTATATAGTTTACTATATAACTTTGTCAAGAGGTATTTGCTAATATGCTAATAAAAAATACTCTTATTGAATATTTTACTAATTCTTTAGAATGGGTATTTTAATTTATCTAAACATGATAGGACGAAAACTTTGTTATTAAAATCACCCGACTTTTAATTTAAAGAGAAAAATTTTATTTTAATTTTATACATAGTAACTACTAAATCTTAAAAGATTAGAGGTAATTAAATTTTCCATTCATATTAAGTAACCCTATTATTTGTGTAGTAATGCGACAATAGCTATAATAATTGAAGTCGAAGAAACGATTACAGAAAATAAAGGAATAAGAAAATTATTGCGTCTAAATTCTCTGCGCTCAATAATTTTTTCATAACACAAACCTCGAGAAGTGATTCAAAAATCTGAAGGCTCAAAATTTTTATCTTTTTTATTTTCATTTAATCGTTTAAGATATTTCCACTTTTCTAATTCTAAATAGTCTTCGTCATAAAAATCCTAAAATGTTTTTTCAATAAATTTCATTTTTTGTGTTTTATGAATTTCTTTTACATTGTTATTTTCAATTTCAGCTTCATGTTTCATAGTAATAATAGTTTTATATCGTTCAATCAATAACTCTAAAAGAGATTCAGCGGCAATACTTAATTTTTTATATTTCATTCTATTTGACACATTTGACATTATGACATAATGGTTTTATTTATAAAATAAATCTCATTATTTTCTTTTTTAGATAACGTAACATTTTATTCGGTTAAAATCATAAGGTGAAAGTAAAACATAAAAAAAGACTAATTAAATTTGGCTTACCAATTGCCATTATTTTAGCAATCATTGTTGGTATTTTATCTTTCCCTAATGTGACAGGTAGTTATTCACCTTATACAAGTCTTGGTATCATTTATTTTTTTAATGATTGATCAGCAGTTAATGCCATGGAATATATTACCATGTTTGCAATAATACAATTTTTCATTGCAGCATTTATACTAGGTATTCTAATTTTTAGATTTATTCCTCACCGTTTTAATAAGCAATGATGATCGTCCATATTTTTAATTATTAGTATGAGTACATTCTTACTCGTTATTTTAATATTCACAATTTGAATAGTTTCGGGATTATTTGGTGCTTTTTTAGAAGCCGATATTGATGGTAATAAAACGGCAATGATTTCCACTATCATCGATTATGGCATCAATTATATTTTTCCTAGTTTAATTTTGTGCTTTGCTTTGATATCTTTATGTTTTTGATTAACTCATTACATACCAACACTTCAATTACCAATCAAAAAACATAAGTTTAATTACAATATTTTAAGGACAAATTGTACTCCATGAACTGGTAAAAACAAACAACTAAAAACAATCTGTGTAATTGGTTTAATAATTGCTGGTTTGGAAGTTATTTTAACGGTGCTCTCTATTCATTATAGTAATAGTGAAACAGAAATTTTTCCTCATCTATGGCAAAAAATTTGATTTGGTACCATGCATCATTTCACAGAATTATCTAATTTATGAGTAGCAATTTTCTTTATCATTTTCTTATTAAATTATAAGTTTAAATTTTTGAAAACCAGTTCATTAATAACTATGACTTTCACTTATATTAGTGTCACTTTTATCATTGCCGATTTTTTATTAGCTCCATTTATGATTTTAAACCATTCATCAGGCATGATAAACATGGGCTTTGGTAAAGAATTTTCGTCATGAGGTTGAATTAAAACAATTTTATTTCATGTGGTGACACCAGTCATAGTTTTAATTTTTTTTATTTTTTTTTGTAAATCTAAACGTCAATATCAGCCATGAAAATTTGGTAAAATTATTCCTATTACAATGATTTTTCCCATTTTATATTTGATATATGCGATTACTATCAATTTTTTGCATATTGAACATCTTCAAATTAAAACCCCAAACACTCAACCCATAATTGTTTATGGTGGCATTTCTGTCTATGGTTATTTCACTTGCATCAATCCTGATATCCAAGCTAGTGTGTTTGTACCAGATAGTTCTACTCCTATATGAAAAGGAAACCTCACTAACATTACTTGGTATGTTTTTGCAGTCATTCTTTTCCTCACTTTATCTTTTTATTACAATTGAATTGAAAGGCACACTATGGCTTTAAGATATTTACGTGAACATAGACTCTCTACCCATCGTGATTATCATTTACACCGTAACTAAATAAAAAAAATTAGCTTTCAATTTATTTTCACGACTATGCAGTTTTAAAATTTTATACAATAGTTATAAGCTGTACCCCACACTTGTGGTACCTATATCAAAACCAATTGTTATTTTTTGTTTAGTTTTATTATTCATATTCTTTACCATAAACTCTACCAATTATATTGTTGTCTAAAAAATCAGGGAGATT
>JAIRKT010000110.1 GCA_031259965.1 Christensenellaceae bacterium | reverse complement strand
AAAAAGATTAAACCTACAATTTCATACACAACAACGAAGCTGCCATACAACGCACAAAACCAAGCATTCACGAGATATTCTGTAAAGGGTATTGGAAATGAAAAGCCAAAAGGCGCATTCACAATTTATTACCAAAAGTTTGGAACTACGGATGAATGGGTTACAACTACTCCAAAAGACATTGCAAAGTATAATATAAAGATTGAATTTAAGGCGGCCTCTACTGAAAATTACACTAATGCAGAAGCAGAATATAGTGGAATCTTTGAAATTATAAATGGTAATTTAAGTGTAACCTTAACATTCAGAGAAGATAAGTATCAAGGTGTGCCTGTTGATGAGGCGAAACCAACAATACTAAAGCCTGATGGTAAGCCAGTGGATTTTACAGTGGTGACGATAAAATACAGATTAAATGGTGCTGAAGATCCTGAATGGTCTATTGCCACACCATCAGCTAGTGGTTGGTATGATGTGCTTATTGAGGTAGAGCAGGACGAATCTTTAACATATATACGCTATTCAAACGTTTTTGAGAGAATTTTGAGGATATTGAATCCAGAACCAGAATTCATAATTAATAGTTATAGTAGAATATATAATGCTGCTAGTGAGTCATTACCATTATCATATATAATGCTCGATAATAGCAATAATAAAGATGCAGTTGACTCTGTATATGTTAGTGATCTTAATAGTGCAAATGGTGAATTAACAGGTGTTCTTACATTAAAATACTCATTAGATGGTTCTACATGGACTTCTACAGCCCCTATAAATGTTGGTGTTTATTCTGTTAAAATAATTTATACGGAAGGATCGGATGATCATTTTGCTAGTTGTGAGTCAAGCGTATTTAATGCAAAATATACTATAACACCTAAAACCATAATTATTGTTCCTAACTCAAATCAGTCAAAAATTTATGATGCACAACCTTTGACAGGAGAAGAAATTGCTTTCAACTTTGATGGAGATAATAAACCTTTTGAGGATGCAGTTGTAAGTGGACATCTAATCGTTGCGGACGGATCAAAATCTGTAGGCAGCTACAAGATAAGTCAAGGATCTATCAGTTATGGTCCAAATTACGTGATATCGATGCATTCTGTTTCAGTTGATTTTGTTATAACAAAACGTGAAATTACTCCTACATTTGAAGACACAAGTTATGTTTATGATGGGAGTGCAAAATTGCCAGAGATCTATATTAATAAAAACGAATTAGCCGGATCTGAAGTTGATAGTGATGTAAAGTTGCTTAAAAATATTGAAGGCAATAATGTTAACAGCGGAGAATTTATAGTTACGATTTCAATTTCTTCAGCTTCTAATTATAAACTACACGTTGATTTTATTGCAACAAAAAAATACGAAATTAAAAAAGCGTATATGACAGAAAATACTTTTGGTCTAGCTCCTGGTGATGTAAAAGAAATCGGGTATGATGGTGAAAGTCATGAATTAACATTAGCGAGTAAAGAAGCTGGTGCTAGTGTTGTATATTATCATGTAGTTCAATCTGGGGATAGTTTTACACATGAGCCTGCGACAACTTACGTAGAAGTTGGCGAATATCTCATAGAAGCTGTTGTTACTAAAAGCAATTATCATGAAGATATTTTGACTGCTAAATTAGTGATTACCAAAGGCAAATTAAATGTTGTTCCTATTCCTCCAACAGAAAAATTGTATTATGGGAACGGGCTACCTGTCATTAGCACATTAGCCAAAGGATCAATTTCACTAGATGCTGGTCAAATATTAGAACCAGGAACCAAATTATACAAATGGACATTTACACCTGATGACGAGGTACATTATTCCATTGATAGAGGCCAGGTTTTATTAACAGTTGACAAAGCACCAACTGACGTTAAGATAGATGGCAACTTAGAGCAAACGGAAGGTTCATTTGAATCACTGGAAATTAAAGTTTATATTGGTGATATGGAATATATAGTAAAACCGCGTGTTTTATATAGAAGTGTAGATGGCGTTGAGTACGATTCAATGCCTACTTCGGCTGGTACATACACAATGGTAATAAAAGTTGAAGGTGATGAGTATATATCTGGACAGGTCATCGAGCGAGAATTAATTATAAAACCCAAACCCATAATATGGCCATACATTGTGGGTGGAATCCTTTTATTGTTGTTTTTGCTAATCATGACTTTATTGAGTTTAAAAAAGAGATCTTCACTAAGATAAAAGTTCAGTTTAAAATATAATATAAAATTCTTAAATAATGAGTATTATATTAGTGCATTTAAATTTCCAAATTAAATAGTTACGTTGTTTGTTGTTGGCTGCTATGAATTATTTCCTCTACTTTTTAAACAGACAATACTAAACCAAATAATTTAAGAACCTTTTTAGGAGACAATTATGAATATATCTACATTTATTTTATCTAAACCTACTAACAGTAAGGCTCAGAATACTCATAAAAAAAATATACTAAAATATTTAATGTTATTTTTAATATTAACTATTCTCTTTAGTTTTATAATTATTTTTTATCATTATAGTATAAATACTGCGATTAACAACGTGTTTAACTCAGCTGGTTTAGAAAATACTCTGTTTGAAACAAAGCAAGCCAAGGCTGAAACTCGCGGCCCGTTTACTTTGTCGGATTTAAATTTAGCTGCACCTATTTCAATTCTTTCTCAAATAGGTCCAGATAATACTTATGATTACAATCCAGAAGTGGTAAGAGACTACGAGTTTAATTTTAATTATGACGGAGATTTTAAAAAAGCAGTGGAAACAGAGCGATTAAGTATAAATTTAGTTATAATCTCAGAAATTGATATTTGGTTTGGTACTGGGAATACTAAAACTATGTTAAGTCAATTTAAAGTATTTAACAAAGTATTGACCGCTCCAACAAACCCTTACTCTGAACATAACTGGTATGAAACAGGTGAAACTAATTTAACAGCGTATAAATCTGGATTTTCTATGACATACAGTGGTTACTCAAAAAATACTGGTAATGGTACCGCGTCAACTGACTCTACAGAAAATGGGGCAAAGCACTATATTAAGGATATTTGGATATCTTATGGAACTGTGATTAATTGGACACAAATTTATGATCCTAAAGGTAGTGGTTCAGTGGGCTCTGAAATTGACTTAAAAATACCTTCTGTTGCCTTTAATGACTATTCATATACAGATAAGTTCACTGGTAGTGCTCTTACGGATTTTAACGTTTCACTAACTGCAACTGCAAATTTAAAGGATAACTATTATTTTACAGGATGGAATAATGATCAAAACAGGAATAATGTTACTGTGCCAAATACCCATAAAAACCTAACTATAAAAGTTAAACCACCAAGTGAAATAACATATCAAAATCCTGATGTGTTATCATTTACACCAGGTTATTCTCAAATTTCATTAACTGGCACAATCGCTGATAATCTGTATACATATACTCCTCAGAATGCAACCAGCGCAGTTAATTTAGGGCCGTATGCAGTAGACATGAATAACTATACAGTAACAAATTATTATGGCGTTATCTCATCTGATTTGATAGCCACAGAAAAATCGCCATACTCAGACCCTGGGACATATTATTTCAAAGCAGTAATTACCAATAATGAGACTAATGAAATTGTAGGCATGACCTCTGTTATTAAATTTGTCATACAAAAAGCAACACCTAGTTTGGGTAATGAGATAAAAGAGTTAACAATAGATTATAATGAAACGTTAGAAGCTAAATGTGATTCATATTCCAAAGAATATAAACCATTATGCAATGGGGTAGAAGTAGTTGGTTCATTTAAATGGGCCCTTCCAAATACGGTTTTGACACCTGGTGTAAATACAGCAGAATACGAATTTATATTTACACCCAAATATCTAGAAAAATATAATAATGTTACTTTAGTGCTGCCAGCAGGCAAAATAAAGATTAATAAGGGACAGTTACAAATAGTTGATGATGCTCATAAAAATGATAAATATAATAAGTGGGACATTATAAATAAAATCACATATGGTGAATCGCTGAATGTTATAATGTCAATAATCGGACCAAATTATCTTGTTGAAAATAAAAATACTGCTGAAGTAGTAGACGGCAGCTGGTACTTATATAAAGGTTCACCTGTATATAAGGATGATTATACGGACGATATACCACTTGTTTCAGATTCGAGTGTCGAGTATACTTTAGAGTTTGTACCATCTTCCCATCCTGAATACTATGATGATTTCACAGTGAAACAATTATATATAGTTGTATCTAAAGCGAACCCTGCCCAAAATTTAAAAGATGAACATATCATTATAAGTGAATTGACATACGGACAGAGTATAAATACAGATAATTCTATAGATTTAGTTGCATCTTATATTGATTCAGCAAGCAACACAATACAAAGCGGCCGCTACTATAGTGCTAGTAATATTTCATTAGCAACAGGAGCACCAAACATGACCACAGGATATTTTGTGTGGTTTAAAAGTGGTGGGACCACAGTTTTAGATGCAATTAACGATGCTGGCACACATGAATTTACAATTCGATACATACCAGAGGATTTAGATAATTACAATATAGCATATATTGGAAACAAAAATGTTACTATAAAGAAAGCGTCACCAACTCTTGCAACTGATGTTCCATATATCAAATCAAATCCAATAACATATGGTGAGCCGCTAGCAAATGCTACATTTATATTAAATCCAGATGATAATAATAATTCTGTGAAAAACCCACATAACGCTGTTATAATTCAAGGAAATTGGATGTGGTATGTTGCAGACATGCAAAACAAAGGCATTGCGAATATTAATTATCCTACAGTTGCGGATGGTAGTGGAAATGAGATTGGAAGAGAATGGGCTGTATACTTTGTGCCGAGTGACTTGAAAAATTATATAGGCACGCCTAGTGAGACAGGGTGTTTAATAAAGACGTCATATTTAAAAGTAAATAAAGCAAATCAAAAATTATACTACGTAGAAATTGCTGCTGATGGAACAAACATCAAAAAAATTGATGGCAAAAACGAATATACTGCAAAATCCAATCAAGGCAATAGTGGAACTGAGATTATTATCAAATTATACACTACTGCTATAGAGTATGTAACTGTTAATTCGTTTAACCCTGTAGCAATATCGGCTTCTTCATCAAATTCCAATATAGCTAGTGTTGATTCGGGAAACCTAAAAATAGTTGAGTATACAACTGTGTCGAGCAATTTAAAAGAACTTAGTGGCAGCTATGATGGCATCCTTAATAGACTAACAGAGGTCACTATAACGGTAAAAGTTACTCAAATAACACCTAGCACTTATGCAACTGGAGCAGTTGTTTTATATGCATATGAGAGTTTAAATCCAAATTACACAAGCGTATCTCAAAGTGAAATAACAAAGATAACGTTTAAGCGCGAATCAATAATCAACGTACAAGATATTATAACGCAATATTATTCAGTAGGCCATTATGATTTTGAAGCTAAATTTGAAAGTGGAAATAAAGTGTACAATCTTCAAGCTGATAATGACTGTGTAAATATTGGCGACATAGATGGAGGTATCTATTCCATAACATTTAATAAAGCTGGTGTAGTTAATTTGACTATAACTTGTGATGATTATGTTATAGAAGAGCAAGGTTTGGATAATAAAATAGAAGTAAATTATTTTGGTGTCTCTAAAGAGGTAACATTATACATAGAAAAGACTCCTGTAATTGTTAAACATAAGGATATAACTATAACCTATGGTGATAAATTAGAACTAGGCTATACGGATTTTGAATTCAATGAAGATTATAATGTAACTAAGGTTGACACAATAAACGATGAAACAGATATAAACACACTCAAATCGTTATTTACTGGCATCGTTTCCGATTATAATATAAATTTTGAATATCAAGTAAATGTTAATTATAAATTAAACCTTAGTAGTACTACGATTGATTTTGGTAATTACACACTTAAATATGAACCAGGCACACTAACTGTCGAAAAAAAGGAAATTAAGGTAGAACTAAATTATACAACATTATTTAAAACATATGGTGATACAATTGGTTACCTAAGAGACGACGCTAATGAAATAGTAACACTTGCATTAGTATATAGTGATAACAATAATAAAACAGGTATTAATGTTTGGGAATATAATGATTATGACACACAAAACGGTAGGATAAATCCCGCAAAAGGAATAGTATTACCAGTTATACTCTACAATTTTGATACTCATAGTGTTGTGGGTGCAACATGCAACATAACTATTAATCTAGAAGGCACCGGTAGTAATAATTATACATTTACGCTTGGTACAAACAATACAGCTAGTGTTACAATTACAAAAAGAAGTGTTTTAATTTCTGCGGCTTACAACGGACTGACTATAGAAATAGGTCAAGAAAATGAACCAGAAATTCTTGCTAATGCATATGGATATACCAATGCTACGTTATCGAATGATGGAATTTTTACCTACATGTATGCAAATTCTATAACTGGTGATGAATCATATCAATGGTTAACGTGGTCTGAATTTACATTAATAGCAACGGGTTCTGTAGCAGTAAAAATAACATTCACACCTATAAACAATACTGATACTTATAAGAATTATGAAACAACTACAGTTATTAAAAACAATATTATGCAGATGGCACTGGCAATACCAATAATTTCGTTTAATGACGGAATAAAAGTTTATTTAGATTTTACTGGACTTAGCTTCCCGCAATCGTTGATTGAAGGTTATATTAATACAAGCGCACCAGAGGGCGTTAATCAGGAACCAAAGGGCAAATATGAAATCAAATTTAAGAGTGGAGCAGAGGGCAGTTTTCTTGACATTACTAATGTATTGCAAGTAGGCGTGTATAATATTTTCATTACATTTGTACCAGATTCTGATTCTGTATACGATATTGTGTCTAATAAAGAGTTTCCAGACTTGTTAGAAGTAAAACCCGCTGCACCTGGGATCAGTATGGATTATACGGAAGTTTCATATGGAGGATATAGTTTAGTAGTAGACATGAACACTCGTCTTATTCCATTCTATGGGTATGATTTGAAAAATAATACAGTTACGTTGGAATATAGAGAGTTTGCAGGAGAGGGTTTTAGTCTTACTCAACCTACAAATGTAGGATACTATGATATTAAAGTAACATTTAATGGTGATGGTTATAATTATAAGGAATGCACAATTATCTTCCCAAGCTATTTAAGAATAACACCATATTCTTTCAAAGAAGATATTTCGAGCCCTTCTCCTATAACAGTTGATTATTCTGGTAAAAGTCCAGAAAATATACCAATAGTTGAATATTCTGGCATGTCTGGTGGTTCCACAATTGATGGAAAATTCACATACAAATACAGAACAAAAGGAACCACAGCCGAAAAAGAAGAAAAGCCAGTTGATGCAGGTAGCTATGATATGTTAGTAACATATACAGCTGGTGATAATGATAATTATGAAAGTTGGTCAAAATGGTTTGATAATATTATTACAATTAATCAAATTGAAGTTATAATAAAATTGGTTGAGGAAAATAAAAAATATTATTACTCTGGAAATGCAATTAATTACAATGCAAAAGATAATATCTATGCACTAAGTAAACTAGATAATAATCTTCAGATAAAAAACAAGGCAATAATAGTAACATATTTAGCTGATGGCACGGACGAATATAGTGAATCAATACCAGTGAATGCTGGAGATTATTCAATACAGGTTGTATTTACGCCAGATGATAATAACTATAAGACTACGACAGCCCCCTTTTCAAAAGCAATAACAATATCAAAATTTAGTCCAATTATAACATTTCAAGAAGTATCATTTGATTATGACGAGGTTATCAATGATGATGTAATAATAAGTCTGATAACGATTACTAAAGCGGCACATGATGTAACAATTCCCACACCAAAGCAATATATTATATTGCTAACTGGGGCAAAAAAAGAAGATAATGGCACATATACGATAGTTAGTTCAGGCAGATACACTGTAAATGTTACACTTGTTTTTGATGATAATAGCAATTATAATGGCAGCACTAAAGCAGGTTATATAAACATTAGAAATATTACGCCTGAGATTGTCTTTGTTAATGCGAATAGCAAACTCAACGAGGTTTATTATTATACAGGAGTAGCCGTTGAATCTAAAAAAGCCTGGCCATATATAAAAGAAAATGGTCTATATGCATATGGAGAGATGGAATACACATATAGGAAGTATGGCGAGGGAGATAGCGCTTGGGTTTCAATTCCGCCAGTTGACGTAGGTGAATATGATGTTAAAGCTACATATAAACCACGCTCAGATGGTGACAACTACAGCGAAAATTCCCGAGTATTCACAAGAAATATTGAAATAAGACCTATGTCAGTATATATAAGAGTTTCACAAATAAAAACAAAGGTTTATGATGGAATGCAGGCGAATATTTCGGATATTAATTATGTAACCCAAGATATTAATGGAGACAGTTTGGTATTACCTGATACAGCAATAACGCAAGGATCTTTTGTGATAGGAAATGGTTATGCAGTAAATGCAGGCACATATCCCATACAACTCGGTGATTTTAATATTATATCACAAAACGGAATTGATAATTTTACAGAACAACTAATAACTGGTATGGGTAGTCAATTTGCGCTATATGTTATTGACAAACGATTAATTGAATTTGAATACTCGTATACCGAAAATATATATGCAAATGATGATAAGTCTGTTCTAGCTATACCTAAGGAGGGTTGTATAATAAATTCAGATGAAGTAAAATTAGATCTTCAGTATACAGGCAATATACGTGACGCAACGCCTAGTGGGTTTAATGTTTTAATTCAATCAATTTCAGGCAAGGATTCTGCTAATTATTATATAGAGAAAAGTAATGAAAATTTTAAAATCATACCAGCTAAAATTACTTCAGGTATAAAGTTTGAAGATATAGTGGTTCCATATAATGGAACAATTCATACACTTGAATTAATAAATGAGGTTGAAGATTCAACAGTACAATTTTCTATGCAGAACGCATTTATATTACCTGGTTCATATACTCTCACTGCAACTGTAACAAAAGCTAACTATGAGGATTTGGTCTTAAGTGCAACAATGACAATCACAAGGTCTTATCTAAACATAACAGACAAGGATTTGAGTATTGACAATATTGACAATTTAAGAGTAGGCCAAGTAATGCCTAGGATCACAGTTATGACAGCTGAGGGTAGTGCTAGTTTTACAGAAGGAAGCAATCTAATAGTTGGTACGAATAAATATGAATGGGAGTTTACACCTAGTGATCCAAATTACTACAAGTCAACAGGCAAAATTGATTTAACTGTAAAAAAAGCACTTACTTATATCATAATAGATAGTTCACAAGGTGATGAACTTAGTGAAGAAATGATGCAAGTTTATTCATATTCAGGTGGCCAGATAGCTTCTGGAAAGATTAGAATGCAATTTACATCTGATAATGGAAAAGTCTATGAAGTGATACCTACAGATCCTGGTACGTACAAAGTTGAAGTTACCTATTTAGGGGATGAAAATCATGAATCGACAACATATACATATTATTATACCATAGATCACACTACAAATATCAATTGGATTTGGGCTGTTGTAGCAATAGCAGCAGTTCTCTTTGGAATAGTGTTATTAAAGATTATGATTAAGCGTAAAAAAGATAATAGTTAGCTCTTAACTAGATTGCTAATCATAATTTATAACTCGGCAAGGTCACTTTTAAATAGTGACCTTGCTTTATATTACCAGATTGCAATGAGAGAGTGTATTATAGCAACTGAAAAAAACTTAAGAAAATCTGGATGATTAGTGGATATGGTTTTAATGGATAATTAAGATTGATTACATATACTGCACATAATGAATAAATGCATAAAGACATAACCTGTGACTAAGTAATTCTATTTATGTTGTAAATGACGCTGCAATTTGTGTACAATTCGATGCAGATTAAGATTGCCACAATAATAATTTCACCGAAATTACAGTCTAATTTACAAATTAAAAGAAGAAAATAATAACATACCCGCCATGTGCTGGTTTTAGATGTTAGATTTTAAATTCCCAGCTAATGGATTATTAAAAAATCCTTTGTTATAAATTTGCAAATTTGGGAATTTTAAAATTTTTGTGTTAAATTTTCTAATAGCACATGCAGCATCATAAAATTCTTTTTGGTTTTTAAATAGTGATATTGTTGTCTATTTAAGTTTGAAAATACTAATATAAAATCATGTGCATATTTTACTTCGCAAAATTAAAATTTTCATTTTAGAGACTTGTCTATTGAAGTAGGCTATCACTATATTAATGAATTTAAGCATAATTTCCTATTCTTATTTTCTGCAATTACTAATAATAATTTTGTGGAATGTGTATATTATGATATAATACTACCCGAGTTTAGTATTAATAAGAATTAGAATAAATCTTGATTTTTTTCAACTACTAAATTCCAATATTATTAGTAGTATAACTGTTAAGTTTGCTGGTTTAATTTTTGATAAACATATCAATAAAACTCTTTGTTTTGGTATGCCGTCAAAGCAGGGTGATAAGAAATAGATACCATAAACAGGAAGTTTTAGACTTAAAAACAAACAGTTTAATAATTCAGTATAAATATATTCTTCTAACTATTAAAATCGAATAAATACTGTTACTAAGCATTATCTGTTTGGTTGAGATTCAGAAAACTATAAACTAGTTAGTAACACGATATATTATAAGATTGTCTGAATTTGTTTGACATAAATAAATAGATTCCTGTATTTCTCTATCTAACAAGACTTTGGTTTTATTAAAATTGATACTCTGCAATATATGCTAACTAGTAATTAGTGTTTTTACATGAATTTTAATAATGATATAAACCTACTACCTTATATTTTCTAAAAAAATATTTTGTTTTTAGTTTACCGAGTATGTTAAATATATAAAATACACATATTCTAAATGTATCACTAAAAGCATTTAAACCTAAAATGGCAGAACTAAACAAAACTAAAGTATTGAGTTAAGTTTTTAGAGTATATATAAGTTGGTTTAAAAGTCATGTGTTTAGATGCGAAAGTGCACTTCATAAAATATCCTATTATAGCACAATTATATTTGATATATGTGAAGCAGTTGTCATCGCCTCTTTAGAATAAATGCTTTTGAAACCTGCAAATTGTGCAGATTTGACTATAGACGATGTATAGCCTTTTTAGCCTAACATAGCAGATATTGTCAATTTAAATAACTAAAAATTTTTCTATTAGTTAAATATGCAAATCTGTTTTAATTTAACTAAACAAGCTAAATTATTATTAAACTATATTTAATAGAGTAGCAAATTAAAGAGTTAAGTAAAAATTTAAGTTATAAAAACTTACAGAGGAGTTTAATGTCACTCAAAGATAGAATAAATAAAGATCGCGCGGAACGTAGGTTGCAAACTGCAGAAGAAAACAACAAGGGTGTTAATTTTACACCTGGCATGCGAGTAGTGATTCGCAATGAAGAGTGGAAGGTATTGGAAGTTGCGACCAATGAACAGGGTGTTAGAGTTGTAACTTGTGTTTGCGAGTCAGATTTTTTAAGGGGTAAAATCTGTAATTTCTTTAGTAATATAGATACGATAGAAGAGATGGACCCTAGGGATGTCACATTTATTGAAGACACCTCGTCGCACTTTAGCAAAATTAAACTTTTTCTAGATAGTTATATAAGAAAAACAACTCAAGCAGATAATAATATTCACATAGCACATCGCGCTTTAATTGATTCTCGTACATATCAATTATTGCCAACTCAAATAGCATTAAACAAGCCACGCACTAGACTTCTCTTGTCAGATGAAACTGGGCTTGGTAAAATAATTGAGACTGGCATTCTTATTAGTGAATTATTATTAAGAGGTGCAGGACAGAGAATTTTAATAGTCACAATCAGAAGCAAACTCGAAAAGATACAAAGAGAGTTTTGGAGCAGATTTACAATTCCATTAACTAACATTGATTATGAGTGTATTAATAATCTTAAAAACAAACTAGTCAAGACAGCAAATCCATTTAACTACTATGATAAAGCCATAATCTCATACGATATGATAAAAAACAACGTCAATTTAAGCAAATTTATTGACGAATCAAGATGGGATATAATTGTTATAGACGAAGCACACAATATCTCAAACCCTAAGTTTAACCAAACGCAGATAACATTAAGCACAACCACTATTAGAAGGCATGATACAACTAATTATGAGAATGCAATTGACGATAAGGTGCTCTTTGCAGAGAAATTTGCAAAACTATCAGAAACACTGATATTGTTGACATCCTCCCCTCATGATGGTAAAAATGAGATATTAACATCTCTTTTAAATATAATAGATCCAAAAGTAGGTATATTAGAGTGTAATTTAAGCAAGGAGGATGTAAGAAACCTTTGTATATATCGCACTAAAGAAGACGTAAGAATTCAGAAACCAACTCTGACTCTTTTAAACGATGAAGCTACTAATGAATCAACGCATTCTAGCACAGCTGAGGAGACGATATTTTCTAAGTTAGCAAATTTGCATTTAGAAATTGATGTTGCAAGTAAAAATATTCCACATGACAAAGCAAACTTAATTAAAACTGAGATAAAAAAATCTTTATATTCGAGTCCTGTAGCCTGCGCAAAATATCTAGAAAATAAATTAAATGAGATAAATAATGCCCATGATCCCAGATTTGACGATGACATAGCTAGTTTAACTGACTTAAAAAAGTCCTTAGATAGTATCGAAAAATCGTCATTTTCTCGATATAACAAGTTGCTTGAAATTATTAAAAGAAAAGTGTATGGATGGTCAGCAAAATCCTCCGATAGACGCCTAGTAATATTTACGAGTTTCAATGAGACAACAAAGTTTCTTGTTACTAATTTAAAAAATGATCTGAAATTAAGCGATAAAGAAATATCAGCAATTGACACCACCATGAGCGATGATGCTCAAAATAATATTGTTTACCAATTTGGACAAAAAAATTCACAAATATCAATTTTAGTTGTTACTGATTTAGTGTTACGTGGTATAAAAATTCAATATAATAATTGTCATCGCATTATTCATTTTGATATTCCATGGTCTTTAATAGTTTTTAAACTGAGAAATAATATCACATACTTTACGAGCGACACTGAACCAGTTGATATTCGATATATATCTATAGTGTCTGAAGAGTCTGAAATACTAAACGACATGCAAATATTAAAGAGCATTATTAAAAGAAATAGTGAGATCTCTGGTAACTATGGCGACCTATCGATGATAGAATTGCAAGAAAATTCGACGGCAAAAGCTATTGAGGATAAATTATCTACTGAAGAATTTCTAAAAGAGCAAAGGAAAGCTGATGATTTTGAAATATTTGAGGATTTATTGCGTTCAGAATCTATGCAAGATATTTCAATAAAAACAGTTAATCATCATAGCATTTTTAGAGATGTTGATTATGTAAAACTGGGTTTACCACTTGCACTAGAATTAATGTTTGGTGAAAATTCAGATAATATGGAATTCAAAGCAAATCTTAATATTTCCAATCTCAAAATTTGTGAGGGCATTGAGATTGAAGTAACAAATGAATTAAAAAAAGCCTTAGGCAGTTACATGCCATCAGAATTTTGGCCTAGTTTGAGAGAAAAATTAGAGCTGGTTAGTGATAGAAATTATATAAAGACATTTATAGAGAATGCCTTGCAGAATTCACAGTGTTTAGTATCTATAACTGGGACTCAATATTTATGGGAGTTACACCCTATTGTGCTTTGGTTAAATGATAAGTTAAATTATTGTTATAAAAGAAACGAGGCCCCTATTATTGCATTAGAAAAAGGATTAGAACGTGATGAAACCTTATTTGTAATTGCAGGATATGCAACAAATAAGCGAGCTGTTAAGATTATAAATGAATGGTTCGCCATCTCATTCAAAGGTTCGAAATACAATGGCATAATTAGTTTTAATGAACTTCTAAAACGGACTTCACTAAATAGTACTAACATTAAAAGAAAATTTTTTGTAGTAGCTAAAAAAATTGAAAAAATTGAAAGATATATTAGTTTAGTAGTTAAGATATCTCTTGACCACATATCAAAACTAATTAATGAATATAAAGAAAGGACATACGGAAAAAAAGAAAGCGAGAGAATTAAATTAAATGAAATCAAAGACTATCTTTTTATGAATGCAGAGGAACTTTTAGCAAATAAAAAATACAGTAAAGATTTTATATCTAAGGAAATAGAGAAAGCAGAGATTATATATAATGAATATTGTGACTTAGTGATGAAAAATCTAGAGTTGTCTGAGAGTCCATGCGTTAGAATAATGGCCTGCATTACTGATGCAAACAGCATGTAGCACAGTGAATTAACTGTAATATTGCAAAGGAACAATGATTTATGAATTCTTAGATATATCAAAACTCACGTCTGAATAGGTATATCAAAAGATGTGTATAAAAACTAATTATTGAAATTAGAAGTGAAAAACTGATTTTTGTTGGCATATGTATGCAGAAGAATTAGGTTTCATCTCAAAGTATTCATGAAAAACAGACTAAGCCCTGCTAACCCATTTTGTTTTTTAGCTTTTGTGATGTGTGATAGGATGAGTATGTTTTTGAGTTTAATATCAAACAATTTTTTTGTAATAACAAAACCTACATTTGTTTATTTTTTACTTAATATAGTAGTTTGCATATTAAGAACAATAACAAGAAAATTTTTATTATAGCAATTTGTATGATATAATATAAATAATGCTCTTAAATTTAAAAGGCAAGTTATGTAATTAAAATCCCATTGAATTTAATGTACTTTACAAGCATTAAATTACAAATTCTATATAAAAAGGAAAAAATGAGATATACAATTTACCCAAAAGAAAATAATTTTTCTATTTTAATAAATGTGCTTTGTGATGGTGAGGAATTAAATGCTGAATATAAGGCGTTTTATGAAGAAAAAAAGCATGTTCTAACAGACCCTGGTTATGAGGAAGAGACCCTGCCCTTTTTAAAGGCACTTGAACACTTGCAAACCACCGAATATTCAATTGAAATTATGACAAATATAACTAGTGACATTTTGGATCATGTTATAAAACATATTAAGAAAAATCATAAAACAATATTTGTGCCTTGCGATAAATATCCATTTTCACATATTGATCCCTACTGTTTTCGCAGAATCCCAAAGTCAATTATTATAAATTCGAATAAAATCCATATTAAGAATTTTATGTTTGTGTTAGATTATATGCCTGTTATTGATTTTACACCAGATGTAATGCAATCAGTTATAAACACTTTTATTAAACCTGAAAAATATATTGATGATCTAAAAAGTGAGAATGACAATAGGTTAAATGCCTTTCAAGAGACATTTATTATGTCTTCTTCACTCACTGATATGGGACAAAAAATCATTAATGCCGCAACATTTAAGTTTTTATATGTATTAAGTAATAAAAACAAAACTTTTTTAGTAAACAACTCAAAAGACATCTTTAATCCAAAACTTACCAGGATGAAAGATATACCTGCAGAGTATAAATCTTATTTTAAAAATGCAAAAATTGGTGACACATTCGAAATACCACTAAAAGTAAAAAAAGGAAAAACTGATATTCCATTTTTTGATTATCATTTAGATTCTATTGAGAGACCATCTAATGAAGAAATTGAGTTAGTAGCCTCCATCTATATTTATGGTATGGTTGAAGACGATGAAATTAAATATGAAAAAGAAGTACTAAAAGTTTCAGGGCCCTCTGAGTTTTTTGAGTTATGCAAAAACATTAATGATATAATTGTTAAACATCAAATTTCAAATATTTGGTTTTATCAATGTGGAGAGGTGTTAGAACATTTTCCAGATTTTACATGTACTGTTTTTCCTAGAAGGTCATTATTTGGACAGTTTAAAACACACATACTAGATGAAAGAAAAACAAATCGTAACCTTTTTAACTATTTAGGTGAAAGATTTTATAATTATTTAAAAGCATATGGAGTTAAAGAAGATAAACACCGCATAATGGGAAATCTGATTTTTAATAAAATTAAATCTAAAATAACCTACACTCAAATCGTTATAGAGCGAATTTTGGATGAGTTTTATTTTCGGATAAACGAGTTGATCCTAACAGATGCTGAAAAATTCAACACGGACACAGCAGCTGGCTCAATAGCGGAGATTAAAGAAATTTTAAGATTACTTATTTGCGAATTTAAGTATCAAGTATATAATTTAGATAAATTTGATCGTTCTGATGATGTTGTGGATCTTAAATATGAGTATCCAGAACTCGATTATGAAGAAAGGTTTAGTGAATTTTTACTAACGGCATTAAAGGACAAATTTGTTGAAAAAGATGAAGTTAAACCAGCTCTTTCAGATGAAGATAGTAAACTCGATTATGTTAAAAAATGTGAAAAAAAATTTGCTGACAAAAACAGCAATCGTGAGCTTCATAAATCTGATGATGGTTATTTTATCGATGATTTAGCTGAATTATTAGAAATGGATGATTATGGTGAGTTTACTCCACTCGATCTACTTTGCGAATTTGATCCAGATGGTTATATTGATGAATGTGAGATATTCCCAGTCAAAAAATGCAAAGAACTTGAAGAAGACAAAGATTCAAATCTATATTCAATACTTAAAAGAATCAATGAATTTACAGGTGACGATTTGTCAATAGTTGCATTGATGGTAGACGCTGATGAATTGGAAATGTTAAAATTTTCTTTTACTGCAATGATTAGAACATTTCTTATTAAAAACAAGGAAGATTATTTAAATTAATAAGAATAATGTTGATAATTGGATTGTTGGGTGTTTCAACACGAGTTTAAGATTTTATTAATTTTAACTAATCGACTATTTGGATAAACTAGTTTATATAGGTATGTAATAACTTAAAATAGTTTTGAATTTTAATTCAGAAATAATAACAAGTATTAACTCCTTAATAAATACAAACTGTTTTCTTAATATTGTTATTAATTCATTTGCAAAAATTCTAATTTTAGAGTAAAATATATCGCATACTGATTTGTGAGATTTTATTTATCATAATCTCTAAACCAAACTTTGGTTTTACTATATCTGTTAAATGCAAGGACTACTGATAAGAATTACAGTTTTAAATCGTGATTTAAGTCTAGGTTCTTTTGTTTTAAAAATCAAGGCATTTAAGTTGTCAATAAGGCATACTCTGGCGGTTTAATTTATTAATTTGAAATAAGAATTCATATTAGTTAATTAAAGTCAGGGACCGAATATTTTAACAATTACATTTGAGATTTGATAAAAAAATCAATAATGATCTCGGAGAGCAAAAAAAGAAGAAAGTTTAAAAAAACAACTGTTTAAGCATATCTTAATTTGGTATATTAATTAGTTGTTTTAGTAAAAACTAATTTGCATTTAGCATCACACTACATTTATGTTAGTTTTTTAGATATAGTTTATTTTGGTTTTTCTATCTAATTATACAAATCATATTTTGGAGAGATTGATTATGTAAATTTAAGATCAAGGATTTTGAATCGAATTTTTTGTATCAAAATCAATAAAGATTTAGTTATATAAGTCCTTACAAAAGCATAAAATTACATTTTTGTTATCTAAATATGATTAACTATAAATTTTGAGAGACTGAAATTACAGATTATAATCAAATGTAAATAACGAGCCTACTTTAGATGATAAGTGACAAAAGAGGAATAACTAGCGCATCAGGTGATATTTGTGAGTCGTAGTTTTAGTTGTAATCAAGATTGAAACGCACTGACAAAAAATCTAATCATTATTGTCTAGAAGTTAAAAGCTAGACAAGATAGGGATTAAGTTGCACATTAAATTTTGAGATAAGGTTTCATATTAATGTGTAAAAAACTTTAAAGGAAAGGTGTAAAAAATGGCTGAAGACATTAATTCATATATGCCGATACCCACAGTAATCGAGCAGACAAATCGTGGCACAATGGCGTATGATTTGTACTCAAGGTTATTAGAGGATAGAATCATATTTTTGTCTGGGGAAATAAATGACGCACTAGCTAATATTGTAGTAGGGCAATTATTATTTTTAGAGACCAAAGATCCAAAGAAAGAAATATCCTTGTACATTAATAGTCCTGGTGGTAGTGTAAGTGCAGGTTTTGCAATATTTGACACGATCAATTATATTAAGTGTGATGTTTCGACGATTTGTGTGGGGCTTGCTTCTTCTATGGGTGCATTTTTATTAGCAGCTGGCACAAAGGGGAAGAGATATGCATTACCAAATAGTGAGATAATGATACACCAGCCCTTAGGAGGAACGCAAGGCCAGGCTAGTGATATTGCAATAGCAGCTGAACATATACTCAAAACAAAGAAAAAACTGAATACAATACTTGCCGAAAAAACAGGTCAAGATGTGAATAAAATAGAGAAAGATACGGACAGAGATAATTATATGTCTGCAGAAGAAGCCGTGGCATATGGTATCGTGGATCGCGTTTTCTACACTAGAAAGGAATTAGATAAACAGGAGTAATAAATGGCGGAAGATACTACAAACAAAAAGCTGATATGTTCATTTTGTGGGCGGGAAGAGTCAGAGGCTGGTGATTTTATATGTGGCATAGCATCACGTGATATTTTCATATGCTACGATTGTGCCTGTTCAGCGTTTGATAAACTTAAAGAGACTGATATTGTTGAAAATAAAAAATCTCGTTCATTAAAAAATAATAATTTAGCCATTAAAATGTTGACACCTTTAGAGATAAATGCAAAACTTGACGAGTATATAATAGGCCAAAAAATGGCCAAAATCAAATTATCAGTAGCAGTATATAATCATTATAAGAGAATTAATGCTAGGAGCACAAAGTATCCAGATGTAAAACTCGAAAAAAGCAACATTTTATTATTGGGTCCTACTGGAACCGGGAAAACTTTATTAGCGAAAACACTTGCTAAAATTTTGGACGTTCCATTTGCAATTTCGGATGCCACCTCATTAACAGAAGCTGGATATGTTGGTGATGATGTAGAAAACATACTACTCAAACTTATAATAGCCGCAAAAGGTGATATTAAAAAAGCAGAGAGAGGCATAGTATATATAGATGAAATTGACAAGATCTGCAGAAAGGCAGAAAACGTGTCAATTACTAGAGACGTATCTGGTGAAGGTGTACAACAGGCGCTTTTGAAAATAATTGAAGGAACAGTTGCTAATGTGCCTCCTACAGGTGGGAGGAAACATCCTTATCAGGATTACTTGCAAATTGATACTACAAACATATTATTTATATGTGGAGGTTCATTTACTGGTCTCGAAAAATTAGTAAGCAAGCGTAGGGAAAATATTGGTATTGGTTTCAATTCATCATTGAGAATAGAAGATAGAGACGAACCATATACAAAAATAATGGAAGAAATCAGACCTGATGATTTGATTAAGTATGGCTTAATACCAGAATTTGTAGGCAGACTTCCTGTTATTGCAGCACTAGATGCACTAGACGAGTCGGCACTTTGTAGAATACTAGTAGAGCCCAAGAATGCATTAGTTAGTCAATTCAAGTCCTTATTTGACATGGATCATATCAAACTTACTTTTACTGATGATGCAATAACTACTCTTGCAAAAAAGGCTATTGAACTCAAAACAGGGGCACGAGGACTTAGGGCTATTCTTGAAAAAGCCATATTTAATTTAATGTATGAAGCACCATCTGATGCATCTATTCAGGATGTAGTGATTAACGCAGATTTTATTAAAGGTGCAGCAGACGCATTAATAACAAGAGATATAACAAGAAAAGCAATTTAAGTATAACAATATGCAAAAAATGTTGCAATACAGATATTTTCGTTTAGCTTTTTCGAATTATTAGCCACCCGACACGATATCCAACACCTGAATGTCGAAAGCACTTAGGCGAGATTAGTGATTGAAAGTGGTAAAAGCGCAAATCTATTAGATTGGATTTGATAAAAATAAAGGAACTTTGATATAAGATGAGTTACATAGTTAGAAAAACTCCTAATTATTTCACATTAGATATTGAAATATCTCTAGAAGGTGAAGAATTAAATGAATTACTCAAGAGCGTATACAACAAGAAAAAAGGTCAGATTAAACTAGAGGGTTTTAGACCTGGCAAGGTTCCTTTTCATTTAGGTATTAAAAGGTATAAACTCGCATATTTTGTTGATGACGTATGTTCTGAAAAGATTAAGAGAGATATGTTAACTATTTTACAAAAAATTAGAACAACTGGCAATGAAATGATTCAAGATTTAGGTGAATATTCCTTTTCGGATTTTAACTTTGTAGAGCAAAAAGACTATTATGTTTACAGCATAACGAATATAACAGAAGAGAGCGTTTCATTTGTAATCAGGTTAGATTATTTTCCTGCTATAAACCTGTCTGATAGGGAATTGGACATAATTAATCGCAGTTATTATGGTGATAATACCAATATTGATCTAAAAGTTGATCGATTAATAAATAAACTAGTAATTGCTCAATCTAGAACGATACCATTTACTGGAAATGATGATAATTTGGTTGATATATCTTCATATATAACTATAATAACATATTTTGAGGATAATGAAGGAAAATTCATATCTCTAAATGATGCTAGCATATGTGGTCAATTTAAATTTGCTTTAAATGAACAAAATCTTCCACAAGATATAAAAACAGGCCTTTTAGGGATGAAACTATATGAAACTAAAATAATACCTGTGCATATTGAAGATATAAAAGAAAAGTTTTATTTTGATTGCGAGTTTTATCATAAAAAAGATTTTTTAAATGATGGAACTGTAATTGATGTTAAAATGCATGTATGCGTGACACGGTTTGATAAAATAATAACAGAACCTCTAAATGAGGAATTGCTTAAAGACTTTTCAGATTTTGATTCTGTAGAACAGCTCAAGGAATATTTTTATGAGTTAGAAAAGATTAAAAGTGAATATTTTTTTAATGTAATAAAATATGTTGATCGAATCGTAGAAATTAAAGAAGTTTTGAATCTACAACCTTCAATATGTATCATTAATGCAAGATTAGAAGGTGAAGGGAATGAAGCAATTGAAAGAGCGAAAAGCATAAACAAATTAATAAATAGTAATACACCATTTATTGATATACAAAAATATGAACAATTTTTAGTTACTAATATAGAAGAACGTACAACACTTGAATTAGCATCATTGTTGTTAAAAAATGAGTATCGCAATAAACCTACAATTATTCAAATGATAATTGAGGAATTCTTTTCAATTATTCAGCAGCATTTAAAAAACAGCTCAACTATATATAGCGATACTACTTTTTTTGTCCAATTAAGAACAGTTTTAAATCAATTACAAAATGCGTTTATTAAGGAAAACGATAATGTTGAGTCGCAAGATGAATTAAATAAACTCACCGTGGAGGAGTTTAAAGAAAAAATTAAAAGCATATTAGGCTCTAATGGCTATGATATTAGTGATAATATGAATAAGTTAAATGACTTACTTTCATTAACAATTACTCTAGAATCCATATCACAAGATGTGTTTGATGATCTGTATTTAGACGTTGAAGCAAATGTTAGAGGTTATTTCACAAAAAAAAGTACTTCTAATAAAGAGTAGTTTCAGTTTATATGCGATTGTTATGATACAGTAAGTGTGTCAGTAGAGAATCTGCGCAATTTGGTTTTAGTTTGACTTTCATCTACTAGACAAGTTGTGCAAGCAACAATAAAATCTTTGCAACGTCTATATCACTCCAAATGGGATATACAACTTTTAAAGCGATAGTCAGCACTTCTGATTTTTGTTAATTGATAGTATTCAGGGTGCGAGCCTTGACTGACTGTTCAACAATAAAATTGTGCATCGTCGTCTAAAAATTAGTTTATGAGGTCAAAGTCACACTTGTTTGTGCTTGTAAGAACAATCAAGGCATATAATTATGTGGTTCAGCCCTGTTGCTGCTACTATTTAGTTTTTCGTGTTTTGTAGTGCATCTACGCCCTGATAATATTAGACTAAAATTAATTTGATAGTTAAACTCTTCAGCGGTCGTTTGCTCTGCTCAGTTTTTTTCATTCAAATTCACTTCAGATGTGAAGCATGGTCATAATTGTGAGAGATTCTATTCGACGATAACCCTCATATGAGAGATTTATATACTCGCCTTGAGCGTTTGATATAATTTCTCGAGCGCAATTACATTGGTTTTATTCAGGTTGGTTAATGGGATTTCATCAATGTAAATGTACTCTGCAGGCACTGCACAGGGCTCTAAATGTTTTTTGCATTCTGCTATTAGATTTTCTTTAATGCTATCATTGTTTATATAAGATTCATAAAATAAGATAACTTTATGTCCTCGCTTGTCACATGGAACACCTATTGCAGATGCTTTTTTTATCGATTCAACCCTCATTGCTATATTTTCTATTTCACTTGGAAAAACCGAATAGCCTGATACCTTTATAACATTCTTTTTTCTAGCGACAAATGTAACATAACCATCTTCATC
>JAIRKT010000062.1 GCA_031259965.1 Christensenellaceae bacterium | reverse complement strand
TAGGAGGTAACAATTAAGACTTCTGAGTGCGCAAATGTGTTATTTGTTATGTTAGAAACGATGTCTGGGATATAGACAGTGTCGATATTTTCATTTGTGAAGCCCTCTTCATTTCTCGTCGTGAGAACAATATTAGTTACATTTTTAAGTTCAACGGAAAGATAACGTGAAGGACTTCTCAAATAATTATCAACTTTTGTTGCGGTGTTATCGCCAACATTAGTGGAATAGAAAAAGTCTACATAAACCAATGTTTCGACATTAGGAAATGACACAGAAAAATAATCCATTGTATGTTGAATTGTAAGTTTTTTAACTTTACTCCCATCAACCCTATGTGTTTGCATTAGACCGATTGAAACCTCTTCGTATCCTAGTTGTTTAACTGGTTTATCGCGAATAAATTCAGGTATAACAACTTCTTCACTATCAGGTAGTGCAATAATGCACATGCCAATTTTACTATCTTCGTAACAAACAAATCCGTCATCGGTTGTAAAACACCGATTTTCAAAACTCATATCAAAATCAAAATCAAAATCCTCACATGCAACAAACAATGTTATGCCGCTAAGAACAAGACAGCACAGCAGAAAAACAGAGATTATTTTTTTAACATTTATAAACATATTGACTCCTTTTTTAACAAGATTGCCTGCACAAACAAGACTGAAAACATATTATTATCTCGATAGATAGTATTCAAAAGACCGAGAGTGTAAGATGCTTTGCCATCTGACAACTTATTTTTTGAAATTAAATTAGTTTTATTAATATTTTTAAGTTCAATCATATTTAACAATACCAATATCCTCCTGTGTAACCACTACGACCAGGTGCACCCATTGTTGAACCTGTGCCACCTTCTCCACCGATTCCTCCAGCGGCACCATTTCCGTGGGAGCCGCTCTTAAACAAACTTGGGCCATTCGCACCACCATACCCACCATCGCCTCCGATTCCTCCTTTCCCACCAGCTCCTTGTAGTCCAGCTGATATGCTTGGTGTAATGCATAATGAATTTGCTTTACTATACGAAACATTCGAATAAGAACCACCCGCACCACCATTTCCGCCAGTGCCACCTTTACCTCCTGTTCCACCATCTCCGCCATTCATTGCGATGGCTAAAGATCCCCCACCATGTCCTCCGCGACCACCTTCGCCACCATTTCCTCCTACACCGCCAACACCACCTTTGCCGCCTTTTAAGTTAATCGTGCCGCTTATAGATTCTATAATCAGTTTCGCTGCATAAACTGAATAACCGCCGATCCCACCAGTTCCGCCAGTGCCACCAGCCGATCCTGCAGAACCCTTTCCCCCATTACCAATTATAATTGATGCGTCGCTTCCATTAGAACCTTTTGAACCATTTGTGCCCACACTACCAGTTGACCCAATGCCGCCAGTTAAAGTTAGTGAGCCTTTACCCTTAAGAGCAACTATAGCGCTGGAGGTTGCATTGTACACAGCAGCATAGCCTCGATTTGCTCCAACAACTGAGTTATTGCCACCCACAATTCCACACGTTCCCTCATAGGCTAGTGTGAGCCTAAAATTTCCTGTAGCCAAAATGGAATGATAATTTGAAGGGGCGACAAAAGAAATAGTCCAAACTCTTAGTATCAAAGCAGTGGAACGAGAATTTATAATTATTCTAAGGCTTGAAAAAGTCCTAGATGCTGACTTAAATGTAACTTCATTAACGGCAGTTGAGATTGTAAAAACATATGTATCATTTGCTGGTGCATTCGTTAAATCTACAATTGATGTTGATCCAGTTATAGTTGTCGTAACACTTGAAGTATAAGTGTATAATGTTGCTGACCAATTTGCTACAACCGTAATATTGCCTATTAAATTTTTACTTGTATTAACAACATTATTTGTAACATTTGTCCCAGTCCAACCAGAAAAGGCGTATCCAGTTTTCGTTGGGATAGGCAATGTTACTGATGTCGCAATAGTATAAGACTGCTCATATGTTTCACTAGTCGTTCCACCATTAAAATTATATGTGATTGCATACGTGATAAGAGTCCATTTGGCATATATCGTAGTTGCAGAAGTTAATTCAAACAAACTAATGCTAGCCATATTAGATGAGTAATATTGTATGCCACCACCATTTGTGCCACCAAAATAACCTTCAAAGGTATATCCTTGTTTTATTGGGATTGTTGCTGAAGGCAATAATTGATTATATGTTGCTGTTACACTACTAGTACCATTCGTTTCGCCTTGCTTATCTAACGTAATGGTATAGGTATTTGGAGTCCAAGATGCATAAATAGTTCCGTTATCGGCAATACTCCATGCATTAATACCACTCATTTGACTATTATAAAGTTGTGTTCCTGTACTATTTTGGTCAGTATAATAACCATTAAATGTATAGCCTGTAAGTGTTGGTTTTTGTGCAGTAGGCAATGCTTTTTCATACGTCGCCGTAACAGTTGTTGATGTAGAAGTAGCCATGAAATTTGTTGCAAGATTTAAAGAAACGCCCGAACAATAAATCGCACCAATTGTTTTAGAACTCCACGCACGGAAGCCAGCATAATATGCAACTCCAGCAGTAACCGCATATGTTATTTTCGAATCTAAATTACCATAACCATCATCATTATATGTAAGCCGAATTTTATTATAATCATACAAATATAGGTAGGGATCGCCACTAGTATGTGATGTCCAAAGAGTGATTGTTCCACTCGTTTTAGGAACAAAATAGACATAAACAATATCGCTCGACGAAGCAGATTCAAGTGTTGGAGTACAATTATTTGCAGTAAATCTAGGTAATAGCGATGCATCTTGGTTATCAAGCGTTACTGTATAGGTGTTTGCTTGCCAAAGTGGATTTAATGTAATTACAGCGCCAGCATCTCCAAGGTCTGGAATAGAATTTCCCCAGTTTATTTGAGTTTTAGTGGTATCGGCACTCCTGTAAAAACCTAAAAGAGTATAGCCAGCTCTAATACCATTTTTATTTTGATAGACTTTAATTAATGCAGAATTAATTGTTTCATTTACACTTGTTCCAAAAGGAATACTGATTTGAAAGTTAGTAATATTAAGTTGATTTGAATTAATTTGCATCCATTGAGATTGCGAATCAATCTTTATTTCAAAAGTTTCAATTTGCCAATAAGCGTGTAGAGTAATTGACCCTAAAATGGCATAGTAATTTGAACTAGCCATAGTTGACGTATAATATTGAGTACCCATCCCATTTGGTTTTGTATAATATCCACAGAAAGAGTAACCTTCACGTGTTGGTGTAGTAGCCTGAGGCATAGCCGAACCATATGTAGCCATTAAGCTTTGTGTTCCTCCAATACCGCCTTGGACATTAAAAGATATTATATACGGATTTCCTATCCAATATGCAAATAATGATTTGGCCTGAGTATCATTGTATTTCCTAGCGCTGGACATTGTTGCAGTATAATATTGTTTTCCTGTTCCGTTTATATTGTCATAATATCCGCCGAAATTATACCCATCGCGAGTAGGAACAGATAAGCCATTGGTTGGCATGTCCACATTGTACGAAACCATGATATTTGTTGAAGCGTTAGTGCCATCCATTAGGTTCAGCAAAATAATATAAGTTTGAGGAGTCCATTTAGCCGTTAAAGCCACAGCAGTATCATAAAACGTCCAAACCGAGCTCGAGACAATTTTTGTATCATTTAGATGCCAACCATCAAAATTATAATTTGCTTTTGATGGAGAGGAAAATGCCTCGTTTGCACCATAATATGCAGTTTTAGATGCAACCGAAGTTCCGCCTTGTGAATCAAAAGTAACTGAGGTTGTGATTGGTGTTAGTGAAGAAGAATATTTTGTTAAATTAATGAAAGCTTGATATTGAGGTTTAAGAGAATTGGAAACATAAATTTTGCGGTTAGTTGCATTGTTTTCAAAAGCGTTTTCGCCAGTTTCAACAAATTTTTCTCTATTTAAAAGTGTGACCGATACAAGCTTAGTGCAATTACTGAATGCGTTTTGACCAATATATTCTAAATTAGTATCGAAAGTTATTTTCTGCAGAGTAGTATTGTCATAAAAAGCAAAAGCAGAAACAGATTTATAGTTGTTTAATGTCAATTCTGAGCTAGTTCCATTATATTTAATTAAAACTTTGCCCAGACTAACAAATGGTTGGGCATTATAATTCAACCATTTTGTAGAATAGAATGCGTTCTCACCAACAAAATCAACATTCGTGCCGTCGTTTATAACTATAAAATTGTTGCTTTCACTAAATGCTCCAGCACCAATATTTTTAATATTGTTGAGTGTAATAGACTTAAGAAACGCATTTTTGCTTATCGCATAATCGGCGATGTTGACTACATCTGTAGGTATTGTGAATAATGTATCGTTTTTACCATTTGGATATTCAAGCAAGGTTTTACCTTGAGAGTTGTTGATTATGCTATAAACAAGTCCTCCGTTTGTGCAATATTCCTGTTGAGCATATAAAACACCATCAAGAGTATAATATTTTGTATTATTACTAATACTAAAAGCAGTTATTTTAGGACAATTATAAAAAACAGAAGTACCATAATACTTTAAGCCCTTGGGAAGATTAAATGTATCATACAGCGACAGACAATTTTCAAAAGCTCTATCGCCTATTACCTCTACGTAATCAGGTAATATTATATTTTTAAGATTTGTAAAATCCGCAAAAGAATTGCTGTCAATATAAGTAACATTTTTTCCATTTATACCACATAAAAGACTTAATTCTAAATCCATAAATGGTGCAGTAGTATAATAATCTGGAAGCATAACATCTGAAATTTTTACTGTCCCATCTGGTAATTCAACATAGTCATAAATTGTGCTTGGAACGCCTAGAGAAATATTGTTTCTAATTTGCTTATGCATCATGCTATCATAAGTTTCAAGATTATGTACGATTGCAACATCAGGTGTTGTTGTTTTATCAATGTCAAAATTACGACTAAAATACAAAAATTCGATACCATTTTCCTCTTCACTTATGTTTATTTCTTCGTAAGAGAAAATCTTTTTATATCTTTCCACATTTGAAAAGCCATTTGCAAGCTGTGAGTCTGTATTTACAAATAAGTCTCCAAAATCTCCAAAGGAACCAACTCCTAACTTATCTTCTGCGAGCCCCAAGAATGCGTCCTGAAAATTATAAAGCAAGCAATAATATGACATAATTGTATCATCAAGAATTAATAATTTAGCTGCTAAATCTGGCTCATTGTAAGCTTTAAACGCTTGTTTTTGTATATAAGCAGCATTCTCATGAAGCACAAGACAGGTTGTTTGAATCGTTTCTCCAACAACAAATGAAATAGTATTAAGTGGTGGCGGCAGAAAAAGGATGCCTCCAGCACTTGCGACAGCAGTAACACCTGAGATAATACGTAGATATTTTACAAATTCAGGCATCCATTCATCTGTAAGCATTAAAAATAAGTCATCCAGCTTTTCATATTTGCCATCAGGATTATCATCTACATCATCTAATCTACTTGCAAGTGTTTCTCGGTCATCCGCAATGAGCCCTAGCAAGAAATTTAAAGATATTTCTCCTGCGCTGGCATAAAGTTTCAAGTTGGGATTAACAGCAACAGCCGTTTCCCAATTCCCTTTGATTTCCTCTTGTATAATTGGGTCATTAATGTTTCTCGCACTTGGGTTGTTAAATGTATTCTCTCCAATTATTGATTCTGCCCAAGATTGATTAAGTTTTGTTCCATCATATGGAGTCCCCATACTATACAACGCACTGACATTGAACGGATGGTCATGAATTATCTCTCCTGCATTTGTAAAATTATTATCTTCATTTTCTGCGTCATAGTCAACCAATGCAGTTTTACTATTTACCTTATATCCCGTAGCATACATCATGGAATTAATTCCACCACGAGAATGTGAAATAAGATTGACAGTAGGAATACGTCCAGTCAGGTAAAGTATATCATATGAAATACTGTCAATTAACGTATGCAATTCTTCATAAACAGTCCTATGATATGCTATTGAATTAGCAGCTTCAAATAAAATAATGCTATGCTTGCTAACATCAGTTATTTTTGAAATAAACTCTTGTGTATCGGGTTTTTCGTTATCAACATTATATTTGCCAACATTGAGTTTAGTTAGAAAAAAATTGTTTACAGAGTAAGGATGGAATTGAATATATGTGTCAACAAGCTCCGTAGAAGTTTTAGGATTTAAATAAGTAAATACATCATCTAGCCCATCATTATCCGCATCTTTAGCCATTTGCGCCCAATAAACATTTGCGCCACCAGAATCATTACGAATCTTTTCAACTAAAGATGCTGTATCGTAAGAAAGATGACCCTTTCCATCATTTGACCAATGAGAAGCATTCCCACCTTGTCCATGAACAAAGATGGTAATTGATGGGGTATCATCCACAAGCGAAGAGATTCTAGTTATGTCATGCAAGGCTTCTTTATCTAGATTGATTCCATACCCTTCAAAATATGTAACATTCGTAGGAGCTGTCGATATATTATCTGCAAATGAAAACAATTCGCTTGAATCTAAAGCCTCAAAAGACAAAACGTACAATATTAAAACTACAAGAATTGCTACGAGTTTTGGTGTTATTTTTATTTTGTCCATGATAACCTTAATCCACGAGATATTTTTAAAATTCTGCACCCCATTCAACCTCATTGTTCCCATTCCAACCATCTTCCCAACCTTCTAGTTTGGATTCGTAGGAGGTAACAATTAAGACTTCTGAGTGCGCAAATGTGTTATTTGTTATGTTAGAAACGATGTCTGGGATATAGACAGTGTCGATATTTTCATTTGTGAAGCCCTCT
>JAIRKT010000072.1 GCA_031259965.1 Christensenellaceae bacterium | reverse complement strand
CAAGTTATTCGTAAATTATGGCTAGTTTTTAACAAAAAAATAAAAAAATATTACGGTTTTTAATAGATTCTCAATTAAAATTGATGTTACACATTTAATATTTGGGGGATTTAGGTTATGATATTACCAAATTACGCTTTTTAGTAGATACTTCTTTTTAAGAATCTTTTTCGTGCAAAAATAAATAGTAAAATTGCTAGTGCATTTCTTAATAAATAAAGTATGATAAAAACGTATATTGGAACCGTTAATGTATTAAATGATATTATTTCAGAGAAAAAGGCTGATAACCAACTTGTTGAAAAATTTGTTAATAAAAGATATGAACTAAGAAACATAATGTTTACAAAAGCAGCACCATATACCCCTCTAATTAACATTGATATTGAAAAGACTACAATAGAGAAAAACAATATCATAAGAAATTGTGAACACAAAAAGATAAAAATATACGTTCCAGTATTCATTAGATAAATGCGCGAAGACTCTACAATTAAAACTTGTGAAAAATTGCTTTTGTATGGACTACCAATAATAGCGATTATAACAGAAAAAATAAGTGCAAATATTCCAATTGATGCAATATATGCAAAATATTTTTGGTTTAGAATTTTCTTTCTTTCTCGATCTAATGCATATAATAGACGTGCTATCCCAGTAGTAAAATCAAGATTAATTGTTATTATTGAGGAGGCAAGCAGGCAAAGAAGCAAACAGAAAAAAGAAATAAAACCAAATGTAAAGATGTGATCTGCGATATCTGTTGCATAGAGGTCCATTGAGGAATCTGCAATATTGTTAGAAAGATATTCGTATGAGATTTTATTTTCTATTAGAAATTCGGTAATTCTAATCTGCAGCTTTAAGTCTGCAATAATGTTGCTGTAAATTTGTTCTTCGCTTTCGTATTGTTTAATTTGGGTGTTGAATTCTTCGATACGTTCTGTTAATTCATCGATAGAAGAATACTGATCATAGTTTATACTAGTTTTCTTATAACTTCCATAATTCAAAATAGTAGCTAATAAAAATATAACAACAATTGTAAGGATGAGAATAGCCAGAGTTCCTTTGTTGATATAAATTCGTTTCAATTCTCTATTCATTTTCACACCTCACTCTATTTTGTTTTCGCCATTTATTTTATTTTCGTAAATATTGGTTATGGTGCAGCTTGATAATCGTTTAATGATATTTGACAAGCTTCCAGAATTGAATGAAATTAACATAGTTCTATAGTCTTCACATTCGATTGTATACTCGCCTAATATTGATTGTGCTTCAATAAGGTCATGCTCAGTTTCAAATTGAATTCTATATTCTTGGAAAATATTTTCTAGCGTTTTGTTATATAATTCTAAAAATCCGTTTTTTAAAGTAAATATTTTGTCACAATAGGATTGAATTCGTGTAAGGTTGTGGGTTACAACTATAACTCCTTTGTTTTTTGATTTGAGTTGGTTTATAAGGGAAATAATATACATAGTTGAATCATTGTCAACAGAATTGAAGGGTTCATCTAACAATATAATATCAGCATTAGTTGCTAAAACGATTGCGATAGCAAGTTTTTGTCGCATCCCTTGTGAGTATTTTTTAACTTGTTTGTCTAAATAATTTGTCACGCCTAGATTGTTAATCGTTTCAATTGCACGTGGCCTAAATTCTTTATCTAGCAAGTATTCGATATTTTCTCGTCCAGTAAAATCATTTATAAAGACAGGGTTGTCTATAAGTGCTGAAATATGTTTACTTATATTTGTAATACCTGTAAAATTCATTTCGAGTCCAGATATTATTTTAAGTAATGTGGTCTTACCTGTTCCGTTTTTACCCACGATACCCAGAATTGACCTTTGTCTAATTTTAAACTAAGGCCTGATAAAACAACATTGCTACCATATGATTTGTGAACATTTATAAGGGTTAGCAAATTCTCATTCTTCATCTGAAAAGTGCTCCATTTCAAAATCCATACCTTCGTCATTGCAAATTATTTTTATTCCCATATCTTTGTTTATTTTTCCTCCTTCTGGTTCATATGCGACGTAAATTAGACTACAATTTAGTGAAATGGTCTTATCCTCATAGTTTATCTCACGAAGATAAGGACCATTAAGTTTTTCATATAAACTCACTAATGAATCGAAGTCCTTTGCAAGAACAAGTTCCTCCCATGTTACAAAATTAGACATGCCAGCTGCACTGATATTAAAATGAACAGCTACATTTTTTGGAAAAGGAAAACGCAATTGTCTTGTTATATCAGTATAAAGTGAACCGAACTCATTTCTGATAGAAACACGCGAATCATCAAAGAAAACTATTCTAAAAAAATAGCCTTTGTGTGCTAATAGAAATATTTCAGCACCATTTTCGCTGATTGATAGCAAAACATCTTCACTATTTTTTACAATATTTAATATTTCATCATTTCGCGCCGTAAAACTTGTTGCACCATAATAATAGTCTGGTATAATTTTTCCTATATTTTGCTTTCCAAATGATAGAGTTACTGATTTGTCAAAACTTGCAATACTAACTTCCCTTTTAATTGATATAATGATGAAATAACTACCAGTACATAAACAAATTAGGAGTATTATTATAAGTGAAAATAAAAGTGTTTTGTTCTTCAAAAATTTCATAATTTACCTATACTACTTTTGTTAGTGTGAAAATTGAAGATATTGAACTAGCAGGATAATATGAATATTGAACATAATCACTACCATCTTCAACACCAGTCCAGCCATCGTTTACTATTATAAAGCGTTCGGTTTTTGAAATTGTTATATAAGAACACAAGATTTTTTGTGAATATTTTATATCATATTCAGCATATCCGACGCGCCATGCATGCTGTTGATCCAAGCATGAAAAAACTGATGTCTTGCCACTATTAATGTTATTAACAAATGTTGTGTATATATTAAAATGATCATTATTCCCTGTCTTTGTAGAGTTCCAAAATTTAAATGACTTTGTAACGAGAGCATCTATATTTCCTGAGTAAGTACCATATTTTGCCGTCCAATATTTATTATCTACTGCTGTATTCATAACCGTTCTGAATATGTATTCGTAGCTTCCTTGATTAACTTTATGAGCTTTTGTTAATAATGCAGTTGCAACCTCCGCACAGGTACCTTCTGCTTTTGGTTTATTGTTAGTAAGTTTGTAATATGAGTTGTAATGGTCATTGAGTGAGTTTTGGTTGATATTAGGACTAATAATGTTTCTTTTATAAATTTGAACAATCTGTAGATTTAGATATTTATTTTGTAGATATGAAACAACTTTATTTGTGCCTTGTAAAACAGCATTACTGGTTCCTTGTGAATATGAATTCTGATAAACTACAAAATTAAATACAATAATTAGCATGCATAATAGCATCAACAGATAGCAAAAAACAAATGCTTTTGTGGGATTTTGCTTACATTTGTTTTTATGAAATAAGCGAGTCAAAAAAAGAATCAATTTTAAAATATTCCAAAAAAATTTTTTTGTTTTTACAATAAAAAGTGTAACTGAAACAAAAATATTTTTCAAGAATAATAATGCTGGTTATATAAGTAATACAACTGAGGAACAAAAATAGTGAATATTATTGTAATTTATCAACCTTTTTTATTTTAAGTTGATTATGTCATCGTTTTTACGACTGATTTTGTTTTTGTTTGTCTTGTTAGACTTAATTCTTTTGTAACCAAATATGTGATTTCGGTGTGGATTTTTAAACGTAATGTAAAATGTACTCTACTTTTTATGCAAATAAATTTGTAAACAAAAATTTAGATTTGAATAGTTAAATCTCACAACGGGCGTTTTTAGGGAAAATTAGCATTTTTCACCAGGCCCTAATGACTATCTCACCAGCATAGCTCTCATTGTAAATTTGTCTTTGTGCTAGAATTGAATCAAAAAACTCGTGTTTTACTGAGTTTTAATGATTAAAGTTTGGAATTTTTAGAGATCATTATTGTGTGAAATACTTTTGTCATACAATCATTAATAGTCTAAATTTTAATTTAGTAATTTGAATATTTATAAAAAACCAGAAACAAATCATTTTTGTGTAAAAAGTGTTGTTTCTTTATGATCGGATATTAAAAAAGAGTTATAAACATTGACAATTCCTGTAATTTAAATTATAATTATTGTAATAATTAATTATTTGATGATGCTTTAGATTTGTGCAAATAGCGCTTGTGTAGCCATATATTTTGTCATAAGTAGCTCTATGAGATGCTCATCATTTTGTGCCTTTAAGCTTGCTAAAATAGTTAGTTTACAAGTTGAGTAATAAATTCTGGGTTTAATCACAACGTTTTGCCCATCTATTAATGAGGTTCCAAATTGAAAAAACTATTTAATCAGCGTAAAATTGAAAAAGATCTTACTAAGAAAAACCTGCAGATTGCATTCATATTAGTTTTAATACTGGTTCTAGCACTCTCTGTTTTGTTTGTTATAACAGGGTGTGAAAAAACCGACAAAACAGATAAAGACGATGGCACAAAAGAGAGTGTTAAAGAGATTACTCTTATAGGTGATGAAGCATATAACAATATAGAGTATTATATAGGCGATAGTTTTCCAGCAAACCAAAAAATTAAAGTTACAAATTATGACGACACAAGTACAGAAATTTCTGTCACGAATGATATGTTAAGTGGTTTTGATACTACTAGTGCCGGTAAAAAAACAGTGACTATTACATATGCTGAAGCTTTATACACATTTGAAATTACTGTATATCCAGAGATCGAAAACATAATTTTTGACGCTTCAAGTTTTAAAACACAATATAATGTCAATGATGAATTAGAACTCGGGAATTATAAGATAATTGTTGAACATGCTAATTCTGAAAATACTGAAATCACCCTCAGATCTGAAATGATAGATGGATTCAGTACAGCTATGTCAGGCAATTTTACTTTTCTACTAAAATATAGAAATGTGGAATTTCCTCTTTCATATTCTGTAAAAGGTTCATTTGTGTTAAATGATTTTAAGTTATCATTTAATTCTATCAATAGTACATATAATGTTGATGAGTATGTTGGCACTTCAGCGGATGTTGTTGTTCCCACTTTGATTAACGAATGCAAAATCGGATATATCGCACCTTGCATATTTCAAGACAGTATACTTAACATTAAGAATTTAAGTCTGCCTTTCATAGGATCAACGCCTACGCATCAAGAAGGCATGCTTCATTTATATGACAAATATAAATTAACAGATGTAAATGCTGACGAGCATGGTTCACTTCTTGATTTAGCAGATTTAACTATCACTATATTACCAGGCTATATCACAACTATACCTGAGAATGCCTTTTCAGGTGATAGGCTTGTTAAAAAAGTTGTTTTATCAGAAGATATTACGGAAATTGGCAGATCCGCTTTTGAAGCTTCACATATCACAGAAATCACACTACCCCAGTCTATAAAAAAGATAGGTCAAAGTGCGTTCAAGTCTCTTGAATATATGAAATATTTAGTTATTCCAGATAGCGTACTAAAGATTGAAAGCAGAGCATTTGAATATAGTAATATTTTAATACAAATGGCAGAAGGCGAATCCATACCTGATTTAGATACCAATGCATTGGTTGGTGTGCGTGGAATTATTATACCGAGTTCAAAGATGTCAATTTTTGCTAGTGATCAAGATTGGGCTGAATATAATGAACTTTTTATAAACACATCAAGCATTGATATATTTGATAACAAATATATAGTTTTAACAGAAAATAACGAAAAAATATTATTACATTCTATTGTTGAATTTGATGTTACTGATGTCGTAATACCATCAGACATAACAGAAATTGGTAAGTATGCCTTCTCTGGCCAAATAACCCTAGAGTCCATTACTTTTAATAGTGTTTTAAAGAAAATCGATGACTATGCTTTCTATAAAACTGGATTGAAATCAGCTATCATACCAAGCAGTGTTAATGCAATTGGTGAATATGCTTTCTATACATTGTATATGCCTAAATTTGAAGTGCCTGCTACTGTTACTGAGCTGGGTGATAATTTTTATGGCTCTGGAATATTAATAATGGAATCTATAACACCAGTTGAAGGGATTTCTTTTAATAATGTGAAATTTATTTTTGTACCTGCAGCGGCAGTGGGTATTTACCGAGCTACATGGTCAAAGCTAAGCAATTTTATCTGTCCAGATGGAGCATTACAAAGTGAATTTGTAATGCAAGAAGATAGTTTCGCAATATATTTAGGAAATGGAGGTAATGTAGTAATCCCAGAGGGACTTAGAGAAATAGGCGCCTATGCATTTACTAAAAATTTAGAGAGTCCAGTTCAGGAAAGAAGCGATATAACCTCAATCACAATTGCTGCATCTATTCAGAAAATAGGAAGGTACGCTTTTGCTGGTCTTACAGGATTAAAAACTGTTATTATTAAGGATAATAGTTTGTTGACGATAATTGATGAAGGTGCTTTTTATGGTTGTTATAATCTAGAAACGATTACCTTTGTAGACGAAAATATACTAGAAGAAATACACCAATTAGCTTTTTATAATTGCAAAAAGTTAACAAATTTTGATTTTGCTGATAGTATTGAAACAATCAGAGCATATGCGTTTGCATTGTCAGGGATTAGAGAAGTAGAATTTTCAAATGAAAGTAAACTAGAGGAAATTTATATCAAGGCATTTGCATATTGTTATGATTTAAATAAAGTAAAAATAGCAGGGACTATTGAAGTTATTTCCAATGATGCGTTTATTTGTTCAGAAAAAATTGAAAAAATTGAAATTGGTGTAACTAAAGTTTTTGCAGATAAGGAATTTGGAGCTTCTTGGAGTACGAAGAATTATAATGGCGAGCTTCACACGATAGAATATAGTAAAACTTAAAAGTGGTAAATAAATCAAATTTAATTGACCCTATGTCGCTTAGATAACTTCCCAGTTTTTTAATGCGCAGGGCGCTTATAAAAATTTTAATTTGAATGCTTTAATTTTTAGAAAATTAAAAGCCGTGGTTGTTTCAGTGACTATTTACAAGAATTAATGTAACATCATAAGAATCTAGTTGTTAATCAAAGTAGAACAAAAAATAATTATTTTAGTTGATACAATAAATTAAAATATTGCAAATGTGCTAAAACTTTATTGAAGTTTAATCAATTTTTTTCCAAATTTTGCATAAATTTGCGGAGGTAATTTAATTGAAGAATATAATAATAGGAAAAAACTCAAAACAAGAGTTTTCAAAAGTATCAGGAAGATTTAATCCTTCCTTGTTATTAGTAATAACCATACTATTGATACTTGCAATTTTGTTTGTAATTGTAGGATGTAAGGATAAAAATGAGAATCAAAATGGTCAAGGTACTACAGTTGAAAGTATTGAACTTGTAGGCGATACCATATACGCTGAAGAATATTATGTAGGTGATGAATTCCCTACAGGACAGAAGATAACCGTTAAATTTTCTGATGGCAGAATTGAAGATATAGCTGTAACTAGTGATATGGTTAGTGGATTTGATACAGATATTGAAGGCGAAAAAACCGTCCGTATTACATATGGAGATAGATTTTATGAATTCAGATTAAATGTATACAAAGCAATAAAAAGTATTCATATAGACACAAGTTTAATAAAAAAAGATTTTTATGTAAATGAGATATTGATTTTTTCTATTTATAATATTATTGTGACACATACAGATGATTCTCAAAAGTTCATTCAATTAAGAGAAAATATGATAGTTGGTTTTAAGAATGATATGGCTGGGTATTTTGCATTTCAGATAAAATATAGAAGCATGGCTGAAAATATTTCATACAAAGTCCGTGGTGAATTTGAATTAGATGATTTCAAAATGGATTTTAATTTTGAAACAAATACATATAGTGTAGAAGAATATATTGGCAATTCTGAAGATGTAACAATTCCAAATTTAATAAACGGATATAAAATTGGATTTATTGCTCCTAGAATATTTGGAGATAAAATTCATAATATCAAAAATCTTACTATTCCATTTTTTGGCGCCACTCCAAACGATGATAAAGGATTTAAGTACTTATATGACGAAGATGTGTACAATAATTTGCAAAACGAAGAAATATATAAATTATTTGGTTCGAGTTTGTCATTAACAATTTCTTCAGGTTATATTACTCAAATACCGGATAGCGCATTTTTGGGGAATGTTTTTGTCAGATCAATAGTTATACCTGAAGGTGTAACTGTAATAAAAAGTCAAGCATTTTTAAGTACTTTAATCAAAGACATAAAACTACCATCTACTCTTTTAAAAATTGAAATGGGTGCATTTGCCTATAATTTTGCGCTTAAATATTTAGAGATTCCATCATCAGTTGTTGAATTAGGAGATAATGCATTTTATGGTTCTTCTGTAGTAATTAGAGTATCAGACACGCCGATTCCTTCAATTGAGGAAAACTCATTAGATGGCGTTGTTGGTGTAATTATTCCAGTTGATAGCTATGGCGCATATACTACAGATGCTTCATGGAATAAGTATTCAACGGTTTATATGAAATCTACTGATGTTAGTATGGTAAATAACCAATATGTAGTTTATAATAAAGGCGAAGAAAATTTGTTAATAGCCTATGTAGGAGATTTGTCAATTAGTGAAATTATAATTCCACCTTATATAACAGAAATAGGCGCAGGAGCATTTCAGGGCCAGCTGGCTTTAAGGTCTGTTGTATTAAATGAAGGTTTAGAGAAAATAGGAGAATCTGCATTTCAATATACATATTTATCAACTATTACACTACCAAATACCTTAAAAGAAATCGGATCGTATGCATTGAATTTGCTGAATATTCAAAAGTTGGTAATACCTAGTTCCGTTACAAAACTGGAAAATTATTTTTGCAATCAAGGTGTTTTAGAATTCAAATCGAATACTCCTGCAAACTATTCGCAACTAGATATTGATTTTGAAAATATAAAGATGATAATTGTTCCAGATGACTTAGTTGATAGTTACAAAAGTGAATGGCCAGGCGTTAGTGATAAAATATTTACAAAAGCAGAATCACAAAAAGAATTTGTAATATCAAATGATGTTCTATATTATTATAACGGAAATGGTGGTAATGTTGTAATTCCTGACGGTGTAGTAAAGATTTCAAATTTTGCATTTTCATCTACATCATCGCATTTTAGCTCTTTGAAAGAGCGAAATGACATTTTAAGTCTTGTTATACCAAGCAGTGTTGAAATAATAGCTGACTATGCATTTTGTGGCAACGTAGGTTTAAAAAGTATAACGATCCAAACCGGGAGTAATTTAGAGTCAATAGGAGAGGGTGCTTTTTGGGGTTGTTATAATTTGGAGACTTTCACACTACCTGATGATTCCAAGCTCAAAACAATAGGCATAGTAGCCTTTTATAAATGTACTAAGCTAAAACAATTTAATTTTGTTGATAATATAAAAGAAATAGGAGCTAAAGCGTTCAAGGAAACAGGCTTAACTAGCGTAGTGTTTAAAGCGAGTAGTATGATTGTAGATATAGGAAATCAAGCTTTTGCTTCATGCACTGAATTAAAAACAGTTGTATTACCAAACTCATTGTTGCGTCTTGAAAATAAGATATTCCAATGGTCAACAAAAATAACTAAAATCCAATTAAGATCAAGCCAAACTAATAATATAAATTTTGCGGATGATTGGAATTTAAAAACAAAAACAGAAGTACATACAGTCGAATATAATTATATAGATCAATAAAATATTGCAACATATAATCCTATACTCGTGAAGATTAACTGGTCCTGCATTTAAAAAGTTTCATGTTATTTTATTCAGCAGGTTATGGCGCTATGATTTCATAGCGCCTCGCCTGTTAGTAGTGTGAGATCTAAAACAAACAGCTTCTTGTTTAATTAATTGTTATACTCAAGCTAAATATCATAATTAAATATAATAATTAGAATATGAATGTCCAAACCTTCAAGGTTTTTAATAGAGTGAAAAGTTATATTAAATGCTATTAACTAACATTCGATACACTATGAGATTTACTAGCAATAAAAACTAACATTACCATAACCTAGTTTCTAATTAGTTAATTAAAATGATAATTTTATACTAACTTAATAGTCATCAAACATGCATGCGTTTGCTACTCTGACTGTAATATTTTACATAGCAGCAAAAAACATTAATTCAAAGGTGAAAATGGAAAAAACTAAAAAATCTAAAACATTATTTCAATATATAATGATAACAATTCTTGTTATGATTATAGCTGCAGCTATCACACTTATCATAATTTTTACTGGAGGTGATGAAGATGTGGAATCAGTAGAAATAATATCTATTGAAGTTGATCCAGACACAATGACGTCTACTTTTAAAGTAGGTGAGAGTTTCCCAGAGGATGCAAAAATTGTGGTAATTTATGCAGATAAGAGCTCTGAAGATATAGCTCTTACGATTGACATGGTGAGTGGATTTGATACAACAAAGCCAGGTGATATTGATTTAACAATAACATATAAAGGCAAAGAGGCCAGCTATAGTATAGAGGTTTTAAATTGGGTTAAATCCATAGAAGTTAGTGAAACAAGCAAAAGCAAAGTTTGTTATATAGGTGATACCTTTCCAGATGATCTAAAAATATTAGTTAAATACGCAGACAGCACAGTAATTCCAGTTAGCATAACTGAAAGTATGGTAGGCAGCTTTGATTCATCTACTAGTGGAATTTTCGAGTTAACAGTCACATATCAAGGTGTTATTGATAAATTTAATTTAACAATAATGGCACACGCAACTTCAATAAGCATAGATACTAATACTATATATGATGAATATTATCTGGGTGATTATTTTCCACAAAATGTTAAACTAAATATTGTTAGAGAGGATGGGACAACAGATGACATAAATTTAGATGCTGAAATGGTAACTGGATTTGACACCACATCAACAGGGATAAAAAACTTAAAAATAAGTTATGATGGATTAGAAATTGAACATCAAATTAACATTTATAAAGAAATTAAGGAAATTGTAATAGAGAAAAACGAAATTGATGTGGATTATAAAGTGGGTGATATTTTTAACTTAGAAAGTGTAAAATTAAAGATAATTCATCATGATGAAAGCGAAACATTAATACCTTTAAAGAAAATGATGGTTATAGATTTTGACAGCAGTATATCGGGCAATTTACATTTTAATATTAAGTATAGAAACTTGAGCATCAAAATTGATTATAAGGTAAGTGGGGTATTCAAATTTAACTCCTTTAAAATCGAATTTGATTTCGCGAAAAACGTATATAATATATTAGAATATATAGGAGGCAGTGCAAGTTCAATAATTTTTCCAGATCAAATAAATGGGGAAAGGATTGGGCATATAGCCCCAGGGATTTTAGGTAGAAACTTTTTAACTATAAAAAATTTAGTAATTCCATTTATTGGATCTGATTCAACTGATAATGTAAATAAATTTGAATATTTGTTTGATAGTGAATATATAGAGCAAATAAAGCAAGATAAAAGTTTTCTTGTAGAATTTTCAGCTCTCTCATTTATGAATGTCACTATAATACCAGGTTATATTTCGGAAATACCAGAAAGTGCTTTCGAGGATGTGTTTATAATCAATACTCTAATATTACCTGAAGGAATCATAAAGATAGGAGATAGAGCTTTTTGCAATGCTTATATAGAAAATATAATATTACCTAGTACACTAACAACAATTTCAGGCCAAGCATTTGAAGAAATGAGCGTTTTAAACCATTTGGTTTTACCGGATGCATTGCAAGTAATAGCGGAAAAGGCTTTTTATAACACACCTGTATATTTAACACTACCAGAGATTCCAATAATGTCAATAGTCTCAAATTCATTTCAAGGTGTAAGTGGTCTAATAATCCCATCATCTAGTTTTGACTTATACAACTCATCGAGTAATTGGAAGGTTCTCGCAGGGTTGTTTTATGATGCACAATATATAAATATAACACAAGATGGATATATAATTTTCGATAATGATGATCAACTAATATTATTAACCTATAAAGGCAGTGAAAAAGATCTTGTTTTACCAGATGGTATAACACAAATAAGCGATAATGCATTTAAACTAAATACAAAATTAAAAACCGTAAAACTGTCTGAGTCTTTAGAAAAAATTGGTAATTATGCATTTTACAAAAGCACACTAGAATCTATTAGTATTCCTCAATCTCTTATTGAAATTGGTGATTACGCATTTTTTACATATGCATTAAGTCGCATAAAAATTCCAAATAGTGTAACAAAGTTGGGTGCAAATATTATAGATAATGGAATTTTAATAATGGAGTCCGAGATTCCTTTAAAAAACATAATAATGGATTCTCTGAAAATTGTGTTAGTGCCAGATAATGCTATTTCCGCATATAAAACCCAGTGGACGGAGTTCAGCGACATTATATATGCACTCTCAAATCTGCAGTATGACTATTTAATATTTAATAGTGTACTGAAATATTATTTGGGAACTAGCGATACAATTATTGTGCCAAATGGTGTAGTTAAAATTGACAAATATGCCTTTTCATATAATGCGCAACTGCCACTTTCAAAAAACAAGAAGATAATATCAGTTACAATACCATCCACAGTAGAAATTATTGAAGAGAGTGCGTTCGCGTTTAACGTATACCTAAAAAGTGTTGTGTTCACTGGTGTTAGTAAACTAACAACGATAAAGGATAAAGCCTTTTATAGTTGTTTATCATTATATGAATTTGTTTGGTCAGATTCAATTGAAAGTATAGGAAAACATGCGTTTGCATACACACAAATCGAAGAACTTGTCTTATCAGAAAGTAGTGCCCTTATAACTATTAATAACAATGCGTTTATGAGCTGTGAATTGTTGAGTTTAGTAATATTACCAAAATCCATAAAAACACTAGGTGCGGATATTTTCTTCGAATCATATAATATTGATAAAATACATATGATAGCAGAAAACAGCAATAATATTGCTCTAAACAGCGATTGGAACAGGATAGATGAGGATAGTTATTGTGAGGTTGTATGGGGATATGTAGAAGATTGAAATTATATATTTTCCCATAATCCCATAAATTTTAAGGCATCTTTCGAAAATTGTTAATCATTTATATTTAATTTTTGCAGTGAGTATATATTTTTTCGTGTGTGAGTTAAAAATCTTTTAAATTGCTATTTTTGGTAGAGTATATCTAAAACTCTGTTTGCAACTTATACTATGTAAAAATTTGCTATGAAATATAATTGGTTTTAAGAGCTAAATTTAATTTGCAAGCAAGATCATAATTTATGATAAAGTGGATGTAAACAGGTATTAATGGTTATAGGAGAGCTAAAATAGTCCTCTATATGTTAGATATAATAAGAGAAGAAGATTACTTGGTTCGCAGCAACTACAGATATAGAAGATTAATAAGATTTAAAAGATAAATCATACAATATAGAGTAATATTTCTGCAAAAAGGAGGTAATATTACATATTAAAAAAAGGAAGTTTATAAATTCAAGATGCTATAGTAGCAGCGTGTTATTCTAAAATCGTTTGGAAGTTGTAAGATAGCTACTGAATATGCTCATATAGATTCACTATGTAAAATCCAAAATAATAAATAACTGTGTATTGTCTGTAAACTTATGTGTAATCATTAACAGGAGAATCATCTGACATAGAAAATTCTGAGGCTTTTATTAGTAATTCAGTGTATTGTGAATCATTTTCCCAAGCTATTATATAAGCATTATACAAATTGTCTGGGATTATAACACCTTTTGCAGATTCAAATATTTCCTTGTTTGCAATTACTGACATTTCTGAGATATCGATAAACAAATTTTGCATATATGAAGTTAAAGAATCAAAATAGTTTAGATCAAAATTAGAAGGCAGCTTTAGATATTTAGTATTTTCGTTTATTAAATAAGAAAATGCCGAAGCATTTGTAAAATTATTTTCAATAATAATTGAGGAAATTTGTGAATTTTGATTGGAAATCCAGTCAACAGGAGTAATTTCTGCTGTTATGATTAGTTCTTTTATAAAAGAATCATTAACAAAGTCTATCCAGTAATCATCCAATGAATCTGTAACTGTTACTATTAAATGAGGTTTATGCCCTGTAAGATCGGAATTAGAATAGTTATACAAATCAGTAAAGGCTAATCCCATTAAAGGAATAGTCAAATGCTCAATATTTGAAATATGATTTTTAAACAAATCATTTACTTGAAAATGTTTCACAGGTACTCCATTAATAGCACTTGGAATTATAATGTTTGTTGAATTACCTATATAGTTAATTATTAGGTGGTAGTTGGAATCTGGATCATAGTAATATTCAAAATCACCGTAAGAAAAATAACCACCTATATTAAGATCGAATGAAGCAGAATAACCTTTGTAAGTATAAGTTATATTGTGTTGGCCAACTTCACTAGGGATTTCTAACATATCAGCAGTTACAGGAAAGAAGTCAAACCCACCATTATAGTAATCAACATAACATATATTATATATATCCGATAAATTATCTAAATCAGCAGTAACTGTTTGATATTGAAAATACATATTTGAAATTAGTGTGCCAATTTGCACAGTGAAAAAGGTAAATTTACCATTGTATGAAATCTGGATATGGATTGTTCCATTGGTTGAGGAATCAAAGCCGCTGATCATATCAGGAGTAACAGTCACAGTTTTAAAACTATTGTCATTGTATTCAACTATGAGAGATAGATCATTTTGTATCTTTTCATCTAAAGTATAAATTTCTTGTAAATTTGATTCATCAATGCGTATTGCTTTAATAGAGTTTGGATCATTATTTTTGCCTTTAGTGTTAGTCCCTGTGTTTTCAACACAACCCATAAATACGAATAGTGCGATTGTGAAAATTATAAGCAGAACCATAAAGAGCATTTGTTTCTTTGTGACAAATGAAAAAAGGTTTGAATATTTTGTGTTATCTTGAATATTATGGTTATCCAAAAATCCACCCCCTGATGAGAAAACAGTTTTAGAAGTATTAGGATATAGTTAAGCAACAATTATTACAGGGCATGTGCAAAATTTTGTTTTGAAGTTAACCTTGCATAATTAGTCTACACTATTGTAATAATTAACTATTAATAATATATCATACTAGCTGGGATTTGTCAACTATAATTTTCTTAAAAGCATATGTAAAAAATGGATATCGCAATTTGTAATTGTATACTGAAGACAAAATACAATCCGCTGATATATTATAGGTTGAACTTAATAATCAAGCACTTCAGGCTCAACCCACTCTACTGTTGCATATATCGGATCACCTGAATAGTCGTATCCTATTAAATTCCAATCATCTTCTAGAATAATTGAATCTTTAATATTTATATTAAGTTGAATTCTTAACAATTTAGAACAACCGAAGAATGCTAAACTACCAATAGAAGAAATAGTTAGATTTTGGAAATAAACGATATTAAGAAGCGAACAATTCTTAAACGCTTTAGTACTGATCTCAATTGAGTCATTATTAAATATTGAAATGTTAGCTAAGTAAATGCAGTTTTCAAAAGCACCAACACCAATGCTTTGTATGTTATCAAACAAAGTGACTGATTGTAAATTGTATGCCCCTTTAAACGCATAATCACCTATAGATGTTATTTCTGATGAAGAAATAAGAATTGTATTTAAATTCAAGAAATAAGATTCAAGAATTCCATTCGCAGCAAGCATACCAAAAAAGGGGTTTGGTATCTCATCACTTAGATATTCTGGGTAATATATTTCGAAAAGGTCTTCAAGTTCTGGATATAGTAACAAATAATCATCATAGAAAAGTGTACTAACATAAATTTTATCTGGATTTATTACAAATTCTTGAACACCTGTAAAGATATCACCTAGAATAATAATACCCTCGTTAAAGATGATTTTGCCTATTTGAGTGAGGCTTTTTGGTAAATATAGTATAGAAACACTGGTGTTATATAATGCATAATCACCTATATATGTAATACTATCAGGCAAATATATATGTGTTAAATTGTAGTCTAAATAAAAAGCATATTCCTCAATTTTCACAATTTTATTATGAAAAACAATATTTTCTAAACTTGGAATATACGCTAATGCAAATGCTGCAATATTAGTGATATTAGGTGGAATTATAATTTCTTTAGCATCACCTATGTATGATAAGAGGTTCCCATCTGAAGTTGTGAAATTAACTAAGAATTTACCAGATAGAATACTAATGTTTGTGTTTCGAACAAGTAATTTAGAGATCCTGCCAAATAAGGGGTTCTTTAAAAAACTAGAAAACATATTATCACGGATAATAACACTTTGAAGTCCATCAAATGTGTTTTTGAATATTGTGGGGACTATCATATTATTTAAATAGATATGATTAATAGTTGCACCAGAAAATACATAATCTCCGAATGATAACACATTGTTTAGTTGAATATATTTTAGATATCTCATATTTTCAAACGCAAAGTCGTCTATTTTCGCTATACTAGATGGCATAGTAAATGATTGAATAGAAGAATTAGAAAAAGCCTTTTCGCCAATCTGAAGAACACTTCCAGGGATGGAAATATCTTTTATTAATAGTTCGTTTTCAAATGTTTGTGGTGCTATAGCATTTATTCCATTAAGTATAACAAGTGAAATTTTTGCTAGATTCCATAATTTGATAGCCTGATTTTTATCTAGCACATTTTCAGAGTCTTGTTCATTGCTTGATGTAGATAGATCATAGAGGGCAGTTATAGAGTCTTCATTATAGAAATAATTAAATTTCTCAGGTTTATCTGGTGATTCCCCAATAAAAGGGATAGTTAGTTTCTCAATATCAAATATTATATTACTAAAAATATCCTTTTCAATATATCCAACAGAATAACCATTAATTAAATTTGGAATAACTACTTCTGTCGGATTTCCAATATACTCAAAGACTTTGTAATATAAATCTTGAAAGTCAAAACCAACTAAAAGGTAATTATTAAAGATGCCATACGAGCCATTAACAGTAATTGTGGTTTTGAGACTCATTCCCCTATGGTAGAGAATTAAATCAAAAATGCCAGGGATTGAAGTATCGAAATTAGTAACATGATCTAATGTAATAGGAATTTCGTCATGACTCCCATCTGCATAATTTGCAAGCAGCAGTCCTCCAGCAAATTCATCGCCCACATTATACTCGGTTTTAAAAGTGTTAGGTTTGATTTCAATGGATATAGCCTTTGATACAAGGTGTATATCAAATGTAGTTGAAAATCCATCAAAAGAAACTCGAACAGTTTGAGTGCCTGGTTTTAATGGGTCAAAATCTTCTATCATTGAAGGAGTTATTGGAATTCTAACAGCTGTATTATCAGAGAAATTTAATTGAAGTAATATAGTATTAGGAAATTCATCCGCAAGATAATAATCATCATTTAATTGGTCTTCAGGGATTGATATTGAAACCAATGTTTTGCGTAAGACGTTGATAACAAAAGAACCAATTTTAGATTTATAGATAAATATTATTCTGACTGGGCCTACATCATCCTCGTTGTATGAGATAATCATATCTTTGGTAAGATCGAGTTTTTCTTGTGTGTTATCTATATAGTTGATTATAAACTTCATTCCATAAGGTGCATTATAATTTTCGTAATAATCATCTAAAAGTGATTCTCCATCAATAACAACTGATTCTATTAAACGATTTCCTAATTTGTCATCAAAATTCATAATAGTTTTAAGTTTAAAAGTTAAATTAACCATGTAAAATATAACAAAGATTGTTGAGAAAAAGAATAAGGAAATGATTGTGGTTACCATTAATTTATTAAAGTTTGAGCGTTTTGGTTTGTTCTTGTTGTCATAATCGACATGCTTAAAGTCACCACTGTCATAACCATCTTCGTGATAGACACCTTCTGGTCTTGAAATTGATGGAGGTCCTGGCCTGTGTTGATAGTTTTCTACATTGTAGTAGTTTGTGTTATGATTGTTATAATCCTGGTTGCTGTTATTCCTGTTATTATTGAAATTGTTTCCCATGTAATGATCATTAGATGGGTTATTATAATTATTTTGTCTGTTGTAATTGTCATTAATATGATCATTATAATGATTATCGTAATATCCACGATCATTGTTTTGTGAGTGTGGCGGGTCACAATCATGGCTAGAATTTAGATTTTTATTATAGTGATTCAGGTGTCTCCTGGATTCCTGGTAATACTCTTTATTATGGTACTGATTTGATACCTGGGAATTAGGAGATCCCTTACTATGTTTGTTTGCAGATTTGTAATAATCATTAGAATTTCCAAGATTATAATTTTGCTTATTAGCATCTTTATAATCAGAATTATCTAAATTCTTGTTGTTTTTTTTTGGTGTCATACTCCACCCCTCACTTTCAATTATCTAAAATTGAGCTAGATAAAAATACCAAAAGTTAAATCCTATTGTATAATAATTATACTCTAAACAGATTAAAAAATCAACTTTTTAACTAAAAATGAATATTTTAATGGGAAAAATATTATAAATTAGCTAAAATGCGAAAATGAGTTAGCTATTAATGATAGCCCATTGAATAATAATGTAATCTCTTGCTTGAATTTCCTGTGGGTTAATATCAATAGAAGCTTCACTCATCAATCTTGCACCTCTGAGGGAGTTGTCGTATGTAGTGGGAGAAAATAGATTTAGCACTTCCTCTGAATAATTAATATTAACAATATCGCCTAGTTTAACGCCTGCTGCGGATGCAATAATTTGTGCTTTGTTTTTAGCATCATTTACAGCACTATTAATCAGCTTTTTCTTAATTTGTTTTTGATTTTTTACTGAAAACTTTATATCGTACTTTGGTTTAACGCCTGACTCAGAAATTGCGTTAATAACCTCTTCTAATTTATTAATGTCATATTCAAACTCAAGCACAAGGTCATGTTGACATTTATAACCAATGAACCGATCTTCCCATTCTGAAGATGTGTTTTTTATACGTTCATATTCACTAGTGATTCTAAAATTAATTGTTTTTAAACATTTTTTGTTAAACCCAATTCCACTAAAACATTGTTTTAAGTGGGAAATAGATATTGCAGCGTCACTGTTCATTTTTGCATAATCTAAATTAATCGCGATTACATGCATTTTTATAACAATAACGTCAGGTTTTAGTGAAATCTCACCTAGGCCTTTTACTGAAATAATTGCGTCATTCATAACATACCTCACTTGAATTGCAAGCATAATATTAAAAAGCCATTTAGATGTTCTCTAAATGGCTTTGATAAATAAATCCATTAAACTATTTGCTAGTGTTAGAATTGTTTTCATCATTATCTTGATCATTAGAATTAGGTGGTTTGTGTCCTACTGGTCTATATGTGTTTGTGTCATTATCAGTTGTAGGATCTTTTTTATTGTCTAAATTAAAAACATCTTTTAAATCATCATGATTTGATGGATTAACAGGTGAATTTGATTCGGCATTTTTTGAAGAGGTTGTATCTGTTTTGCCTGGTTCAGGAACTATTCTGTTTTTAAAAGCTGAGAAAGAACTATCTCTGTTATAGTTACTGTGTTGAGATGCTTCCAACTTTTTCATAGTATCAATTGCAGCTTTGGCTCTTGCAGCATTAGCTTGTTCTAACGCGATTCTACGTTCTTCAGTTATTCGATCTTGTTCCGCTTTTTTATCATTAATATATTTTGTAACCTCTTCACAGGTTTTCCCATCGATTAGCAAAGCAAGTTCATCACCATATATTGTTTCATGTTCAAACAATAGTTTTACAGTATTATTGAGGGCATCAATGTTTTCTTTTAATATAGTCATTGCACGGCCATAGTTATAATCAATAATTTTTCGTATTTCATTATCAATTATAGTAGCAACAGCTTCACTATGCACTGATTGTGTCTGATAATCACGTCCTATGAATACTTCCTGTTCACCACCAAAGAAAATGTTTGGCAAGGCATCGCTCATCCCATAGTCAGTTACCATGCGTCTAGCAATACTGGTAGAAACTTTTAAGTCCTGTGCCGCGCCAGCGGATACATCCATAATTATTATTTCTTCAGCAGCACGGCCACCTAACGACATTGCAATTTCATCATTAAACTTGTTTTTTGTTTGATGCATATCGTCATTTTTAGCTTTGGATAAAGTATAGCCTGCAGCAGGTCCACGTGGTACTATAGACACCTCTTGAATATCTTCACAATATTTAAGCAAGTGACCCACTATCGCATGCCCTGCTTCGTGATATGCTGTTGTGCGTTTATCTTTTTCTGTTACAACTCTTGATCTTTTTTGTGGGCCTAATAGCACCTTATTAATTCCTTCTTTAATGTCTACCATTAAAATTACAGTGCGATTGTCACGAGCAGCAAGAATTGCAGCCTCATTTAAAAGGTTTTCAATGTCAGCACCAGAAAAACCAGTAGTGATTCTTGCTAACTGTTTGAAATCAATATCGGGTGCAATTGGTTTGTTTCGAGTGTGTACTCTGAAAATTCCTTCACGTCCTTTGACGTCAGGCATGTTAACGTATACGTGTCTATCAAATCTACCTGGTCTCAAAAGAGCGGGGTCTAGCACATCACTTCTATTTGTAGCTGCCATAATAACTACGCCATCGTTTTCATCAAAACCATCCATTTGAACTAAAAGTTGGTTTAGAGTTTGTTCACGTTCGTCATTGCCGCCGCCAAGACCAGCTCCACGTTTTCTACCCACAGCATCAATTTCATCTATGAATACTATGCAAGGTTGATTGCGTTTAGCCTGTGAAAAAAGGTGTCTAACACGCGAAGCACCAACGCCTACAAACATTTCTACGAAATCAGAACCGCTGATTGAGAAAAATGGAACGTCGGCTTCACCCGCTACGGCTTTGGCAAATAGTGTTTTTCCTGTACCAGGATTGCCTACTAACAAAACACCCTTAGGTATTCTGGCGCCTACTTGTCTAAATTTTCTAGGTGCTTTTAAAAATTCAACTACCTCTTTTAATTCTTCTTTTTCTTCTTCTGCACCTGCTACGTCATTAAATCTAACCTTTACATTGGATGTAACTCTAGCATTTGTTTTTGCAAATGTTAAAGCTCCTGAAGCCCCATTGCCTTTTTTCATTGCAACGATAAACAAAACAGCCAACCCCAGTATTAATAAAAATGTTAATGCAGGGAAGAGGTAATTTAGAAAACTACCAGAATCTGGATCATTTAGTGAAATGTATGGACGATCTTCTATAGGCACGTCCATTAAAAGCTCCTCTAAAGTAACTGCTAAATTATCTCTATATATGACAATTGCTGTAGCAGATTTAAACTTACCATTTTTGAAATCTTCCAGGTGTGATTCATCTTTTTTGTATAAAACATTAACTTCATAACTACCTACAAAATAAATACCAACTATATGATCATCATTTGTTACATTATTTTTAACGCCCTCAATCAATTCGCTGTATGAAATAGTGTTAGGAGTTGAAGTGTCTTTTAAGAAAATTACTAATAAAATAACTATTATGATAACCACACTGATCATTAAAAAAAGCCGGGTGTTATTTTTACTCATTCGAACCTCGATTTTCTCATTGTATGATATACATGTGTATATAATCAATTGATATCTATTATATCAATACAAAATTAACATAAAATAAACTAATGTTATTTTTAGAATATACAAAGCAATCGAAAAATTATAGCATTAAAATCATTAATTTGCAATTAATTTGATTGTGATTTGTGTCTAATAGATAAACATATAAAGTAGGATTTCTGATAGTTTGAATTTGCAAAGTAAGCTGTAAATATTATCACTTAATGTAGCGATTTTGTTAATTATTTTACTTATGCCTTGCAAGGATAATTTGGATTTTGTTAGTTTAAGTGAGATGGGCAAAGTGAGCTGTACAACACGATAAATCATCATTAAAAATTAACGCCACCCTAAATTATAAATTGAAAAGGCACCCAATATAATAGTTTTTTTACACATTTTCAAAAAATAACATTTTATAAAAGATTGATAATTTCAAAATACTTTCAAATATTAATCAAATAGTTGGGTCTTGTATAACATAATAAAAAATTTGGAACTTATAAATTATTGTAGTCTATAATAACAAGCAAAAAAATCATTTAATTTTGACTAAAGTGGTTCTAATAGCTTGATTACTATTTTTGTTTGAAATTTAATTTAACTTTTTAAATAAGGATATGATATTAATCATAAACAAACAATTGTTTGTTAATAAAATTTTTGCAATTGGTTTATCATGCAAAAAACAATCAGATTTGTGGTAAAAAATTCCTAAAAAAAATTTTTTTTATTAAATTTTTAAAAATAAGTAGCATGAAGTGGGATTATGTGGTATAATGTTTTAAAGACTTCTAATGGAGGCATTTGTGCAGGGATTTCAGGACGTCGTTCTCGACGACAAATACAGATTACGTATTCCGTCAAAATTTCGTAACGAGATTGGCAATAACTTTGTTATTTTCCAAGGCACAGACGAATGCCTAAATATAATGAGCACAAGTGCTTTTGAGAGATTTAAAGCGCCACTTATGAATATACCGCATAATGATAGAGTGGCGCGATCAGCGGCGCGTGCTATACTAGGGACAGTTGATATTCCTGAAGAAGACAATCAAGGAAGGTTTGTGATATCATCAGAACTTAGGGCGATTGCGGGGATAGAGAAGAAAGTGCGTCTAATTGGTTTTTTAGACACACTGGAGGTTTGGTCAGCGGAGAAGGTTGTGGAAATTGATTTTGCAAAACCTGGGAGTGTTGCTCGCGCGGCTGACATACTAGAAGAGCGAGATATTAATTTCTAGTGGAATTTAAACATACACCTGTATTATTCAATGAATGCGTTTCATTGCTAAATATTAAAGAAGATGGAACATATGTAGATTGTACTGTTGGTGGTGGTGGGCATGCCTTAGGGATAATAAAAAAACTCACCACAGGCAGATTAGTAATAAATGATATAGATAATAATGCTATAAGTGCCTGCAAGTTAAGACTGAAAGGTTATGAGGATAAATATCTAGTAACCAAAGGCGACTTTAAATATATAACTGAAGCACTTGATAAATTAAATATCAATCTAGTAGATGGATTTTTAATTGACATGGGTGTAAGTTCTCATCAAATTGATGATAAGGATCGGGGTTTTTCGTATATGCAAGATGCGCCACTTGATATGAGAATGGATCAGACATCTTGTTTTAGCGCATACAATGTTGTTAATGAATATTCAGCAGAAGCGTTAATAGATATTTTCAAAAAATATGGGGAGGAACGATTTGCGTTTAAGATAGCAAACGCAATAGTGAAAAGGAGGAATGTAAAGGAAATAGGGACAACTCTTGAGTTGGCCAGCATAATAACTGACGAGTATCCAAAGAGATTTGATGGTGGACATCCTGCTAAAAGGTGTTTCCAGGCTATAAGGATAGAGGTAAATGATGAAATAGGCAGTTTAGACAAAGCTGTTTATTCAATGGTTAACAGATTAAAAAGTGGTGGACGAATGGCGGTAATTTCATTCCATTCATTAGAGGATCGTATTATTAAAAATACATTCAAAGATCTAGCTGCAGATTGTGTGTGTGATAAATCATTACCAATTTGTGTATGTGGACGGAAGAGAGAAGTTAGGCTAATTACAAACAAACCCATCACGGCGAGCGTTGATGAACTCAAAGTTAATCCTCGCGCTTCGAGTGCGAAACTAAGAGTTATCGAAAAAGTGTGATCAAATTATGATCTAGGAGCTAGTTTATGAGTGTTAGAAAAAAAAATAATCACTACACTAGTGTGCGTGAAGAGTTAACTCCTTATGATATATTCACAGAGTCGAAAGGGCAAAAAAAGGCAGAGAAACTGCGTTTAAACGCACCTGTGTTTAAAGGAGCATATGATAAGTTTATTCAAAACAGAGAAAAGAATAAGCAACGTGAAAAATACAAGAAGGCAATTGCATCGGGCGATAGATATAAAAAAGAGAGGATTAATTCGGAATTGAACATGAAAAATCATATAACTAACAATAATCAAAATGTATTAGATTTTGGCGCGTATGGAAAGCTTGTGCCTTCTACAGTAACGGAGGGTTATTATAATCCACCGCAGCAGCAAATGCCATACTATAATCAAAATCTGAATTATAATGGTTATTATGGAAATGCACAAAGTTATAATAATGAGTATCCTCATTATAGTCAAATGCAAAATGGCACACCACCCACAAATAGTATGCAAAATCCAGAAAATCGCACTTCCAAAGCAAGTAGGATTTTATTTAATAATGGCGAATATGATCCAAGGAGCTATAAAAATGAAGTAGGCGCAAGTGCTAATCAAAAAAAGGAGGAATCCAATTTGACAAATGAGGCGCCACCCGAAAAACCATTGACAGCAGCGGATGTAAAAGCGGAATCAAGGTTAAATATAAACTATTTTAATGCAGCGGCAAGCGCACAAGATTTGTCTAGCAATTCTTTTTCACCTTATTTCCAGTTTTCGCGTAATTCTAAGCCAGATCGGGACGATATATTAACGTATCCATCGTACAGAGATTATCTGTACACTCAACTATACAGAAAGAAGCTAGAAAAGATCATTAGCGAGAGTGAATTTGAGACTCTAAGAGCACAAGCAAAATATGAACGCGATAATCCATATGACCCTGATGTTGATTCTCTAGCGTCAAGGTTAAAAGGGGGTAGCAGAGGCAAAAGAGCGAGGCATAATGTCGGAAAACGGAAGATTTCGTCAGCTGGCATGTTTTTTATTGCAATCTATGTTATGATTATGCTAGCTGTTGCATTAATTATAATAATAGCAAATAACAAGCCTGCCCCATCCGCAGACGCTGCACAGAATGCACCGACTCAAGAAATATCATCATTAGAAATTGATGATAACGAAAGTAGTGATCCTGGCAATATATTTGACAGGATAGCGGATGAAATAACAAATGGCTAGGGAGCCAGTAAAATTAAAAAAATAAATATAACGTTTCCTAATTATCAACAAAAGATAAGGTTATTAGCAACATTTATGCTGATAACCTTATTATTTGGAATTTTAGTGGTAAGGCTAGTTTTTTTTACAATTTTAAGGTCAGAGAATTTAAGTGAAATGGCGTTGAATCAGTGGCTTCGCGAGTTGCCACTTAGTGCAAAAAGGGGAGATATATATGATCGAAATGGAATATTATTAGCAGGATGTAACACAACATATAATTTGTATTGCAGACCAAATGCTGTGACAAATAAAGAATGGGTTTCAAAACAGTTAAATGAAATTATAAATATCGATGAAAATGAGATTTTAATAAAGTTAAAATCTAAGGCTTCAGAGGTCAAAATTAAAAGCAATCTGAAAAAAGAAGAATCACAAATCATTAAAGAAAAAGGGATTAGTGGAATTTATGTTGTTGAGGGAATTGAAAGGGCCTATCCATATTCAAATTTTTTGAGTCAGGTTATAGGATTTACAGATATTGATTTAAAAGGACAGACAGGAATTGAAGCAAGGTATAATAGCTATTTAACAGGAATTAATGGTTCATTATATACAGCCAGTGATGTTATAGGGCGCGAATTAGATGGATATAATCAATGGAGGAGCGCCTCAATGCCTGGATATAGCGCGACTCTTACCATAGATTATCATGTTCAAGCTATTTTAGAGAATGCAATATCAAAAGCCCAAATTAATCATAATGCTAAAGCCTGCGCCTGTATTATGATGGATGTTGAGACAGGTGAAATTTTGGGACTTGCGGAGAACCCATCGTTTGATCTAAATGATGTGCCAAGGGACGATATTGAAACATTACTAAATTTATCAAAAAGCTCAACAATTACAAACATATTTGAACCTGGATCAACATTTAAAATCATAACAGCGGCAGCTGGATTAGATTCTGGGAGTATTAGTGAAAAGTTTCAAACATTTTGTAGTGGATATCACACAGTAGACGGAGTCAAAATTAAGTGTTGGAAATCTGGAGGGCATGGAACACAGTCATTAATAGAGGGTATTGCTAATTCTTGTAATGTGACATTTATGAACATAGCAAGCAAAACAGGCGTTGAAAAATTATATGACTATTTTAATTTGCTAGGAATTAACAAAAGAACTGGAATAGATTTGTTGGGGGAAGGCGTCGGAATTAAAATACCATCAGATCAAGTAAAAAACGTAGATTTAGCTCGGATTGGATTTGGTCAATCGATTGCAATGACGGCTATTGAATTATTGGTTTCGACTAGTGCCGTGATTAATTCTGGGGTTTTAGTAAAACCATATATTTTAGACTATATAACGGATTCAACAGGTGATCTGAAATATATGAATTATTCGAACACAATTGAAAATGTTATATCAGAAAAAACATCTTCATTTATGAGAAAAGCGTTAGAAGAAGTTGTTTTGAATGGTGGTGGTAGGGGAGCATGCGTAGATGGTTATAGAATAGGTGGAAAAACTGGTACCGCTCAAAAATACAGCAATGGAGTTATTGCGCGTGGCATGTATATATCAACTTTTATAGGATTTGCACCTGCTGATAGCCCTAAGTATATTTGTTTGTTTATTGTTGATGAACCTATAGGCCCTTATTATGGAAGTATAGTAGCTGCGCCATACGTAGGCGAGATATTTAAAGAACTATTACCATATTTAAATACAACTCAGAGCGAAAAGATAGAAAAGAATCAACAATATATAATGCCAAATTTAATTGGTTTAAACAAACAAGAAATTAATGAAGTTTTAACAAAACTTAAAATGTATTATGAAGAGTCTGGGGATGGTGATATTGTGGTTGGACAATTACCAGCACCAGGTGATTATGTTACTACTAAAAACATACCACTTATTATGTATGACTGAATTAGAGAAATAGTTAGTGCTGAATTTTAGCTAGCGCAAAATTTAAACAAGGCAAAAGGGGGATTCATGAAGCTGTGGAAAATTTTAGAAGATGTAGAAATTCTAAGTTTAAATTTGGTTGATGTGGAGTGTAATATAGTTGGACTTGCATTAAAATCTAGTGAAGTCAAAAAGGGATTCATGTTTTTTGCGATTAAAGGGGAGACTCATGATGGGAATGATTATATAAATGAGGCGATTCGTAATGGTGCAAGTTGTGTTATAAGTGAAACAAAACACACGAATATATCCTCTGTAGAGGTAAGAGACGTGCGAATTGCAATGGCCACAATCTCGTCAAATTACTATGATAGTAGGCATAAGCAACATAAAATAATTGTCGCGACTGGTACTAATGGTAAAACCACTACAACATACATGTTGTATGAAATTTTAAAATGTTCTGGGCAAAAAGCAACACTAATAGGAACAAGAGGTGCATATATAAATGAGAAAAATGTATATAATGGTTTAACAACGCCAGATCCAATTATATTACATAAGATTATCAAACAAAGTTATGAAATGGGAGTAAGAATTATTATTGTTGAGCTAAGTGCACATGCAATTTACTACAAAAAATTATATGGGATATGTGCTGAAATTGGATTGTTTACTAATTTTTCACAAGACCATTTGGATTTTTTTGAGAGCATGGAATTTTATGGATCTGTAAAGAAATATGCGTTTTTAAACCCTGACATTAGATATGCCATAATTAATGTTGATGATGATCTGGGAGAGGAAATATATAGAGAAAGAATAGAAAAAGGGTTGTTAGCTACCACGTGTGGAATAAAAAAGCCTGCAGACGTTTTTGCAATTGATATAGATATGGAGGAAGGGATAAAATGCACAATTAATGCATACGATGAAATCCTAGAGTTAGATACAAATTTCCATGGTGAATTTAATCTCTATAACATTTTGTTAGCGGTAGCTGCAGCACGTGCACTGTCGGTATCTTCTGATACCATTATTAACGGTTACTACACAATGGAGGCAACTCCGGGCAGGTTTAATATTATAAATGGAAAAACAATAGATGCTATTGTTGATTTTGCTCATACACCAGATGGTCTTAGAAATTTGTTAATAACAAGCAGAAAACTATGTAAAGGAACAATAATACTGGTATTTGGATGTGGTGGGAATAGAGATAAAAGCAAGAGAAAAGCGATGGGTTTAATAGCGTATGAATTAGCTGATTATGTAATAATTACAGAGGATAATAGTAGATATGAAGATGCAAATGATATAACTAGTGAAATAGCAAAAGGTTTCAATGATAATTATTTTAAATATCAAATCATATTAGATAGAAAGGATGCGATTAAAAAAGCGTGTGAATTAGCAAAACCAGGTGATATTATAGTAATAGCAGGCAAGGGTGATGAAGAATATTTGGACTGTAATGGTATAAAAAAAGCCTATTCTGACAAAAACACAATAGAAGAAATGATTAGGAGTTATTCTCTATGATTTATATGTATGCATGTATAGCACTACTTGCCTCCTTTCTAATGACGATGTTACTATCACCTATCTATTTAAAGTATGCGAGTAAGGTAGGTGCGGGGCAACATACACTAAAATATTTGAAGCAACACGCAAGTAAAACGGGAACACCTACAATGGGTGGGATGGTATTTGTTTTAACAACATCGATTATTGTAGGTGTGACTGGCGGGTTTAAGTCATCATTAACGCTAGTAATAACTTTAATATTTATTGGGTTTGGTTTGATTGGGTTTTTAGACGATTTAATTAAAGTAATATTTAAAAGAAATCTGGGGCTCAGAGCATATCAAAAGATATTCGCACAATTATTAATTAGTATAATTGCAGCATGGTTTTGTGCAAATAATAGATATATAGGAACATCTATTTATATACCAGTAATACGAAATTATTTTGATTTAGGTATATTTTATATTCCATTCGCGACATTTGTTTTTGTAGCTTCTACTAATGCGGTGAATTTAACAGACGGACTCGATGGATTAGCTGCGTCAATGAACGTTATTTATTTTGCGACATTTTTGATTGTAGCCCTTCAACTATTAAGCACGGCGAGTTATGGTGGAGATTTGCTTTATGAATACGAATTAAAAAAAATAACAATCTTTCTTGGTGCAATAATAGGTGGTTTGATCGGATTCTTATGGTTTAATGGACATAAATCACAGATGATAATGGGAGATACAGGTGCACTGGCTTTGGGGGCAGTATCTGGGGCGATTGCCTTGTTTCTTAGAAATCCACTTTTGATATTGCTAGTTGGAATTATGTTTGTAGTAACTAGTATGTCGGTGTTTATTCAGATTTTGAGTTTTAAACTAACGAAAAAAAGAATATTTCTTATGGCGCCACTTCACCATCATTTAGAGTTAAAAGGACTAGGTGAAAGCAAGATAGTGACATATTATTCAATAATTACGATAATTATGGGAGTGGTTAGTTTGATTGTAATTTAGTAAGGTATAAGGAGAAATTATGGAAAATGTTTTAGTGCTGGGGATGAAAACTAGTGGCAATTCCGCAAGTGCGCTTCTTAAGTCGAGAGGTATTAAAGTAAAATGCTATGATGATAACATTAATTTTGATGGAAACTGGAAAAATAAAAAAGATAAGGCTTTAGATGGAATTGACGGGATATGTATATCGCCTGGCATCCCAAATAATCATGAACTAATAGTAGAAGCTAAAAATAAAGGAATTGAAATTTTTAGTGAATTGGAATTAGGTGTTAATGCGCTAAATTCAAAAATAGTAATGATAACAGGAACCAACGGAAAAACTACGACAGTTGACATGGTGGAGCGAGGGCTTCTGCTTGCAGGCAAAAGTGCAAAAGCTATGGGGAATATAGGTTATCCAGTTTCACAAGTTGCATTGGATAAAACAAATTCTGAGTACGCGATAGTGGAAGCATCTAGTTTTCAATTAGAGTATGTCAAAAATATTCGAGTTGATATTGCTGTTGTGTTAAATTTAGCGCCAGATCATATAGACAGGTATTCTGGTTACATTGAATATATAAACGCGAAAAAAAGAATCTTTATAAATCAAACTCAAGATGATTATGCGATACTTAATTATGATCTTAAACAAACTAGAGAATTGGCAAATTCAACAAGGGCAAAACCAATATTTGTGAGCACTAATTCAATAATTGGTGATTTTTATATAACTCAGGGTGCAATTTATTTTAAAAAAGAAAAATTAGTTAATATAAAAGAATGCAGAGTAAAAGGGGAGCATAACAGATTTAATATGTTAGTCGCTTTAAATATAATGAAACTGCTAGGTTGTGGACCGCAACATTTTTTAACTCTGATTAGAGAATATAAGACATTGCCACATCGCGTTGAATATATTAGCACAATTAATCAGAAGCGATTTTATAATGACAGCAAAGGTACAAATATTGCAGCGTGCATAGTTGCAATAAATTCGCTATCATCCTCCAAAATTGGATTAATCATGGGAGGGTCAGATAAAAAAGAGGATTTTTGCGAATTTTTTGATGAACTGAGTCCAGATGTCAAATATGTGATTGCAACTGGTAGTAATGATGTAAAGATATACGGACATGCAATGAAAGTTGGTTTCCAGAATATAGAGATAAAACCAAATTTAGAGAGTGCGGTTAAAAGATTATATGAATTAAAAGAGATTGATACAATACTATTTTCACCTGCAAGTGCTAGTTTTGATAGGTATGCAAGTTATCATGAGAGAGGCGAGAAATTTAAAGAAATAGTATATGGACTTAAAGCGTAATCTGTTAATAACAACAATTGTACTTAGTTTATTCGGCATTTTGATGATATATTCAGCAAGTGAATATTCAGCGTTAATATTGTATAATGACAAATTTGTGTTTGTTAGAAAGCAGGTCATTGCATTTGTGGCAGGCATTATTGTAATGTTTTTAGCAACTAAAATCAAACTAGAAGTTTTAAAAAAGTTTAGATGGATCCTATATTTTATTGCAATTGCATTACTTAGTATATTATTAGTGCCAGGAGTTGGTCGCTCAGTTTATGGCGCGACAAGGCGAATTGATTTAGGTTTTTTATCATTCCAACCATCAGAGTTTGCAAAATTTGCATTGGTCATACTGCTAGCGTCAACAATTTCTAAAACAAATGTTAGAAATTTAATCAATATTATAGCTTTAGCATTTCCAGGTATTATAATGTGCATACTTGTTATGCTAGAACCAAATATGTCAATAACGGTATGTATAGCGCTCACAATGTCAATCATGCTTTTTATAGGCGGTATTAGGCCTAGACATGCACTGCTGTTTGCTGGTATTGGACTCTCAGCAATACCTATACTTATTGTGACAGAGCCATATCGTTTAAAAAGGTTAATAGCATTTATCAATCCATGGAATTCTGCAAAAGGTGAAGGATACCAATTAATACAATCATATTATGCAATTGCTAGCGGTGGGCTACTAGGCCGAGGCCTTTTTAAAGGCATGCAGAAACATTTATATTTGCCATTCGCGGAATCAGACTTTATTTTCTCGATTATTGCAGAAGAACTAGGATTAATAGGTTGTATATGTGTAATAATTGTTTTTTTAGTGTTTATAGGATCGGGTATTTTAATTGCAATAAAAACAAAAAACATTTTTAACAGATTACTTGCAACAGGGATTACTAGTTTGACAGCAGTGCAGACACTTGTTAATATTGCGGTTGTAACTGGAACTATTCCGCCTACAGGATTACCATTACCATTTGTAAGTGCAGGTGGCAGTTCATTAATTATGTTCATGTTTGCAACAGGATTACTTATAAATATCGAATCACATAACAAAAATGACTATTATTAGTTTTTAATAAAAGAAAGGATAGAAATATTTAGGAATATAGTTTGATTACAAAAATGTCTTAATTCATGCAAAATAAAGATTTGAATATTCAAATTAGTGACGAATATTTAACGTGGAGGAGAATAAGATTTTTTTATGCAAAATGCGAGTGTATATAAAAACTAGTATAAGTGTTAAAAGCAACAATTAAAAAGCACTAGAATCAAAGAAGTATAGATTATGGGAATTAAATTATAAGTTCAAAGATGTGATGTTTACAACGCTATACAAAACGAGTTTATTATTTAAAAGATGGCGCAATATTTAATCAAATTATTAAGAAATTTTAAAATTTGATAAGCAGGCTCACTTTGTTCAAATTTAGAGTTAAATCGTCAAGCGCCTTTTAAAATACCATCATAAAATTCAAAAAAAATTACAAAAGTTTTTACAACACCAAGGATCCACACATGGGGCTGAAGTGGACGTTACTATAAGAATTAACTATAGCACAATTTAATAATTTTTATGCTGAAAACACTTGACTAAAAAAAATAAATTGTAAAATAATTGAAGGGAGAAAATGTCTAGATAATTAAACTCTAGCGTTGAATGTTATCTAATAGTTTTATTTTAAAGTTGTTAAATTTATCTGTTTACATCAAACTAAATCATTTTGCAAGTTAAGAGATAATTTGACGATTTATTGATATTTTATCGCAGACAAATTGAAATTTTATTGATTGTTGAAGAAAAATAATGTATAATAATTATACACAAGTTAACTATAACTATGACTTATTTAGAGTTTAATTAACTTTTCAATATTTGGAGGTTGTATGAAGACAATCGGTAACATACTTTGGATAATCTTTGCAGGTTTCTTTATGTGGTTGGGTATATTATTGGTAGGGCTGCTTCTTTGCATAACAATTATAGGTATTCCATATGGAAAACAACTTTTTAATTTAGCGTTTTTCATGCTAATGCCCTTTGGACGAAGAGCCTCAGCTAATTTTGGAAAAAACCCTATTGCAAACCTGATATGGGTGATTCTCGTAGGTTGGGGGGCTGTTATAAACTTACTATTTGCAACAGTAATTTTAGTAATATTTATAATTACAATACCATTTGCAAAACAAACATGGAAATTAATACCAGTTGTGGCATTTCCGTTTGGCGCAAAATTCTCATAATGCTTGCAAAATATATATTGGGATATTAAGATATTTGGGATTTTTATTTTTTAAATTTGTTTAAATCAAATTTGATATTTGAAGATCCCTTATATCTTAATTAACAATATTAAAATGGCATGATAAAAGTCTATTCTCTTTATAATTCGATGTCCAAATATGATTTTTGAAAAATCAAATTGTGAGTTTTTTAGAATCCCATTTGTTTGCCATGCGTTTGGTGTTTATAACTATTGAAAGTTATAATGTTTTGTCTTTTACATATTATCACTATTTAAGAAACTATCTTTTTTTTCGTCTAATTTGTAATTAAAAAAATTACGATTTGGAGTCATACTTAAAAAGTTTAATGATATGATTTTTAATGCAATCAATTGTATAATTAGTAGACGCCTAAATCATATAAGGTGTTTACAATACACATCGTAATTTTTAGTTACATTAAAAAAGCATACGATAAAAAACACACGATGACAAATTTAAATTTACACACAAATTTTTATAAGTAGTTTATTTTGAAAGGGACTATAGGCAGATAAGTAGTGCATTCACCAACTTCTGAAAACCCTGTGACGCAAAGTATTAGGGTTTTACTTTGTTTAAATTCAATGTGAAGTTGAATGTTAAAAAACTCACTATACTCAATAAATATAGCTGGGTAAAATTGTGCATATATTCGAATAAAGAGTTAAAAGGTGTCACAAAATATTGTTGTGCACGTTAAAAACTCGGAAGCCGGAATTCATAGAAAAAGCGTGTTATTCTAAATCCAACATTACTAACAAAATAGTGAATGTCTTTTGAAACCTAATTAGTATTGTAGGTTTGTCAGACGCTTTGCATTATAATATATAGACTAGAAACTACAATAGCTATAGCAAAATAGTTTTAATTTAAATGTTGTATAAGGATGTTAAAAAACTAGTGATGCAGGTAATAATATGAAATTTTTGCTTCATACTTTACACGATTTTCTAATACTGTTAAAGTAATTATCAAGCTCGCTGATCCAATTTTCTGCAGATGCTTCGGAGGGCATTCTCCAATCACCTCTAGGAGATAAGGCTACAGAACCGATTTTTACACAATCAGGCAGACAGTTTCGTTTAAACTGATTATTAAAAAATCTAGTAATAAAGATGTGAAGGACCTTGTTTATTTCATTAACACTAAATTCATCCTTAAACGTACGTGTTGCGATCAACAGCACCTTTGATGGTGAAAACCCACATCTTATTAAATAATACAGAAAAAAATCATGTAATACGTATGATCCAATTATAGATTCAGTTTTTTGGATAATTGTCCCATTTTCGGCTGGTAAAAGTTCTGGGCTTATAGGTGTATCTAATATATCAAGCAATACAGTAGCTATCGGCTTTCCCAGTCTTTCCGCTTCATGTTTAATTAGGTATTTAACAAGTGTTTTGGGTACTGAAGCGTTTACACCATACATCGACATATGGTCGCCATTATATGTACACCAACCTAGTGCTAATTCACTTAAATCACCTGTTCCTATAACCATACCATTGTATAAATTTGCAGTATCCATCAAAACCTGAGTTCGCTCTCTTGCTTGTGCGTTCTCATAGGCTGTAGTACGTGATTCATTAGATAATCCGATATCTTTCATATGTAGTTCAACGGATTTTAGAATATTAATTTCTTTAAAACTTACTTTTGTTAGTGATGCGAGTTGTTTTGCATTTCTAAGAGTACGATCTGTTGTGCCAAAGCAGGGCATAGTAATTGCAATTATAAATTTTGGATCTAAGTCTAGATATGATATGCTTCTGAGCATTACTAACAATGCTAGTGCAGAATCAAGCCCTCCACTAAGCCCTACAACAATTGATTTACATCTTGTCAGTTTAATGCGTTCTTTAAGGCCATGTGCTTGAATATTTAGAATTAATTCAAGTCGTTCATTTAAAGTGTTAGTGTCGTATGGGACAAACGGAAATTTAGGATATACTCTAGTCAAATTAACGTTCGTTTTATCTAAAGAGAATGGTATATAATTCTTTGTGTCTAGATGGGAATAATAGTTGCTTATTTTAGTACGATCGTGTGTTAATGCTTTGATATCGATTAAAGCACTAATTGTTGGATTTGATGAAAATGGTTTTGCACATGCTAATATAGAGCCGTTCTCCGCAATAATATTATGTGCTCCATACACAACATCGCTAGTTGATTCACCAGGACCTGCACACGCATATATGTAGCCTGCAATTAGTCTAGCCGATTGATTTGTAACTAATTGCTCACGATATTGTGCTTTGCTAACCAGTTCATTACTAGCGGACAAATTGGCAATAATAATTGCACCATTAATAGCTTTTTGTGATGATGGTGGAATTATAGCCCATAAGTCCTCACAAATTTCACAACCAACTAATAATTCTGGAATATTCAAACAGGAGAATATTAGATTTGGTGAAAATGGTATTGAATAATCTAATAAATCGAAATTTAATTGTAGAGTTGTATCCTTGAGGTTAATTCCAGACGCAAACTGTCGGCGTTCATAAAACTCATTATAGTTAGGTAAAAACATTTTAGGCGTAAATCCTAGAATGATGCCTTCGTTTATAGTAGCGCATACATTGTATATTTTGGAATTAACCCTGAGTGGTAATCCGACAAAGGTTAATATTTTTAGGTTTTTGGTTTCTCTGCATATGTTAAAAAGTGAATTAAGTGCTGATTCGAGTAATATGTCCTGAAAAAATAAATCACCCGCAGTATATCCTGTTATACAGAGTTCAGGTAAAACTAAGACTTTAACATCATCATGATATGCGTTTTTGATGCATTCAATTATCTGTTTTTCGTTATGGTTACAATTGCCTATTAAGATAGATGGAGTAGCAGACGATACTTTTATATAACCGTTTTTCATGAGTCCTCAGTTTTTAGATAATAAAAAGGCCGACCGTCTATTAAACGGACGACCCAGCCAAAATGTCGCTCGCGAAACACATCAACCCGCGTAAGCAGGTGGGCGAATCGTCGAGTCTCTGCCGTCCCCTAGCGATGATGAAATCGGGGGCATGACATATGATTTAGAACGTGGTAAGCCCTTTTTGTAATTTTGAGGTTAAACAACATCCCGCGAGTTGTCGCGCATCCCAGCATAAAAATTATAACAATATTTTTGAAAAAATGCAATATATAAAAGCAAATTTACACTTAGAATTTGTCAATATTTTGAAAATTATGTTGAAACATAAAAAAAACATGCAATTTCAACTTTTGAAGATCCACTGCGCATTATATGAATAATAAAAACAGACGGTAATTTTAATAAATTACCGTCTGAAGCAAAGGAACAAATTGAAATTGAAATGAATTAATATTTAAACTAGACTAACATAATGTATTTGGCTAATGTGTCAAAATCAACAGGGCCTATTTTAAGTAATGCCTCATGAAAATCAAAACTTGAAGCATTTTCGAAATAGGTAGATTTGATTTCCTTAATCATAATGTCACCATATGCGTATGGAAGGTAAAGGCCTGGGAGTAATACCGCTTGGTTATAAAAAGATTTCGCAGTTCCATCTCCAAAATAATTTACCTCATAAATATTTAATTTAGAAATTACCTCATCTAAAGATAAACCATAGTAATTTACAAAAATATCGACTAATGCAATAAGATCACGAGATAGTTTTTCAGAATATGTCGAAAGTAAATATGAATTCTTAAGAATAGTGTTATCTGAAAAATATGGAGCGACTATCTCCTCAACATAAACAGCCCAACCTTCTGAAAAACAAGTATTAGAAAGAAGCTGACGAATTTTGTTAACATTATTGTTTTTAAGATATACATTTTGGTAAAGATGCCCTGGATATCCTTCATGCGCAATTAAACTATACAGAAGACTAGAATTGTGATCAGGATTAATATAAATATTTTCTGTGGCATTTAAATTATCAATAGCCGAATCAACATAATATGCTGATACAAATTCGGACCGTTGACTTGGTTTTAAAAGATTAATATCAACAGATGGAAAATTTGAGATGCCTGGCATAATATCTGCTAAACTGCTTTTTAAATCTTCAAATACAGCTGTTGCGTTTTCGACAGTAAAAGCATTGGCTTCTGTTTCATAATATGCTTCTAAAGCATCTATCGAACCCCCATAATTGGAATAAATAGTTGCTAAATTATAATGATTTTTAGTACTTACAACCAACTTATTAACCGCCGCTTCAATTGTGTCTGAAGATCCAGTTTTCATTTTGAATAAGGCCTTATAGTACTCCTGTCCACCCTCAAATAAGGCGAGCCCGCCTTGATTTCTAGTTTCCGTGGGATATTCAAGCAAGAAATCTTCAATTCCCTCAATTAAATCCTCGTATGCGTCTAAAAGATTGTTAACAGCTCTTTGGTTCTGGTTTTTATAAGTTGTTATTTCAGACGAAGATAATTCGAATCTAACGTTCTCAATTTTGTCGTTGAAATCTGTTGTAAAACTATGAAGACTAGGATCAGTGGTTTCATCTATGATATTTTTATAAGCGGTAATTGCGCTTTCATAAAAGGAATCTGATCTTCCATAGCCATTTTTTGCTCGGAATCTTTCAAAATAAAGATAGTCGTCAAAAGTTATACTTAACTTTTCCATATAATCAATATACAAATCAATATCACGTTCGCTTTTAAATTGGAATATTTCTAAATGTGTAGGAATATTTGCTACAACACCATTATTGCCTAAGAACTCCCTAAAATAATAATTGTTGTATTGTGAGTAATTGATAAATGTATTATATAAAAAATTTTGTGTTATTTCATCATCTAATGTTTTACATTCATAATTCATAATTTCTTCTGCCATACTAACATAAGCTAAACTGCTCATGAGCTGAGAATCAGCATCGTCATATGTCGGAATCGGAAGCGCAATATCATACGAGGTAAAATCAAACAATTCGGGATAATCTAGCAAAGTGTTTATGTAAAGGCCATCCCCATCTAAAATAAGGGTAAAAAGATATTCAGCTATTTCACTAAATGTTGGGATATCATCAGTCTGACCATTTTGATTCTGTAAATCGTCGTTATTACAAGCTATTAAACTGAACAAAAGAGAAATGCAAAGTAAAATGCAAATTGATATGGAAAAAAGTTTAGTTTTTGAAAATTTCATATTAGGGTTTTCCGTTAGTAAGGTTATAACATATGTTGTTAACATATGATATAATATTTTACAAAAAAAATGTGTAAATTGCAAGTTATATAAGTGTTATACCTTGCAAAGATTAAAAAAAGTAAAAAACAAGCTGTTGACTTTTTAATAAAGATGCACTGACAACTTAATAAGCGGTATTCAAGAGTATAGACGGAAAAAAGGAATTATTGAAGTTGGTTTTTTGCTTTATTATAATTTTCGTTTTTTATATTTTTAGTGTATAATATTATGCGATTCACAATTAAAATTTTAATTGTGAAAGCATGAGACAAGGAGATATGCATGAATACAACAATCGTTGGATTTCCTCGAATCGGTAAAAACCGGGAGTTAAAGTTTTTAACAGAGAGATATTTTAAAAAAGAGATTACTTTAGATGAATTAAATGAAGGTGCTAAGAATTTACGAGTCGAACACCTTAAAATACAAAATGAAAGCATAGATATGGTGAGCGTTGGTGATTTTTCCTTTTATGATGGAATGTTAGACACATCTATTATGTTAGGTGTTATTCCAAAGAGGCATAGAGATCTTAATTTGTGTAAAGAGGATTTGTATTTTGCAATAGCAAAAGGTTATCAAGATGGTGATATAGACGTAAAGGCTTCTTCTATGAAGAAATGGTTTAATACAAATTATCATTACATAACCCCTGAAATTGATGATGAAACAAAGATAGAATTGTCTGATACCAAGATTTTAAATGAATTTTTAGAAGCCAAAGAAATAGGGATAGATCCTAAGGCCGTTCTAATAGGACCATTCACATTTTTGAAGCTTGCCAAATATTATGGTAAGAAAAGAGAAATTGACTTTGTAAAAAGCATTGCTGATGCTTATGTTGAGATTATAAAAGAATTAGCATATGATGGTTGTAAATTTATCCAAATGGATGAGCCAATTCTCGTAACAGATTTAACACAAGATGATATCAAAATTTTTAAAGCAATATACAAAAAGATATTGGCGGGTAAACCTCTAATTAATATTATTCTCCAGACATATTTTGGTGATATTAGAGACGTATATAGAGATGTTCTCAAAATGGGTTTTAATGGTTTAGGCCTTGATTTTGTAGAAGGTGAAAAAACTTTAGAATTAGTTAATAAATATGGAATGCCTGAAAATCTATGCTTGTTTGCAGGTGTTATAAACGGAAAAAATATTTGGAAGAGTGAATATTCCAAAATTTTCGCATTAATTAAAGAATTAATGAAAAAAGTTAAAAATATTGTATTGTCAACGTCATGTTCGCTTTTACATGTTCCATATACTACCACATTAGAAAAGGGTTTATCTGAGTTTCAATTAAGCAAACTATCTTTTGCACAAGAAAAACTCAAAGAACTAAAAGAGATCTCTACTGTAATTGATACTGGAAAAATAACAGAGCAACTCTTAGAAAATGATGAATTATTCAAATCATCAAATAATATCACGTCTGAAGTGACAACTCGTATTTCAAATCTTACAGACGCCGACTACATTAGATTACCAAACCGTTCTGATAGAGTTGCTTTGCAAAAGGATGCATTAAACTTACCAGTTCTGCCTACGACAACAATAGGATCTTTTCCTCAGACTAGAAAAGTGCGGATTAATAGGTCTAATTACAAATCAGGAAAATGCACATGTGATGAATATGAGAGCAATATTAAAGGGTATATTAAAGAGTGCATAAATTTGCAAGAGGATCTTGGATTTGATGTATTAGTGCATGGCGAATTTGAAAGAAATGACATGGTTGAGTTTTTTGGTGAGAATTTGAACGGATTTATATTTACCAAATTTGCATGGGTTCAATCATATGGCACTAGATGTGTTAAACCACCTATTATATTTTCTGACGTATATAGAACGAAACCAATCACAGTTGATATTTCGAAATATGCACAAAGCTTATCGACAAAACCTGTGAAAGGCATGTTAACTGGTCCAATAACAATTTTAAATTGGTCTTTTCCTAGAGCAGATATAGAAATTTCTCAATCAGTTTTGCAAATTGCATTGGCTATTAGAGATGAGGTCTTGGATCTTGAAAAAAATGGAATCAAGATAATTCAAATAGATGAGGCTGCGCTGCGAGAAAAATTACCAATAAGAAAAGAAGATTGGAATAAAAAATATTTAGATTGGGCTATCCCCGCATTTAGATTAACTCATAGTGGTGTAAAACCTGAGACACAAATTCATACACATATGTGTTATAGTGAGTTTGATGATATAATAAAAGAAATAGACGATATGGATGCTGATGTTATTTCATTTGAAGCGAGTAGATCATCTCTTGAGATACTTAAATCTTTGAAAGATTCCAATTTTGAGACTCAGGTTGGTCCTGGTGTATATGATATACACTCACCACGTGTTCCCAGTGTTGATGAAATTGTCAGTGTTATTAATAATATTTTAAAGGTAATACCTAAAGAGAAAGTTTGGGTAAACCCTGATTGTGGATTAAAAACAAGAGATGTAAAAGAGACACTAGCGAGCCTCACAAATCTAATAGAAGCAGCAAAAAGCGTTAGGGCACAATTGTAAATAACCTTTGGATAGAATAAAATATAAACTTAATTTTGTGCCGTGAGATGATAAACATTGTCTCACGGCATTTAATATTAAAATCAAAGCTTGCAAACCTAAATCAAATAAGCAAATCATACAGTGAATTATAAATAAATAGTTGTTTTTTCGTCACACACCGATGAAGAAATTTAAGGTTATCATGAATCTTCAAGATGTTGTTTTTACTAATCATTGTGAAAAACTAATATTTGAACATAATAAATGTTTTCTAAGAAAAGGCACTGTCACTCTACTTCTTGATACAAATGTTAATGCGTATAACAATTCTCTACCATTTGAAATCAACTATGAAAACAAGGGTTTTACAACTCTAGACTGTAATAAACTACATTTTATATCAAGTGTTGAGATTTTGCAATATGCAAGTAATAATTTTGGAATTAATTATGATTTTATTAATTTTCCTATCAAAGCCTTAATTGAAGCTATAATTGCCAAACAAAACCATAAATTGGATTATAATAAACTCTTAAATTTGTTATATGAAAACGACATAGACACTAAATTTTTAGAAAAACTAATAAGCGAATTAACTAGTGAAATGTGTTTGCAATTATTTATTATACTATTGTATATTAATAAAACCAGTGTAGTGTTATTAGATAATCTATTTGAAAAGCTAGAAGGTGATGTTAAATTTCCCTATTTAATAAATGCGGTGAAGTTGTTAAAGAATTTAGATATTAGTCTTTTGGTTTATTTAAACCAAAAGAATATAAAAACATCTCAAATTGATGATGTGATAATTATGCATGATAATTGCATATTAGAATATGGTAATATGACTGACGCGCGAATTCAAGATAAACTAAAGAAGGCGCTAGAATCCAAAATGATGTTTAATGAGGCATGCTATGATTTGAATGCACAGTTAACTTTAAACATTGATGCAAATGAGGTTATTCTAAAAGAGCCAGATGGGACAGCCAATGATAAAAATAGGAAGTATTCAAAAAAAGTATTAAATGTAATTTTGTTGGTAATAGGGAGTATTACTCTAGGATTAGGCGTTGTAGGGATAGTGCTCCCTGTATTACCATCAACACCTTTTTTTATCATAACTTTAGTCTGTTATACAAAAGGTTCGTCCAAATTTGAAAAATGGTTCAAATCAACTGGGATATATAAAAAGCATCTGGAACCTTTTCTCAAGACTAGAGCTATGACTAACGCGAACAAAGTGAAGATTCTACTATTGATTACAATACTAATAAGCATACCAATCATTTTGGTTGATGTGCTTGCTATGCGAATTGTTTTAGGACTGGTAATTTTAGCTCATTACATAATGTTCATATTTAAGGTTAAGTCGGTTTCAAAAGCAGAATTGAATCGAATGTTTGAAGAGATTAAAATGAAAGAAAACAATGATTTAGTTAGTAAACAAGGGGAAGAATCACAATTATAGGGCATAAAAGTCTTTTGTTCAAGTGAAAATGAATATTAAAAGTCATCCATAAAACGCACTTATTTTCTTTATACTTTTGTACTAATCATAATAAACAATATTTAAAGATTATAATCAAAAGTCGCATATATTAATAGTGTTAATAATTGTAGTAAAAAACACATAAAAAGCTTTACTGGTATTAAACTTATACACCCTGAAGGATTTGAATGACATTGTTTTGTAATGACATAGCTAGATCTTGTAGGTTCATTACTTTTTATTGAATTGAATTAATATAAAAATACGCTTGAAGGCTATTTATATAACGGAGAATATTTTATTTAAAGATCAAAATTAAAGATAGGCTTGCAGTAAACAACAAAAAAGATAACTGATATGAGGAGATGCCGTTTTGATCAGTTAATAAAGGGAGCAAACAACATAAAATTCACATATATAAATAAAATTTAAATCAATTTATGTTGGGTTTAAACACGACACATATTTGAATTGTATTTAATAAAAAAGAAAACTTCAATTCTCACCTTAAATGTTATAATGATTTTTTTCAAAACTTAAATGTTATTAATAGATATTTCTTGCTTTAGATGGGTTGTGGTGTTATAATAATATACAATAAATGACTATGTAGATAGTTGATTAGTAATGTTTAAATTAGATGCCAATTTTCATTTTACTGAAACAAGCTTTTCAATATAGATAATGATTTAAATCTTATAAATAAAAAAGCATTTAGCGTTTTAATGTTATTTATTATTGTCATACGTGGTATTGAATATAAAAATTTAACCTTATTATTTTGCTGCTTAAATTAATTAAATTTGGGGGTGTGGCTCAGTTGGAAGAGCGATGCGTTCGCAATGCATAGGTCAGGGGTTCGAATCCCCTCATCTCCACCATAGACGGACGGCGCAAGGGCCGCGTATAAAACGATCCTTTGCGCCGTTTTTATTTGCTTTTTTTCGCGTTGAATGCGCCGTTTTGCGGTGTGGTTTGTTATTTTTACCCGTTTTACCGACTTTTCGTTTATCGTATGCGTGTTGGTGTTCGCGCTTGTCACCGCAATCGTACAGCCCATATCCACCGCAAAGCCGCACTTTATTTCTAACATCCTTGCGATTGCCTCTGTTATCTCAAATATGCCCCACCATGGCGGCTGTATTTTTTCTCGTTCCATTAGTTGTCCCCGTCCTCGTTAATGTCTAAGCGCATTTTAATACGCTTTTCTATGTCCTCTGCGCTTGGCAAAGTGCTTTCGAATTCCTCGGGCACAAAGTCCGACAGCTTATATTCCGAAACGCCCATCGGTTTGGTCATGTCTTTCAAAGCGTATTTGGCAATCAGCTTGTCCCGCTCTTTGCAAAGCAAAATTCCGATGCTCGGATTGTCCGTTTCGTGCTTGAGCATATCGTCCACCACAAAAAGGTAAAAATTCAGCTTGCCTGCGTATTCGGGCTTGAATTTTCCTGCTTTCAACTCGACGACTACATAGCAACGCAACCTCGTATTGTAGAATAAAAGGTCCATGTAAAAATCCTCGTTCCCCGACCGTAATGTGGTATTGGTTGTGATAAAAGCGAAGCCCGCTCCGAGTTTAAGAAGCGTCTTTGTTATGTTCGACACGAGCTCGTTTTCAATCTTGCGCTCGATTATATCGTCGCGAACTTCTATGAAATCGAAAACGTAGGGGTTTTTAAAAGTATCCCTCGTAAGCTCGCTCCGCGGCGACGGCAAAAGCCTTTCGTAGTTGGTAGCCTTTGTTCCGATTGCCTGTCTCTCAAAAAGTTTTGACTCTATTTGGTGCACTAAAACATTCTTTGACCACCCATTTTCTATTGTCTTAGCGGCTACCACGTGTATGCGGTTTTGTCTGCTACTTTGTCTAAAAGCGTTATTATGTGGTACTACGTCAAATCTGCAAGTGGCACTTGCAGATTTGCTATGCAGAAAAGTTTGTGCTAAACCCTATAATTCTGGCTTTCCACAGCCTGAAAATCATGATTTTTTTTAATTTTTATATGAATAGATAAATTCCAATTATACAAGATCAACCACTATAGGCAAATTAAAGTGGCAAACTAGGATAAAAAAGAGCGACAAGGTTTTATGCCTTGACATCGGTTTCGTCCTTAAACTCGAACGTTATGTCGTCCCGTCCTCTAACCGTTATGCGTTTGACTAGTCTTGTGAATACGTATTTACTTCGAGGGGAAAGTATGCGGCGATATCGAAAACGATTTGTCGTTTGAAATACCGTCAAACTGGGCGTGGGTATGCCTTGAAAATGTTTGTTGGCTTGATAACGGCAACGCACATACCGGCGAGAAATTGCCGTATTTATAGGCGTTATATTTGCGTGGCAAGAAAGAAGCCATTAGCCAAGAATCCGGAATACTATTGCAAAACGGCGATAAGGTTATACTTGTTGACGGCGAAAATTTAGGCGAAGTTTTCGACATAAACGAGCGCGGTTATATGGGTAGCACTTTTCGCATATTAAAACATTCGCAAGCAATAAACAACGGATTTTTGGAGTTTTTCCTTGCTTTGCAAAAGAAAAAGCTACGCGAAAACAAAACCGGCTCGGCCATTCCGCATCTCAATAAAAAGTTGTTTGCAAGGCTGCCATGCGCTTTGCCGCCGCTCAACGAGCAAGTCCGAATTGTTTTACAAATTAAAAACTCTTTTCAAGTTATTGATACAATAGATCGAGAGCAAAACGGTTTAGCATCCATTGCCGCGCTAACAAAATCAAAAAAACTCGACCTTGCTATGCGCGGAAAACTTGTTCCGCAAGACCCGATGGACGAGCCTGCGAGCGAGCTTTTAGCACGGGTTACAACTTCGCATAAATCCAATTATGAGAAGTTGGAGGATTTGCCCGCAGGTTGGGCGGTTACACGG
>JAIRKT010000047.1 GCA_031259965.1 Christensenellaceae bacterium | reverse complement strand
CTTATCAAAATTACCTACATATACCATTTTCTTTTCATCATAGTGGTTAGATTCAGGACCATGCATCGTGCAAAAGTCAGCACGTATTCGACAAAATCACGATCTAATTTAAAACGCTTAATCATTTTAAATTTTTTGACTAGAGTTACATAACAACATATAAGCGTTTATCTGCTAAACTCTTAATTTTTACTCATCTTTACATTTGTTTTTTTACTAACTAAATGATAATTAACTAGTTTGTTTATACTTTCAAATGGTATCTTAAAAGATTTTACAAAATCCTTCATATCTGATAAAATATTACTATGATAATACACAGTTTGCGAAGACTTTAATTCCACTTTGTGCTTATTATATTATATAAAATAGTCATATATTTTAGTGTTTTATTTGTTAATATATAGAACCAAATTTAATTAACTATATTCTTTAATCAAACCAATTGATTTTAATTTGGATATTATTAGAAGAGGAGTTGCATTATGCTAAACGAAGCTTGGACTGGATTTAAAAAGGGGCGATGGACTAATAAAATAGATTTGCGAAACTTTATAACCTTAAACTACGAACAATACGATGGAAATGCTGATTTTTTAGAGAAACCCACACAGCGAACACTAAAGGTGTTAACGGAAGTAAAGGATCTTTTAAAAAAGGAATGTGATGCTGGAGGCGTTCTTGATATTGATGTTTCAAACATATCCTCTATTTTGTCATGGAAACCTGGTTATATCTTAAACAAAGATGAAGAACTCATTTATGGACTTCAAACAGATAAACCTTTAAAGCGCTCTGTCAATCCATTTGGTGGAATTAAGATGAGTGTTAGTGCCTGTGAGGAATATGGGTACAAATTAGATCCTACATTAGTGAATGCTTTTAAATACCGCACAACTCATAATGATGGGGTTTTTAGAGTGTATACTGAAGAAATGCGTAAAGTGCGCAAATCTGGTGTTATAACTGGTTTACCAGACGCATATGGCCGTGGTCGTATTATAGGCGATTATAGAAGATTGCCTTTGTATGGGATGAATTATCTAATAGATCAAAAGGTTGCAGACAAAAATGCACTTGGAACAAAAGCTATGAGCGAAAACAACATAAGACTATGCGAAGAGCTTTTTAAACAAATTCAGTTTATGCAGGAACTTATTAAAATGGCGGCCGAATACGGCGATGACATTACAAAACCTGCAAAAACCGCACGAGAGGCCATTCAATGGTTATATTATGCTTACCTTGGTGCTGTAAAAGAACAAAATGGCGCGGCTAATTCAGTTGGTAGAATCTCAACATTTATTGATATCTACATCCAAAGAGATATTAAGCTGGGTATTTTAAATGAGGTATCCGCACAGGAAATAATAGATGATTTAGTTATTAAATTTAGATTGGTGCGCCACCTAAGAACTTCTGCTTATAACGATCTTTTTGCAGGCGATCCTGTTTGGGTTACAATGTCTGAATGTGGAGTAACTCTAGACGGTCGACACATGGTCACTAAAACAGCATATCGAGTTTTGCAAACACTATACAATCTAGATCCTTCTGCAGAACCAAATATAACAATTTTGTGGAGTGAACATTTACCTGAAAATTATAAGCTTTTCTGTGCACAGGTTAGCATAGACACTGACTCAATACAATATGAAAACGATGATGTCATGCGTATTGCATATGGTGATGATTATGCAATAGCTTGTTGTGTATCCGCCTTAAAAACTGGGAAACAAACCCAATATTTTGGTGCGAGGTGTAATTTAACTAAAGTATTGTTAATGGCCTTAAATGGCGGTCGAGATGAAATTAGCGGCGTAATGGTCGGCCCTGAAGGTAACATATTTGATAGCAAAAAATTAAACTACGATGAAGTATTAACACAATACGACAAGTATAGTAGTTGGTTAGCAAATTTATATGTTAATACATTAAATGTCATTCACTTTATGCATGATAAATATGCTTATGAAAGATTAATGATGAGTTTTCATGATACAGTCGTTGAGAGATTAATGGCCTTTGGAATATGCGGCTTGAGTGTTTTAGTCGATAGTCTGAGTGCAATAAAATATGCGTCTGTTACGCCTGTAAAAAACGAAGCTGGACTCATTATCGATTATATCACTGAAGGTGATTTTCCAAAATATGGTAACGATGATGACCGCGCTGATGATATTGCACGTTGGGTTGTTGAAGATTTTTATGCAAAGCTTTTACGAACCAAAACGTACAGAAATGCCAAACACACCTTGTCAGTTCTTACAATAACATCCAATGTGGTATACGGCAAAAAAACTGGATCTACTCCTGATGGCCGCAAGCTGGGCGAACCCTTCGCGCCTGGTGCAAATCCTATGCATAGGCGTGATGAATGTGGCGCTATGGCGAGTTTGAATTCCGTCGCAAAACTGCGCTTTGATTGTTGTAGAGACGGGATTTCTAATACATTCACTGTAACACCTGATGTGCTAGGCTCATCACCTGCCGAGCGAGCTGATAGACTTGTATCACTAATAGATGGTTATTTTCTACAAGAGGCTCATCATTTAAACGTTAATGTTCTAAATCGTGCCAAACTAGTTGATGCGATGGAACATCCTGAAAACTATCCAAATCTCACCATACGAGTTAGCGGTTATGCTGTAAACTTCAACAAATTAAACAAAAAACAGCAAGCGGAAGTTATTAATCGCACTTTTCATTCCTCATTATAATTTATGCACGGTTTTGTTCATTCAATTGAAAGTTTTGCTACATTTGAGGGACGTGGCATCAGAACTGCCGTATTTATGAGTGGTTGTCCTCTTCGTTGCGCTTTTTGTCATAATCCTGAAACCTGGTCTCCACAGGGGCGCAAAGTGTTGCCTGAAGAATTAGCAAAACAACTTCTGCGATTCAAACCCTATTTTTCAAGAGGTGGAGGTATAACGTTTTCGGGTGGGGAACCCTTGTGCCAAGCTGAGTTTGTGTTAGATACAACTACTATTTTAAAGGCCTCGAATATAAATGTAGCGATTGATTCTTCTATATCCGTATTAAATGAGTCAGTAATTTCCTTGTATCAGTCATTAGACTTTGTAATTGCTGATCTTAAATTTCATTCACCTGAATTGTATAAGTCTGAATGCAAATTTGATTGCTTTGAGACCGTAATTAAGTCTTTAAGCTATTTGCACAAATCTAACATTCCTGTTATTCTAAGAACAGTTATAATTCCAACTATTAATGATACAATTGAAGATATCAATGCCTATTTTGATCTTATTAAGGATTTTAAGAACATCACCTGTTATGAATTAAAACCTTTTCATACAATGGGGTTTGGTAAATATGAGGACATGCGGATTTATAATCCCTATCAAAATTTGCCTGATGCGGATATGAGTGTTGTTGCTATGCTCCAAACTCATCTGAATAATTTAATCAAAGGAGCAAAGCATTGAACTGTTATAGACCAGAACTTTTAGCACCAGCTGGGAATTTTAATAAACTTAAACTCGCTTTTTATTATGGTGCAGATGCGGTATATGTAGCTGGTAAGAATTTTTCACTTCGTAGTCATTCTGAAAACTTTTCGGACGATGAACTCTTAGAAGCTGTTAAATATACACACTCGTTGGGCAAAAAAATATATGTGGCTGTTAACATCTATGCTAAAAATAGTGATTTAGAAGATATTTCTAGTTATATAAAATTTATTAACCAAGCAAATGTCGATGCTATGATAATAAGCGATCCTGGTGTGTTCTATATTTCAAAACTAATAGCTCCCTCGCTGAGTCTTCATCTTTCAACACAAGCAAACACACTAAACCGAGCTGCTGTTAGATTTTGGAAATCAATGGGATTTGATCGTATAATTCTCGCTCGCGAATTAACACTAGACGATATCGCTGATATCCATAAAAACGATCCTGATATAGAACTCGAAATGTTTGTACATGGTTCTATGTGTGTTTCATACAGTGGGCGTTGTTTGCTGAGCAATTTCTTTACACACAGAGATGGGAATAAGGGTGATTGTGCACAAGTTTGCAGATGGAATTTTAAACTATCAGACCCAAAGAACCCTGACTTATCTCTAAATGTTGACGAGGATGAAAAAGGCACATATTTTATGAACAGCAAGGATTTGAATTTGATTAGTGACCTGCCCTTTATAATTGACGCAGGTGTTGCATCACTAAAAATTGAGGGGAGAATGAAGACTGAATTTTACCTAGCTACAGTAATTAATACATACAACAGAGCTTTAACAGAATTCTCTCAATTTGGATACATCCCTAATCTATACGACTATGAAAGCGAATTATTACAAATAAATCACCGTGATTATACAAAAGGCTTTTTTGGTAATGAAGAGGATGACTCTATTTTGCATGACTGTAATGGGACAGAGGGTTTTTGTGATTTTGTGGCACTTGTTTTAGGTTATGAAGATGGAAATGCGATAGTAGAAATGCGAAACCGTTTTAAAACAGGCGACACACTTGAAATATTATCACCATCTGAATCATTTGGAAAATCATTTGAGGTTGGTGAAATTATAGATTCTAAAGGAAACATCCTAGAGGATGTTAAGTTGGTTCAGCAAATTGTTAAATTTAAGTCTCCAGAGGTATCAGCCGGTGATATGTTAAGACGGCACACCTCCCATCCTTAATATTTAAATTTCTACTAGTTTTAGTTTACAGACATTAGCCTGGAATTTCACCCGGCAAAACTATTGTGAATGTGGTCCCCTTCCCCTCATCACTTCGCACAGTTATCAAACCACCATGCAAATGAATTATCTTTTTTGTTATAGTCAAACCTAATCCGTTACCTTCTGTTGTGTGTGACCTGTCACCTTGAAAAAATTTATCAAATATGCGCTTCTGTGTTTTAGCATCCATGCCACATCCTGTATCAGATACAGTTACTACAGCAGCTCCCATGTTGCTTTTTAGTGTAACTAAAATTGTTCCATTCTCTGGTGTAAATTTTATTGCATTTCCTATTAAGTTATACCATACTTGATGCAATAAATCTTCAATCGCAATTATTGCAAATTCATCAAGCGTTGCCTCTAAATTAATATTTTTTGCACTCCATCTTTGTTCAAGCAGTAGAACACATTGTCTCAACTGCTCGTCCAAACTAAATTCCTTTTTCGCAAATTTCTCGGACTGCCTATCAATTTTGGATAATAATAATATATTAGTCGCAAGCTGTGTAAGCCTCTCGGATTCGTCAATTATAATATCTAAATATTCAATTTGGTCTTCACTTGATAAATTGCCTTTTTTAAGTAATTTTGCAAATCCACGCATTGAAACTATAGGTGTTTTGAATTCGTGTGTAAAATTTGTAATAAAATCATCTCTGAGAGTTTCAACTTCAGATAATTTTGACACCATTTCATTGAAGTCCTTAGAAATATTAACAAACTTTTTGTGTTTATCAACAGGCAACCTCACACTATAATCACCATTTTTTACCATGCTTAATGCAACTGCAAGTTTTGTTAGTGGTTTAATTATCACCCTAACTAATAGTGCTGTACCCAGTGAACCTAGAGCCGCGCTTGGAAAAAGTAATATCATAAAAAACAATAATGGTGCTACATTCTGATTAAATCCCAAAACACCACTTTCGTAAAGAGCCGAATAAAAAAGAGAAATACTGCCTACAGATAACAAAAGCACAGTAAATACCATGCCAGTGATATTAACAGCCAATCCTGTTTTTGCGCGTTGCTTATAATAATTCTTAAAAGATATCATTTATAGAGACTCCTAAATCACATATCAGAAAAATTTTGTTTTAAGTAGTTTTTAAACTATCCAATTTGAAAACAATCGGTTTTAAAAAATTCACTTCATACTTTATTCCAGCACCCAATTGTCAAACTCAGCCCAACCAGCTGCTTTTAATTTATATTCACCTAGTTTAAACTCACCCTATCTGGTTTTAGTCTCGTAAGTTTACTAGGCTACAAGGGCGGTGTATTCTAACTAAATAGTAGACATTTTAAATTAAATATCTGATGGTTTTTTCGTCATTACACTCTTTACTAGCAGAGGCATGATTTTTGGTTTTGAGATCTCCTACTTGCTATTTATTTTTTATTATAAACAGCTTTATAGCCTAGTCCTCTAACTGTTACTATTTCAAACTCCGGATAATCACCAACGCGTTCTCTTAATCTGTTTATGTGTACATTGATGGTTCTCTCATCTGAATTGCTGTCCATGCCCCATAACTCATCCATTATTTGGTATCTGGTGAATATTGTATTGGGCGATGATAAAAGTTTGAATAACAATAAAAATTCCTTTTTGGGAAGCATCTGTTCATACCCTGCCCTGGTAACTGTTAATGCGTCAAAGTTTAATTCAACTTCTCCTATAACAATTTTTCGCGAGGAAATAATTTTTGAGCGCTTTAGTATTGCCCTCATTCTAAGAAGCATCTCTTCCTCATCAAATGGTTTTACCATATAATCATCAACACCCAGTTCCAAACCACGCTTTTTATCAACTGTGTCTTGTTTCACTGATATCATAATAATCGGAATTGTAATATCAGCTTCACGTAGGCGCTTGGTGAACTCATAACCATCCATAACAGGCATCATTACATCAAGCAATATTATATCTACATGCTCATGCTCTAAGAGTGTCAGAGCAACCTCTCCATTTTCTGCATCAAAAACGGTGTATCCATCGTTTTTTAAAATTCTAACAATTAGACGACGTGTATTTTTGTCATCTTCTACTACGAGTGCATTAAACATTTGTTTCCTATATGCCACGATCAAATCGAGACTAACTATTATTTTGTCTTTTAAACTGCAATATTTCTAATATTTGTTAAAATCTAGGTCTTAAATAAAATGCGCATCGCTTTAAAAACAAAAGTGGCCACGTGCATTTACGCAATGTATAATTTTTGCACTTACCTTTAAAAACTAGATTTTGCGTGCTTTTTCAAATTAATATTGCAACTATTAGAGCCAAAACAAAATTAGTCGCTTTCATACAATTGGATTTAAAAAATCATCCATTTATACTGGATCTAATAAAACATCACTTAAAGCCATGTAAACTTCATGAGCCTTTTCCTGCCAACTGTTATATATAGCGGTCGCAATTGCGCGATTAGCAACTATGAATTTTAACTCCATTATAGGTTTTACAACATCAAGAATTTTTAGTACAACAGTGAATGTGCCATCTGTATTTTTATAATAATCAGCTTCAAATTCTTGTCTTTTTTTGTAATTTATGCGCTCTTTCTTAACATAAACTGCAATATTTTCTCTAACAAGTATGGGTATATCGTTGTAAAAATGTGCTATACAAGCACGCCCATCAGCTGTTAATGTCAAGAAATTTTTGTTTGTAACAGGAGCACGCGTTCTAGAAATAAAGCCGTTTTTTAATAAATCATGAATGGCTTGTTGACAAATAAGATATGGAATCCAACTATTATCTATACAACAAATTTGCAGAAAAACATCCTCATTGATTGGGATTTCCAGTTTTTCTAGTACAAACAAGGTTATTAATTTGTTAATTATGAATTCCTCACGTCCCATTGTACACCCACTGTATTACAACTAAATCCCTTTTAGCATACTAGCCACATGAATTTTGATATAACCTAATATAAAATTCTACACCTGTAGCAAGTGCCTTGATTTCCTGACGTTCGTTTATGCCATGAATACGTGAGGCATCATCCTCTGTTTTTTCAAAAGGTGTGAATCTATAAACGCTTTTAGATAATGGATAATAATGTTTTGAATCCGTCGCTGCAATAAAAAGAAAAGGTGCTGTGATATAACCATTGTACACCTCCGCAATCGTTTGTTTCAACACTTCATAACCTGGGCTTGTTATATCTGATACTTCAGATGGATTAACACTCCCCTCATCAATTCTGACTTTTACCTTAGAACCAACAACTTTCTTTATATGTCGTTCAATAATTTCTATGGTTTCTCCTGTATTTATTCTACAATTGATGTTTGCACTAGCCCTAGGAGGCAATACATTAGGTGCATCCGATCCTCTGGCCATTGTAGGAGTTATTGTTGTTCTAACTAAACTATTTGTCATTGGGTGCGCCTTTGACAAAACCAAACGTAGTAAGGGTGATAATATATCACGATTAACAAATAAAAATTTGAATATTGGTTTCATATATGGCGCCAATGCTTTAAACATATCTTTGGTTGGTTTAGCAAAAAATGTTGGTCGTTGTGCTAGTTCTGTAAAATATACAGCCTCTGCTAACAAGCCCACTGATGTGCGTTTTGATGGACTCGAAGCGTGCCCACCTGGTTTTTCCACTTCTAATATGAAGTCTGCATAACCTTTTTCACAAATACCTATTAGAGCTATTTTATTATCAATCCCCAACATTTTTCCATCTAGTATTGTGCCTCCCTCGTCTAAAACATATTCAAATCGTATGCCTTGCTCTTGCAAATATTTAGATATTTGTCTAGCACCTTCTGTGCCTCTCAATTCTTCATCATGTCCAAAACAAAAGTAAATAGTTCGTTTGGGTTTAAAACCATCCTTTAACAGTATTTCTAGAGCCTCCAGTGCGGCAATCATCTGTGACTTCATATCCTGAGAACCGCGTCCATATACATATCCATCCTTTATCTCTCCACTAAAAGGTGGCACGATCCAACCTTCTTCTGGAGCAGGGACAACGTCTTGATGCGCTAGCATTGCAACTGGCAATAAATTACTATCACTACCCTCAACTACATATATAACGGAGTATCTATTAATTAACGTTTTTCTTGCTACCTTAAAAACATTTGGATAACACTGTTCAATATAATCCTGGAATTTGTAAAAAACATCTGTCTCAGCCAAAGGGCTAGTTAGCGTTACAGTTTTAAATTTCACTGCACCCGATAAATGTTCGGCTGCTAAATCAGCGTCTACACCTTTTGGAACGAACTCATTTTTAACAACTGGAATAGGTTTAGTTAATATTGTTCTAACTATCATGAAAACTATTAAAGCACCTAGTAGCCCTAGTATACAATACATTATTGTTAACATTGTCATCTCCCTAATACAACCTATTTACCTTTTGAATGCAAAATGCAAACTAATAGGTTTTTGATCGAATTTTGATTGTGTGTGCCGCTTATGTAATATTATATATCGATTCAAACCAAAATGCAAGTTATATTATATATTTGCGTTTTAATTAGGTGAATTAACAATTAAATCCAGCACAAACTCAGTATATCACGATTCTGGATTTATTCATAGCTATTTGGATTTAAAATGAAACAAGGCCACACGGAATGTCTCGTGTGCCTTGTTGTGGTGATCCATCCGGGATTCGAACCCGGGACCCTTTGATTAAAAGTCAAATGCTCTACCAGCTGAGCTAATGAATCGTTTGGCTGGGGTGGATGGATTTGAACCAACGAGTGTGGGAGTCAAAGTCCCATGCCTTACCGCTTGGCTACACCCCAATTTGTGGGGTAAGTAATGGGGATCGAACCCACGACCTTCGGAGCCACAATCCGGCGCTCTACCAACTGAGCTATACCTACCAAAAACATGCTATTTAATAAACTTCTCTTGTTATGTGGCGAGCCTGGAGGGATTCGAACCCCCGACCTACGGCTTAGAAGGCCGTTGCCCTATCCACTGTGCTACAGGCTCAAAATTGGAGCGGGTAATGGGAATCGAACCCATGCATCTAGCTTGGAAGGCTAATATTCTACCATTGAATTACACCCGCATAATTAAGAGTTTAATTAGTATATCCTATTTAATCGCATGTTGTCAAATAATCTAATATCATTTTGATTATTTGCTTAAATATTTCAAATTTTAGCAGTGTGGGAACTGTTGAATCAAAAAATATATTTTTTAAGGATTAATGTAGATGCACTGAGTGATCCTTTAATCTGTACAGCTTGTTTTTTATACTTAATATTAGTATCCCAAACAAAGATGCATGACTTGTTAAAACACAAGGACCACTCAGAGCAAACTACAGCAAATTCCTATTTACAAACTTTTTTAAATTAGTATATTTTATACTATCTTATTTCAACTTCGGCACCGGCTGCTTTAAGTTTTTCAGCTATCAAAGTTGCTGCTTCTTTAGAAATGCCCTCTTTTACTGCTTTTGGTGCACTTTCAACGAGTTGTTTCGCTTCAACTAAACCGAGGCCAGGGATTGCTTCTCTAACTGCTTTGATGACTGGTACTTTGTTTGGTCCCATAGCTGTTATTATTACGTCAAATTCGGTCTTTTCTTCAACAGGTGCAGCTTCTTGAGCTGTAGCACCAGCAGAAGCAGCTACTTGTGCTGCAGCACTTACACCAAATTCAATTTCAAGTTCTTTAACTAATGCGTTTAATTCAAGAACTGTTAACTCTTTAATTTCTTCAATTATTTTTTTAATATCTGCCATTATTATTCTCCTAGAATATGTTTGTTCGATTAACGCTACCGACTGCGAATTAAACCTCTGCTTTTTTCTGTGCTATAGCATCTATAACACGTGCAAATGCAGCGATTGGGGCTTGGAATAAACCAAGAACTTGTGATATCAGCACCTCTCGTGAAGGTAGTTGTGCAAATGCCTTACATTGCTCAGCATCCAAGAAATTGTTTTCTGCTAAGCCACATTTGATCGTCATCTTTTTGAAAGTAACTGACTTTTCCATTACAATTTTTGCTGGTGCTACTATATCCGTCATGCCTATAGCTAATGCTGTTGGGCCATTTAGAGCTTCGTCAAACTCAGTTCGTCCCAAATTATTAAAAGCTATTTTTACAAGACGATTTTTAAGCACACGGTAAATTACGCCTTTTGCTCTAAAAGCATTACGCAATTCTAAATCTTGAAGAACAGTAATACCTTTATAATCAACTAACATAACACTTTTAGCATTAGATATTTGATCTTGTATCTCAGCAACTTGCTTGCTTTTTTGTTCTCGGATCGTTGATGATGCCATTAATAACCTCCTTAGATTATTTTGGACTTTTTGTCCTTATAAATATTAAAAGCTTCGTCTCCTATCGAAGAAACGAAGCCATACATAAATACTATTTACGACTTAATTCCTTCTGCGTTTGCAGATTTAAACTTTTCAGTACAAACGGTCTTCGAAGAAAAACTAATAATTAAATTTTTTACTACTTTAATTCAAACTATGATTTGAATGTGGTTTTAATACCAGGGCCCATAGTCGAACCAACAACTATGCTCTTAAGATACTGTCCTTTGGCAGCAGCTGGTTTTGCCTTAACTACAGCTTCCATTAAAGCGACAAAATTCTCTATGAGTTTTTCCGTACCAAATGATTTCTTTCCTATAGGCACATGCACAATTGCAGTCTTGTCAACACGATATTCAACTTTACCTGCTTTGATTTCACGTATAGCTCTTGCTATATCCATAGTTACAGTACCACTCTTTGGGTTTGGCATCAGTCCTTTGGGTCCTAACAATTTACCTAATTTTCCTACAACGCCCATCATATCAGGTGTGGTAACACAGGTATCAAAATCAAACCATCCGCCTTGAATTTTTGCTACCATTTCATCTCCACCAACAAAATCAGCTCCTGCCTCTTGTGCTTCGTCAGCTTTGGCTCCTTTTGCAATTACCAATACTTTCATGGTTTTTCCAGTTCCATGTGGTAAAACAACTACGCCTCTCACCTGTTGATCAGCGTGACGTGGATCAACGCCTAGTTTAATAGCCAACTCTATAGTTTCATCAAACTTTGCCTTAGCAGTGTCAACAGCTAATTTCAAAGCATCACCCGGCTCGTATATCTTCTTCTTTTCAAAAAGCTTAAGTGAATCTACGTAATTTTTACTTCTCTTCATTTTTGATACCTCCCTTGTTAACCATCAATAACAACAACGCCCATACTACGGGCAGTACCAGCAATCATGCTAGTAGCTTGTTCTAGTGATGTGGTATTAAGATCTGGCATCTTAATTTTTGCAATTTCTTCTATTTGAGAATGAGTAATCTTAGCTACCTTTTCTCGATTGGCCTTAGGGCTGCCACTAGTTAAGCCACATGTCTTTTTAATTAGAACTGCAGCTGGTGGTGTTTTCAGAACAAATGTAAAAGAACGATCTGCAAAAATTGTTATCACAACTGGGATTATAAGTCCCGCTTGTGGTAGCGTTTTTTCATTAAACTCTTTTGTGAATGCTGGTATGTTTACACCATGTGGTCCTAATGTAGATCCTACAGGTGGCCCAGGCGTTGCTTTTCCAGCTGGCAGCTGTAATTTTACAACAGCATTTATTTTTTTTGCCATAGTCAAATCCTCCGACTATTCAGGTTCCAACGGACAGCATTAAATAAATTTACCGTCCTCCCAATTTTATATAAATAATTCATCCGAAAATTATCAGGAATTTTTATTTATTTTATATCTTTTCAATTTGTGAGAAATCCAATTCAACTGGGGTAGGCCTTCCAAACAATTGAACAAAAGCCCTCACCTTTTCTTTCTCATTGTAAACTTCCTCAACCGACCCAACAAAGGTATCCAAGGCCCCAGAAATAATTCTAATAGTATCTCCCACATTAATTGTAAAATCTTTTGTGGCTACTTTTTCTAGTCCCATCCTTTTAATTTCATCTGCCGTTAAGGGCAAAGCTTTCGATTGCGGGCCTACAAAACCAGTAACGCCCCTTGTATTGGTCACCATATACCAGACATGATCTGTGTGAATCATCTTTATAAAGACATAACCTGGAAATTTTTTGCGCTCAACAATCTTTCTTTTTCCGTTTTTTTCAACAACCTCTTCTTCGACTGGAATTTCGATCTCAAATATGTAATCTTGCAATCCATTATTCTCGATCATTTTGTTTAGATTGTTTTTTACAACAGTTTCATATGATGCGTACGTATGAAGAACGTACCACTTTGCGTTTTCTTTATTATCCATTATTCCTCGCTTTAGAGTGACTAACTTCGTCTAAAACAAAATTTAAACACATTTTAACCACCCACTAATGCTCTTAATGCGGCTGCAAGGCCAAAATCAAAAGCAGTTACTATTATTAAGAAAAATAATGATAAGACTAATACTGTGATGGTATTTGTTATTACACCTGCTTTAGTTTTAGTTGCGCGGAACACTGGCCAATCAACCTTTTTAAGTTCGGATATCATTTCTCTGAAGACTTTTGCTATCCTAGTCCTTACTTTAGGCTTATCAGCTTTATCTTTTTTTGAGACATTTTTGCTGTTTTTTGAGGCATTTGTGTTTTGAACATCGCCCTTCTTGGGTTCAACTACAGGTACATCAATGTTTTTGTCCAAACTACCAAGTTTGATGTCTTTTCTACCCATACGAGTAATCTCCTATTTGGTCTCTTTATGATTCGTATGTTTTTTGCAAAAACGACAATACTTCTTTAACTCAATCCTATCAGGATCATTTTTTTTGTTTTTATTAGTATCGTAATTTCTATGCTTGCATTCTGTACACGCTAGTGTAATTTTATCTCGCATACCATTCCCTCACTCGCATCATTACTAATACGATTTTTATACAAAAAATTACACCCTCTCAAAAGGATGCCTTAATAGATTATCATATTATACTAGGAATGTCAACACATTTAACAAGATATTAGCATAATTTTAAAAATAATTTTTAAATTTTCTCTCTAAAATGCAATTTTTTTTTTAGAATCATTCTTAGAGGCCTTTTTCAAATTTTTTCATGTTTTATAGTTTGCTTGCACCATTTTACTACCTCTAAATTCCTCACATACTTAAAATAGGGGGCTGGTTTAAACTATACACAAGTTTTTTGCAGGAGGTTTGATACTTTACCATGCTGATGAGGTATAATAGATTTGAAGAGCTGCTCCACATATTTTGCTATACAACAAACATAGTATCTTCCTGCAAATATATTTTTTTTTGTCTAAATTCTAAACTCCAAACCTTTTTGATGATAATTCTTAGTTTAATAAACAATTTTGCTTGCAAAATTTTAATCAGTATGTTAAACTATTGTTATAAGTTTAATCACAAATGTCTAATTCAAACCTAGCCGAAATGGTGGAATGGCAGACGCGGCGGACTCAAAATCCGCAGAAGATTATCTTCGTGTGGGTTCAAGTCCCACTTTCGGCACCACTAAGATCCCCTGCAAGTTATTTTTAACTTAAGGGGTTTTTTTTACTGGTTTTAGTATTTATCCCATTTTTTTGCAGTCTGGTATTTGTTGAAGACCAATATTTACGCCCTAAAACAAATACATCCACTCGCACTTCTAAAAAACAAAAAAATATTACAAACTAATTAAATTATTGCTAAAAATTAATTGCTTTTTGTTGCATTGTTTTCTATAATATAATTACGCACTCAGGCGATGGGTATTATCATATATTAGGACTAAAGTTTTGTCCAATATTATGTGCCTCGTTTTGAAGTTTTCATAAAATTATTATCTAATACTATTATAACTACCACTTTATATAACCCAATATTTTATTAATCAAAGTATGTTACATTAAATTATACAATTCTTATATTAAAACAAGGAGTAATTTAGATAAAGAGTAATTTGATTTATGTTGCTTTAGCCTAAACAAATTTCAATAACCATGTACCAAACTAACTTTGATGCACAAATTATATAGTTACTTCTACAAAACCTATAAATTAAATTCTAAGTTTCTTCTACCTCACAGATTATTTAGTTTACAAATAATCCTGTTTAAATTTTAAAACCTATAAGGACAGCAAATGATGAATTTGTTTAACATTTTTAATCACGCTTTTTTCAATATTCTCTCGTGCCCTAATCAAGAACTTTATTACGAGGCCTTGCTTGAAATTGATCGACGCGCTAATCAAAACTATTACATTGTGAATTCAACACAGGAAAATACTAAGAAGATAATTCTAGATTCTATTGTTTACATAATTGAAAATAATAATAACCCAGATATTTTAGAAGATGATGCAGTAACTTTAAAAGACTCAAGGGCCAAAGCAGTTCACATGTATAATCGAATACGAGATGCGGGATGGATTTATGAAGAAGAAATAAAGAATAATGATATACTTGTATGCTTTGATAAAAAAGCTATGAAAGTTCTAGACATCTTAAAAGATATTGTCTCGGGATCTCGTCTTGAGTACACAGGTTATCTTAATACCATTTATTACCACGCTGAGGCATTAAAAAATTTCAAAAACATTGAATCAATAGAACAAATGGACAAAGGAACTAAGGATTTCATTTCAAATTTAAAAGGCCTAAAAGCAGACATCTTTGCTTACTATAAAGAACTTCTAAAAGGAGTCAAATCATCAGAAGTTGCAAATACAATCTTAAATGAATTAAAAAAATACAAAACGAATTTTTTTGATACTTCCTTTATCAATTTGAAAACCTACGACAATTTGCATAAATTCAAGAATTCTATATTAAAAATTATAGAGTACATAGAAGATACTCCATCATTTACCAATGAATTAACTACTAAACGAATAAATGATGAATTTAAAACAACAGATGAAGCAAGAAAATATATTTTTGACACATTAGATTATATTAAAATAAGTTTGAATTCTGTTAGCAAATTAATTACAAGCATTGATGACAAAAATAATAACTATTTACAAGCTGCTATTAACAAGCTCATGTTTTACATTGATTCTTCAGATGATTTTAATGGGATTTATAATCAGTTAATCCGATTTGCAATTAATTCTGCAACGGACTTTACTAAAGATTACAAATTTAACCTGTATGTTACAAAAATGCTTAATAATTCTTCTCTTTATACTGCGCGCGATATCAATAGAACTAAAGGTAATATTGAACCAATCAGGGAATCACATGTTGATAAAGTGCTTGTCGATAAAAAACTTAAAGACATATTATTGAATGCCGAATTCTCATACAATAATATTACAAAATACGCACTAAAGTTGTTAGAAGGAAGGTCGGAAATATATGCATCTGAAATGCCTTTTAATAATACTAGAGACTTTGCAAAAACAATTCTAATACTACTCTATTCTGCAACACCAGAATGTAAATATATAATTCTGAAAACGTCAAACAAAATATTTATAAAAGGTATTACATTCTGTGATTTTATTTTGAAGAGAGGTAATCTATGAAATCCAATGATTCTATTAATGAACTTTGCGAAAATTATTTGAAATGGACTGAAATGGACAAAGAACAATTTTCCAAAATCGCAAATGAACTTTTGCAATCCAATTATTATGTTAAAAAAAAGGCTAATGAAAATGACTATAGGTTTTTAAAAGATAATGTGTCTTTGTTTAAAATATATTTTTCGATGATTGATATTGAATTTGAGATCGATTCGTATTTTGGTTATGCATATATAAAAAGCACTTCAAAATACAACAAACTTAATCTTGACCAAACAGAATCTAAAGTTCTGCTTGCTCTGCGCTATCTATATCAAAATTGTTGTTTAAAATTAACACTGGCTGATGATGTAACTATTTCTTGCTCACAATTAAATGATGAACTTAAAAGAACCAATTCCATCACAGAGAACCTTAAAATTCGTGAATTAAGGCCGATTTTGAGTACATACAAGAATTATAACATCATTGATTATCGCTCGCAAAATGATGTACTGAATGATGATGCTCCTATTACAATATATCCCTCAATCAAAACAGTCGTAGATTGCGCTGACATGCGAGAACTAGATATGAAAATTAAAAGCTATCAAAAAGGAGATAAAAATAGTGAAGAAACTCACAAAAATCAAACTAATTAACTGGATGTACTTTGAAAACCAAACCATCGAAATAAATGGCAACACCTTAATTACAGGATTGAATGCCTGTGGAAAATCAACCATAATTGATGCGCTCGAATATTTATTGATGGGTAGTGTGCAAGGCTGCAAATTTAATAGTGCCGCTATTTATGAAAGGGGGGCTAGGACATTAATAGGATATTTGCGTGGCAAAATTTCCACCGAGGAGCAGGAATACTTGAGGGCCTCAGATTGTAATGGTCATATCGCTATAGAAATTACCAATGAACAAAATAAGTGCACTATTATAGGTGTTGTTCTTGAATTTAAATTAGGCAATACAGAGGTCAAATCTTCATTCTACAATATAGAAGATGCGAATTTAATTGACGAATACTTTATTACTAATAATTATGCAAATAATTTTACTAAACTAACTAAATATGCAACTGATCATGGAAAGAAAATTGGGAGCTTTCAAAGTGATATAGCAGGATACCGAGCAATGCTTGGTGCATGTTTGGGAGTTAACATCAACCAATATGTAAAACTCTTACCGAAAGCGATAGGTTTTGGAAGCGTTACAACGATGGATACTTTCATAAATCAATTTTTACTCGAGGAAGATCCCTTGGATTTAACTAACTCAAAAAAAACAATAACTGACTTATCTGCTTTGAATGATTTAATAATAAAAACTGAGGACCAAATATTTAAGTTAAATGATATTTTGGAACGTGGTTATATAATTCGTGAAAGAAAAAAAAATTTAAAAATATTAGATGTCGTTGAAATATATGTCAGCTATTTAGAATTCGAAAAACAATTTAACGAATACAAAGATTTGATTAATCAAAATGAAAATGCCCTTAGCAAAAAATTAGCTGAAAAAAAGGATTCTGAAGTGGCTGTTGAAAAACAGCAGGCATTAGTTAGCAAACTAACTCTAGCACTAGAAAATAATGATGTACATAGATCGCTAAGCAATTTTGAAGAGAAGCTATCAGACATCAAAAATAATATTGATTCACAACAACGTTACCTTGCCTTCACAAAAACCGGGTTAAGTAAAATTTTAAATTTAATTAAAAATCTAATTTCACGTGGTTATAACAACTTTGAACATTATTCAACGGATTTAAATATCAATAACGGATCTGATAAATTAATTAAATCGATCAAATCCATTTCAGATGATTTGAAACTGTTGGGAATCAATTTGCAAACGGATAAATGTAAAAAAGAAAAAGAATCTAATGAAAATATTGAAACTACCAAACTTATCAATGCTCAGATAGGCGATCTAGAAAAAAATTTAAAGCAATATGATCGTTGCGTCATTAATCTTATACGTGCCATCAATGATCAATTAAACGAAAAATACAAAAGAAAAATTGAGGTAAAACCACTTTGCGAGTACGCTACAGTCAAAGAAGAATATTGGAGGAACGCACTCGAAGGATATCTTAACACTCAGCGATTTGACTTAATTTGTGATCCAGTTTTTTTTGATGATTGTCTTAAAATTTATGATCAAATAAAAATTAAGCAAAATATATATGGCGTTGGTATTGTAAATACTGCAAAATACGCTAATACCATAACCTGTGAAAAAAATTCGCTTGCTGGAAAAATCGATTTTTCGAACAACTATGCACGCAATTATGCATATCATCTTCTAAATAAAGTAGTTTGTGTTGATCAACTTCGTGACTTAAAATTACACGATAATGCAATAACTTCAACTTGTATGCGTTATCATAATCACGTTGCAAGACAAATTAATCCAGCCATTTATGACAAACCATATTTAGGCCTTGAAGCAAATAAATTGTCTATAGAAAAATTGAAAGCAAAATTAAATAACCTCTTAAACGAACAAACAGAACTTCGAGAAAATTTGTCTGCTATTAATTCACTTCTTTCAAATATTGAAGATGTCCCTATTAGAGAACTCGAATATAATCCAACCTATTTAGCGTCAATTGACAATTTAAAACAACTAAATCAAAGAGAAACAGAAATTACTTCAGCTATCGAAAAGATTAAACTCGACCCATCTATTTTATCTCAGCGAGAAAATTTAGAAGAAGAAAAGAAAAAACTGACTAAATATAAAGAGAATGAATCTACTATTTTGATTAAAGTTGGAACGTTGCAAGCCTCGATAGCAGAAAACAGATCCAAAATGAATAATGTTAGTCCAAAATTTTTAGATTCTAAAACAAAGTTTGACGAAGAGCTGTCTAATTGTTTGACCACAGATAAAGTTTTTGAATATTATAATAATATGGAAAAACGGTTAAACAAAGATTATAGTAGTATGCACTCAGATATTAAAATTAAAAAAGAAGCTTATAAAACTACAGAACTTGAGAAAACATTAACTGAAATGATGTGTAAATATTGTGACACTTTTGTTTTTAATGCTGGAACTAGTTATGAGTCTCTCAATTTATACCAGGATATGAAAAACGAACTTTATTCCAAAAATTTAGTTGAACAAAAAGATGACTATAAAAATATGGAGAAAACACTTATCAAACTTCTCGAAGAAGATTACCTGTCAAAAATGAGCGAAAAAATAAACGATTGTAAAAATAAAATCTCTGCTTTAAACACAACATTAAACAAACTCCCCTTTGGCGATGACAAATACAAATTAGAATGTGTGAAAACAAAAGATAATGAATTTGGACGTTACTATGACATAATTATGGACCCTAATTATCAACTCACACGCATGTGGACAGATTCCGCCGAAGAAAAATATGGAACCGATTTCTATAAACTAGTAGATGAGATAACGAAGGATATAACAAATAGTGGGAACAAATGGCTCGATTACAGAAAATTTTTGCATTTTGATATTGTAATTATTAATCAAAAAACCAACATCAAACGACATTTTTCTAATCGAAAATTTGTTCAATCTGGTGGCGAAAACCAGGTCCCATTCTACATTATAGCTGCCGCATGCTTCGAAAAGCTTTTATATAAATATAGATCCGATGAATCAAATCTTTGTGTTGTTTTGTTTGATGAAGCCTTTAACAATATGGATTCACAGCGAATTAAAAGCATGATGGAATTTTATAAAAGTCTTGATCATATTCAATTTTTTCTATCTCTAACAGAGGAAAAAGTCCCTAATATTGTTGAATATATGGACACTAGATTAATTCTTGTCCGTAATGATAAAGATGTTGATATTTTAAATTTTGAAGGTATACCTGAATGCTAATTAATCATAAACTAGAAATCTGTAAAAAACTAATTAACATATATGAAGAACGATTTAAAGCTGGATCGGATTTTAAAAAGAAAATTTCTCTACCTTTTAACGACAGCAAAAATGGCTATGAAATATATGTTTCTGAAGATTCCTATAAACATAAGGAAAATATTGAACAAAGCGTGCATGAATTAAAGATTTCCAACATAGTCAATGTGACTTATGATAAGTTTCCTAAAGATATTATAGAGGTCACTTTAAATATTGAAAATATTGAGAAAGTTTATGAATTACTAGAACGTACTAGCATCAATAAACTATATACAGATTTTTTTGATGAATTAACAAAAATCAACTCAGTAACATCAAATAAACTATATGCTAAACTAACAGGAATACACAAAAAAAAACTATCCATATATAACTATATAAAAAATGCTGATGCTTACTTAGATGCCGTTAAAGTTTTTGATGCCCTAAACAACCTCAAAGAAGATATTATGCTCCGCAATTTTAGTGTGCAACTATTCAAAGATTCAAAACGCATAGAGCAAATCAAAACATGTCTTGAAAATACATTGAATTTAGTTAAAAATGAAGATGAAGATATTTCTCTAGACGACTATTTTGTTTCTAAAGGTCTTTTTAAAAATCCAACATTTACATATATCAAAGGTGCTGGCTTGCTTAAAATTAATGATCAAACTATTGATTTAAAAAAACTCGGTACTGTCTGTGCTATACTTAGTAACTCTATCAAAAACACAAATTTTATATCAATACCAAACCAAGCAGTTACAACAATTGAAAATTTGACAACTTTTCATTATCACAAAGCAGATGGACTGATTGTTTACTTAGGTGGATTTTCCAATCATAGCAAAGTAGGATTTCTAAAACAAATAGCAGCAAATATCAGTCCATGTTGCTTTTATCATTTTGGCGATATTGATTTTGGGGGTTTTTCTATACTGAGTCATTTGCGCCGTGAAACTAATCTCAACATAAAACCTTTGCATATGGATATTTCTACATTAAAAGAAAATGAAGGACTAACAAAAAAACCTAATGAAAATAACGATGCTTATATCTGTAAACTAAAGAAACTCTTAGAAGATGTAAATCTCGCAGACTGCAAAGAAGTTATTAACTATATATGTGAAAACAAAATAATATTAGAGCAGGAAACCATTGGAGTAAAACTATGATTTATCTTTTCTAAATATCTACGAACAAATTACTTAAAAAAGGAGAATAATATAAAATGAATGATACACTTTTAACAATAGCAAGGCGGTTTTCATGCCGGGATTTTATAGATAAACCTATTTGTGAATCAGACCTATTGACTATTTGCAAATCTGCCCTCGCCTCACCTAGTGGGATGAATAGACAAAACTGGCAAATTGTATTAATCGAGAATAAAGTCATTATAAAAGAAATGGAGGATGAGGGTCTAAAAAATTTGCAATCCTACCACGACAAAACACTATATAATCGGATTATGGGTCGCGGTGGAAAACTTTTTTACAACGCACCATGTATGATAATTATAGCTATAAAAGAAAGATTTCCTAAAGGGGCAGAATTAATTGATTTGGGAATTGTGTCACAAAATATATCACTAGCAGCAACCTCAATGGGTATCGACAATTGCCACTGCGGATTCGCGGCCTTCTGCTTTGCAGGCACTAAAGGAACTGAATTTAAACAAAAATTACAGTTTTTCGATGGTTATGAATGTGGCTTGGGAGTGTTGTTGGGTTATGCGCGCGAAAGCAAAAAACCACATGATCTCAACTTAGAAAAGTTAACTATTATAAATTAATTAACAGCAATCTATGAAATCTAAAATAACATCTTCTATTTGAGAGTTGATTTAACCATCACACTTAAAATATTTAAATCTGTGCAACTCTAATTGCATTAAAATAGTCTAGAATTTTCATTAAAAGTGTGTTGAGTTCCATTCTGTTCCCTAGTTTACGTCTTCTGCCTCACTTATTTTATCTTTTTCGTTATTTTGTTCATATGCATCGACTTCATTTATATCAATAGTCTCGCTGCTTTTCAACTCCTCTAAACCAGCTTCATTTTCTGCCTGATCAGATATTTCAGTGTTAACATTTTTTGCTTTTAATTCTGCTACTACAACTGCGTATTTTTTCTTATCTAAGTTGTAAAAAAGCATGACTATTATAAAAAGCACACCAGAAATTATGGAGAGGAGTAATGCTATGTCAAAATACTCCAATGCAACCGCTATCTTTCCCTCTCTAAGTTGATTAATTTCTTTATCAAAATAATCATTTGGTGTGAATCCCATATTAGTTTGGATTAATGCTGGGATAAGCATCGCAAATTGTGTAGCGAGCAATACTATTGCATAAGCAAACGTTTGAATAAAGCCTTCCAACCTTTTTCCTGTTTTCCATTGTTGATAATCATAAATTTCTGCTAACATTAGTGGCAACAAACTACCAACCGCATTGAATAAAGCCATAAAACGCAGTCCTGTAATAACAAGTGCACTAGTTGTACCTACAGGTATGTTTCCATAACCAACAATTAGAAGTATTATATACGCACAAGTATTTAAAATTTGCCATCCAATCATGATAGTTTTGTTGTTAAACTTTTTTGTGAGCAATGGCAACAATATCATATTTGGGGTGGCTGCAAAACCTGTTATAAGGGTTAATGACGAAAATGTCTTTAGTCCTTCTTCAAATGTCGTACCATACCGCAGGCGGCCTACTAGTTCAGAACTCGTCTCAATACAAACTCTCAAAGAGCCAAGAATTAAAGCAAGGGTTAGAATCATTAGTGGCCTATTTTTAACCACTTGTTTTAACCCATCAATTAATTTAACATGTTCTTTATTAGTTGAAACTTCATAAACGCGCTCTTGTACTTTTATGAGCATTGTAGTAGCTGCAAACCCTAGAATAACACCTACAATACCCATTACTCGAAATGCCATATATTCCTGTCCTTTCCCCAGATAATAGGCACGCACATACCCTTTTAACAAACCAAAAAGCGTAGGTGCCAAATTTAGTATTATATTTACAGGAGCCCATACATTAGAACGTTCTTGTTGGTTGGGTGATATTATCCCAGGCATCATATTAAAAGTGTTTAATAATAGATTTAACATTACTAATGTAGGTACAGAAGTTGTATATGCAAAAATTATTTTAGTTGTTGAATTAAGATTTTGAGGAAGCCAGGATGCTATAACAGCAAGTACGCCCACTAATGGTGCTAAAAACAATATAAATGGTTTATATTTGCCAAGTTTAGTGTGCTTTGCGTTTTGGAGAATTTTTCCAAACCCTAATTGTGCAAAAATGCCAGCAGAACTAGCTATTATAAATATAATAACACCATGATAAACTGCGATTCCATAGAATTCTGGGATTTGAGATGCTGTGATTACGGTACCAATCACTGAGGATATGAAATTTATACCAAGTCCACCACCACCAAAAAACAGAATTTCTTTAAGTGTAAGAAACTTGCCAGTTGGCGGCGTTTTCCAATATTTTTTTCCTTTGCCTATAAGATCTTTAGCAAGTAAAATTGGGTTTTTCATTATTTCTCCAATTATGTTTGTTTGATTTGCAATCATCAATCAGGCAAATCACTACTGTAAAATATTGCTTTAGTTTTGTTAATAATAGAAACTAAAAAATTTAGATTTTATTATACATTATTAACACAAAATTTTCAATAAAAAATTTAATTTTGCAATGCAATATTGGTTTTTTTAATAGATTATAATGAATTTCTTACCATGACCAACTATAACACCAGTTTTTGTTGGAATATATTAGCAGGTTTATTACAATTCTATCGACTCTTGCAAATAGTGATTTTTAACACTTATCAAAATGCTCTTTAATGTATCGGCACTTTCTGCTTTAAAAATCAATGGATGTAGTTTTTTCGAGTTCTTTATTCGCTTTAAATATAATACTGCTTGTTTTTTCATATAATTCACCGCAACATGTCCTGGCATGTATTTAAGTATCTCATCAAAATGCTCTATAGCTAAATCCACAGGATCCACATTTATTTTTACATTCTTTATCTCAGAAAAAATCTGCGGATAACCTAATGCCGCTCTTGCAATTGCAACACCATCAACATTTGTTAATTTGAGCATTTCTAAATATTTTTTACGTGTTGTTACATCACCATTTCCAATTACTGGTATTTTAACTGAAGATTTAACTATAGCTATTATGTCCAAGTTGCAAACTCCTGCGTATTGCATATCGCCTGTGCGTCCATGAATTGTAATAGCACTAGCGCCTGCTTCTTCTACAATTTTAGCTATTTTTGCTGCGTTAACATTATCTTTGGTAAAACCCGCTCGTATTTTTACTGTAACAGGTCTGCCAGATGCTGCATTTACCGCCTCAGCTACAATTTTATACAAAGTTGTTTCGTTATTCATCATTGCACAACCTGCACCAGTTGAAACAATTTTCCGCGCTGGACATCCAAAGTTCAAATCAATGATGTCAAATTTAGATAAAATGTCTAATTTGATTGCTCTCGAAATTATTTGATGATCTGATCCAAATAGTTGTACTACGCGTGGAAATTCGTTATTATAACTCGTAAGTAGCATCTCTGTCTTAACATTTTCATAAATAAGCCCATGCGCGCTTATCATTTCAGTGCATGTTAAATCTGCCCCATACCGTCTGCAAAGCATTCTAAGTCCAGCGTCCGAAAATCCTGCCACAGCAGGAAACATTAATCCATTTTGAAAATTTAAATTTTTAATTAACATTATCTCTCTAATCTTTAATCAACTCTATCTGGTTTGATAATCCCTTGATCATCCATCTTCTTCACCAAACTGTTAATTGTTTCTGTTAATGAATTTTCTAGATCTATGTTATAATCTATTGCTAATTTCACTAATGAAAACAAATATAATCCAAGTTTTTCCTTGATGTTATCCGATCCAAAATTTCCTATTAAATCATTTGCAAATTTTATACTATCCATATCTGAAATAGGATCAAAATCCACTTTTTTCTCATTATTTAGTATTTTAATGATTTTTTCTGCTTTCATTAGGGCAGGTAAAGTTGATGGTATGTTTTCGATTTTTTTTTTTATGTCCGTGGCTTTTTTTTCACGAGATTTAGCCTGCTCCCAAAAACCCAAGGCCTCCTCGGATGTGTTTGCCTTATTTTCACCAAATATATGCGTATGTCGCGATATCAGTTTTTTACATAACCCATTTAACATATCCTCTATTGTAAATTCCTTGTTGGTTTCTGCAATAAGTGCATGAAATATAGATTGTAGTAAGACATCTCCGCTTTCTTCACAAATCTTAGCATTGTCTTTTAAATCTATAGCTTCTACTAATTCGTATGCCTCCTCTAACGCATTCTTTCGTATTGTTTCATGTGTTTGCTCTTTATCCCAAGGACAACCATTTGGACCTCTTAATTTTCTCATAATCTCTATCAGGTCGTTAAATCCAAAATGTTTGCGCTCTAAAAAATTACTAGAAAACAAGCACATGTGATCAAATATTGTGACATTATCTAATCTGGTATATTCGATTGTACCATCATTTAAAAACACATCAACCATGAAAGTTCCATCATAATAGTGTAAAAGTTTAATTAATACCTCTTTCTCCAATCCATCGGGTACATTTACAATAAATAATGCACGTTTTCTGTCAATTTGAATGGACCCGTCGAGGACAAAATCCATTGCATTCAAAAAAACATATGAATCCAAAATTCTTAAACGTTTTTTTAATACTTTAGTGTTTTTCATAAATACCTCGTTAAAATTTTCTAACCTGTGTTTGTTTTAATTACTTCCCCCCCATAATTGTGGAAGTTTATACAATCTCGTTTTTGCTTTAAGCGTATAAGCGCAATAACACCTATGCTAATGAAGTTTGGCCCTCGAAATTTGGACTCACAACAATCTAGCATCACAAGAGATGGTAAATTTTTAAGTTAAATCCCTCACATGATTAAAAACGCACCTTCCTCAAAATTTTGGGAATTTCTTTTATTAATGTTAATATTCCTTTTTTGTGTTAATTAACTTTTTAAAATTAATGAGTTTGAAAAATTCTAAGTTCCTTATGGATCTTCTTGTTTTACATTTTGAGCTCGTTAAATTTAAATTTACAACAAATACTAATATTGTATTCTATAAAAGTTATGCGGGTAGACACAATCATCTCTATAATCTATAAAGGGTAGTATAACTGCTTAAATAAAACTATCTTTTGCAAGTTGCCTAGTATAAATATATCATACACTTAATTATTTGTCAATTATAATTTTTAAACTGCGCTATCGGCTGATGTGAAAGGTGTTTGTAGTTAATTGAAAGCTAACTTTAATAACCTTTTTTATGATATATTTTTTCTATTTTCAATTTTAAAATACCCTTTTAATTTTAGTTTAAATATTCTTGTAACTTTAGCGAATTTTAAAAATAGTTTTCCAAATGGAAAATTAATTAACTCTTCATCTGTAAAAGTGCCTATAGCAATTATACTAATCAAAAATGGAATAACTGAACTAATCATCAAAATTAATGTTAAAAACTCCATGTTTAAATTTTTAATTAATCCAGTTATGCCACCAGAAATTATCAAACCAAACACTACTATCAATAAACTGTATTTATATGTTTTAACATCAAATCCAGTCAATTTCATAACTTTAAAAAAGTTTGACAATGCACTGACAGCGAAAAAAACAGCAGTTGCAATTACAATACCATGAATTCCTATTTTCGACGCAAGCACAAAAGACAATATTATCTTAAAAACCACGGCTACCGACATGCTTTTCACAGGCTCATACATTTTTCCTAAACCTTGTAAAATGGAAGCATATACTTGCGTTAACGATAATCCAATAACAGATATTCCCCCTATTCTCAAAAAGCTTATTGCCTTTAAAATTTCAACGTCGTTAAGGGATGGATACAAAATGTTTAATATACTATCAGGGGCAACACAATAGTATATTGTAAATGGGGTAGTCACCATTAATGTTATCTTCAGTGAGGCATTAATTTTTTTCTTTATTTCACTAATATTGTGATCCGCTATATCTTTTCTCAAAACTGGTGCAACTGCTATGCCAAGTGACAATGCAGCCATTATAGGAAAATTTACTAATGCACCTACATAACCCGTATACAAGCCATAATCTACCACCGCCATTTCACTACCGGATAATTTGTTAGTGAGATTTAGTACAAGCAAACTATCTAGCATTTGGCTGAGCGGCAAAATCATGCCACCTATTGTCATTGGAAATGTAAGTTTAATTATCTCTTTGTATTTTTCTTTTGATTTTTTAAAATTTAAATTTAATTTAATTCTAGGATTATCTTTTCTGTAGATTAAATATAATATTAATAATGTTAGTCCCTCCGCTAGTGTAACTCCTGTTAGTGCGCCTGCGGTTGCATATTCAATACCAAAAGGCAGTAAACACCTTGCAAAGATTAACCCTGCTATAAGCTTGATAACTGCTTCTGTAACCTGTGATAGTGCTGATGGTTTCATGCTACCATTACCTTGAAACCAACCACGCAATACCGCAATGCCTGATGTAAAAAAAACCGCAGGTGCAATCGCAATATACCCTAATCTAGTAGATGTGGCCCCTTGCAATTTCCCTATCAAACCAGACATTGCAATTAATGTAAAGGCTGTTATTAAACCAGTTACTAATAAGGCCGACATAGCCACATTTAAAATTTCACGTGCGTAACATTTATTGTTATTTGATAATCGTTGACCTACTATCATTGATATTGCAACAGGTAGCGCGCCTGAAGATGTGGATAGCAAAAACGAATAAATAGGGAATACAAGTTGATACAATCCCATACCCGTAGTTCCCAATATATGTGCTAGCGGAAGTCTATGAATTGCACCTATAATACGTGCCATAAAAATTGCAATTGTTAAAATTCCAGCACTTTTAAATAATGAAGTTGACTTTCTATGATTTTTGTTTTTCATTAGCATCTTCTTACAAAACTGTTATAGCAAAGCAAATGCTTTACTTTTTGCATTTTGTGACAAGTCGAATTGTTGTGTTTTATTGGTTTTTTGATTCTCAAAGAGTATTGTATTTTTTTTACATAAATTTTAATTCCTCTGCGTTTTTTTAACATTATATTCGCGTGGTTTGTGTGTGTATAGATTATTTTGATTTTAGGATTTTTCTTCAATTTATAGACAAACGCATGATAAAACTGGCACACACTTTTAATCTTTTTAATAAATATATGTGAAATATTTTCAAACTGATTAATCATTTCACCTTGTTCTAGCACTGGTAATCTAATAGTGTTATGCATTCGCCTTCTTAATTGAATTGGTTTTCTTAAACTATTAATGATAATCATAATCCGAATATTAGATTATGCAAATTTTTTAAAACTATTATTTTAGAGAAAAAATTCACTTTTTACTATGCCGACATTCATTTTTTTGTCCCATGTTGTAGGGTTTTTTGATTGTACTAAAAATCATGATCTATTGTATATCAAAAACTCTTTAATTACATATAATACTTGTTGTTAAAATCCTGAATTTTAAATTTTTTCTCTCTTTGCTAACCGTTGCAGAAACTATGAAAATAATTACTCTTAAATGCTTGTAAGCAGTCTAATGCTTTTTATTCATCTGTCAGTTTTCGATTACTAAATGCTTTTTTATAGTGTAAATTTTAACTTCTTTTCAACATTTCTGTCTAAGCTCGTTTTCATACGTTTCCCATATCATCTCTAAAATTCCAAACTTTAATCATTAAAACTCAATAAAACACAGGTTTCTTTAATTTAATTCTAACAAAAAAAGCAAATTCACAATAGGCGTTATGCTTTTGCTACATAGTTGTTTATGTTTTAGTTAAATTGTTGAATTTAATTTTAAAGTCTTTTATAATATTAATTCAATCTGTTCGGTTTGTTGAATACTAAACAAATAAAACAAGGATTTGCAAGATGCAAAAAAACATCGCATATATAAATCATAAATTACTTGAGTGGGGCAGAAAACAAACTCCTTTTTTAACGATTTAGAAAGTCTATCTAAAAAATGCAACATCAACCAAGAAGCTATACTTAAATGGGAAACTGGTTTAGATTATCCTACTATTAATCAAGCAAAGAACTTGGCTAAAGCTTACAAAATGCCTTTTGCAACTTTTTATCTCTCCGAACCCCCTACAACTGAAATCAAAAGCTATCCCGATCGCAGATCACTTTTTCATACAAAACCCATATCATGTGCATTATGGTCCAAAATAGCGGATCTTATTAATTGTAGAAAAATAGCCCTTTTATTATTAAACAATAACGATCTGACACATAGACCCTTACCTCACTTCGATAAAAATGAAAAACTAGCAAATATAGCAACTCTCATACGTCAAAATCTAGACATATCAAAATCCGATAAAAAATCGTTTAGCTATTTTCGCAGTAAAATTGAAAAAAGTGGCATTCTTGTTTTTCAAATCCATGAAATTCCGGTTTCAGAGTTCACAGGGTTATCTCTACATTATGATACACTACCAATTATAGCAGTTAATTCAGGAGATTCTGATAATGCAAAAGTTTTTTCACTTTTTCACGAGCTTTCGCATTTAGTAAGGCGTGAATCTTCTTTATGTCTTATAGACTTTAATGAATTTGCAATAAGTGAAGAATTAGAGTGCAATCGTTTGTCAGCAGAAATACTCATGCCCTCATCTGAAGTAGTAAATATCTTAATTGAAAAATTTAAAATGCCTTTCCTAGAACAAATCAATTTAAATTTACCAGATGACAAATTCATCGATTCGTATGCAAAAAGGTTTGGAGTTAGTTCTCAAGCATTTTTAAGAAAGTTATATGATTTGGGGTGTTTTACACAAACTTCATATCAACAAAAAAATTCTGACTTTTCTAAAAGAATTGCAAATCCCCAAAAAAACGGACATCCTAATTACCCACGAAAGTTTTTGAGCGAATATGGCTTTTTGTTTACTTATGTTATTTTAAGTGCCTATTCAAATAAATCAATCACTATAGGTGAAGCCTCTCGCTACTTGGGTGTTAAAACAACTCATATAGACTCATTATGCGCAGGTGTTTTATGAGCAAACATGCTATTGATTCATGCTCCCTAATTAATATTGCTCATAACTACAATATGGCAAAATCAACATTCCAACCAATTTGGAAAAAAATTGAAGCTATGATTGACAGCGGTAAGTTGATAACAACTATTATTACAAAAGATGAAATTGAAGATGAGGACTTAGTTAAATGGATTAAACTTCGTAAAAAATTATTTATCCCCCTTTCAAAAGATATACAAGATGAAGTCAAAAAAATTTTAAATGATCACCCTTCCCTTATTAAAATAAGTCGCGCAAAAATTCTAATGCTGATCCCTTTTTGATTGCAACTGCAATTTCAGAAAATGCTAATTTTTTCGTTACAGATGAAAACTCTAAAGATGAAAACAAAATTCCAATGATATGTAAAAAAAGAGGCTTATGGCCTATCGCTTTGTTGAATTTGTTAATGCAATAATGCCTTAAAATTGTATTTTGAAATATTTAAAAGCTCAGATTTAAATCACCAACTATTATTTCCTACCTTTAGAATTGAAATTCTTAAATAGGCTATAGAGTGACTATAAACTATAGATTAGTTTTGAAACAACTCATCAAGACGTAAAAATCTCTACCTCAGTGGTATCTGTTATGCTACATCCTAAAAATTAGTTTAAAAACTAACTCTAATATATACTCCTTTTTGTTTAAAGCGGAAGAGCAGAGAGTACTAAACACCCAAAATTCTAGCATGGTGATAGTCCGCTTGTTATTTTAAATTATCTTTTTTAGATAACTTCTTATACTTAATCTTTTTTTTCAAAAATTTATTATACACTTTGCCTGCTTTGAATTGCAAATTAATAATTGAAATGCTATAATATTAGTAACAGAACTAGATTAAATTTTACTTCTTTTACTACAAGCGAATTTTACAAGTTTGTTGGTTAGTTTAATTTCTTAAATTTATCTGGCTTGTCTCTTAGACTTTTGAATTTCAAATTGTTAATACTTGTTGAAAATGTTTTTACTAGGTAAGCCATTTTCACTTGTTTTCTAGTTTTGTCACTTTCTTAACATATAACCCAAGGAAACTTTCTTATGAAACGCCTATTTGATATTTCTGATAATTGGAATTATTCATCCAAAAATCATTTATTTAAAGGAACTACTAATTTGCCTAGTTGCAACTATCTTGACTTGTTAAAAGATAAATATATAGGCGATCCATTTTTTGGTGAAAATGAACAAAAAGTTTTATGGGTTAGTGAGCTTGATTGGAATTATGAAAAAACTTTTGAAATTTCATCAGAGGATCTTCAATCGAAAATTATACGTCTTCACTTTGATTCTATAGACACAATAGCCGATATTTATTTAAATAATTCGCCACTAGCACAAGTTAAAAATGTGCATATTCCTTATGATTTTGACGTCAAAGAACTCTTGCATATCGGCGTTAATACCATTAAAGTTTCTCTCACATCGCCCGTTAATTATGTTAAAAACACTTATAAAAACATTAAATTTCCTCCCAACATAGCAGGTATAAATAGATTTTCTACTATTAGAAAAGCAGCCTATCAATTTGGTTGGGACTGGGGTCCAGTATTGCCTTGCAGTGGTTTTAATGGCGGTGTGACGATCCTCTTTGCATCTGGTGATTTAATTGACAACCTTCGTGTAGAGCAATCCATTTGCGAGAACTATGCAAAGTTAAATATCTCTTTAGATATTGAAAGGTACTCTGGAGAAGGTGAAGTTGTTTTAAAGGATCCAAATGGCCTCGTTTGTGCCACACAAAAACTAACAGTTGCAAACTCCAAAGATGTAACAACATCACTTGAGTGTGAAATTATAGTTCCGAATCCCAGTTTATGGAATCCTAATGGGATGTTCACAGAAACAAAAAAACAACCTTTATATAATCTTATAATAACAAGTGGTGAGACAACGGAATCCTCTCTATTAGGAATTAGAAAAATTGTGTTATCTACTATACCAGATCAATATGGAAATGATTTTTGCTTCATCGTAAATGGTAAGCGCATATTTGCTAAAGGTGCTAATTGGATTCCTGCTGACAGTTTCCCATCACGCATAACTAATGAGCAAATTGAATGGTATGTGAAAGCTATGGCCGATGCCAATTACAATATGATCCGCATATGGGGTGGCGGTTTTTATGCATCGGAATATTTTATGCACATGTGTGACGAGTATGGTATATTAGTTTGGCACGATTTTATGTTTGCATGCGGATTATATCCGTTTCGCGATGATGAATTTAAAAAATCGGTTTTTGATGAAGTCAAATTTAATGTGAAAAGACTTAGAAACCATCCATCACTTGCACTTCTATGTGGCAACAATGAGATTGATGCTATGAGTATTGGCTTTAAAATGTATCCAAATCTATTACGCGAAAATACAAATTTCTTTTATGAAATACTACCCACATTAGTTGAAACTCTAACAAGTTGTGCTTTTTGGCAAACATCTCCAGGTTCAGGCAAAGCTTTGTTTAAAACAAATTCTGATGACATTGGTGACACCCATATTTGGGCCGTATGGCATGGAATGATGCCATTCACATATTTTCTTAAACGCAATACTCGATTCTGCAGTGAATTTGGCTTTGAGTCACTACCACCTGTTGATACTCTAATGACAGTCGCAGAACAAACTAAAGATTTGGATCTTAATTCATCATTTCTAAAAGCACATCAAAAATGCAACTCAGGAAATGCTAGAATGTTGTATTATATCATAGATAACTACCGAATCCCCAAGCGATTTGACCATCTAACATATTTAACACAATTAACGCAAGCTGAGAGCGTAGCTGCTGCTGTTGACCACTGGCACAGAAATCTGGGACGTTGCAATGGTTCTCTTTATTGGCAATACAATGATTGTTGGCACACAGCTAGTTGGTCTGGAATTGATTACTTCGGCCGATACAAAGCACTTCATTATTATGCAAAAGAATTTTATTCACCACTATCAATATCTTTTCTTAAAGGTGATGATGAGATGTCAGTCTATATTGTCAACGATTCACAACAGACAATAACAGGTACTATTCTCATTAAAATCACTGATTTTGATGGTGACATAATGCTAAATGATGCCTCAAAAATAACACTCAATCCATACTCATCTACACAATTAGATAAGCTAAAAATTTCAAAATATGTTCTGAACCAAAAAATCAATAAATCTTCTTTAATTGCTGAATTCACAAGTAATGATGGATTACACACATGCATAAAAACAAGTTTGTTAGTTAAAGATAACGAAGCACAACTAAAAAAACCAATTATAAACGCCTTTGTCGAAGAAGCGTCAGATTCATATATCATTCATCTCAAAGCAAATACCTACGTGCGCAAATTGATGTTAAATATATCTAATCTTAAAACACCCTTTTCCACTAATTATTTCGACATGGAAGCGGGACGTGAATATCTTGTAAGTTTGCCAAAAACTATTTATTTAGATCCAGATGAAATAAAATCCTCTTTGGAATTTATATCTTATGCCGACATCGAACCCAAATATTCAAGAAAATTTGAAAAAATTAAAGCTACCCAAATTGCATTAATCCCAGCAAACTTTATAGGACGAATGCTATATAAATTTATGTGAAATAGCAACTGCTAGCACTCATCCTACTATTGCATTATGTTATTATGAAATTTGGCTAAATCCTAAAATCCCCGTTTTTTACCGTATACTATGTTTTATGGATCATTTTTAAGCTTTTTGGATATTATTCTCATTGATATATCTGATCTTTTTTGTTATTTCATCAGTCAGATTAAAA
>JAIRKT010000036.1 GCA_031259965.1 Christensenellaceae bacterium | reverse complement strand
TGGAAATGAAAAGCCAAAAGGCGCATTTACAATTTATTACCAAAAGTTTGGAACTACGGATGAATGGGTTACAACTACTCCAAAAGACATTGCAAAGTATAATATAAAGATTGAATTTATAGCGGCCTCTACTGAAAATTACACTAATGCAGAAGCAGAATATAGTGGAATCTTTGAAATTATAAATGGTAATTTAAGTGTAACCTTACTATACAGACAAGATAAGTATCAAGGTGTGAAAGTTGATGAGGCGAAACCAACAATACTAAAGCCTGATGGTAAGCCAGTGGATTTTGCAGTGGTGAAGATAAGATACAGATTAAATGGTGCTGAAGATCTTGAATGGTCTATTGCCACACCATCAGCTAGTGGCTGGTATGATGTGCTTATTGAGGTAGAGCAGGACGAATCTTTAACATATATACGCTATTCAAATGTTTTTGAGAGAATTTTGAGGATATTGAATCCAGAACCTATCTTTGATATTACAGCATATACAAGAACATATAATGGGGCTGCGCAATCCCTTCCTCTTGCTAATATTTTGTTAACTAATAGTATAACTATTGAAGGCGGAGTTAAGGTAAATGATATAAGTGAAGAATTAACTGGCTACATTTCTCTTAGATACAGTCAAGATGGAAATACATGGACATCTGCTCTGCCAAAAAACGTGGGATTATATTCTATTAAAATAATTTATACAGAAGGCGAAGATGATCATTTTGCTACAATAGAAACAAGTGCATACAATGTTAAGTATACTATAACACCAATGACACTCATTGTAGTCCCAGACTCAGGTCTTACAAAGGTCTATGATGCTATCCCAGTATCAGGTGATTTAATAACATACACATTTGCAAACAATATTGGACCTTATGAGAATGACACTAAAACAGGGACGCTCATAGTAGGAAACGATTCAAAGTCGGTGGGTTCATATCAAATAGGCAAGGGATCACTAAATTATGGATCTAATTATGATGTTAGATTAACAGCAACACCAGTGTATTTTACTGTTACAAAACGCAGTATTGCACCTATATTCGAAGATATTTCATATGTGTATGATGGTACTCCTAAAATGCCATCTGTATATATAAACAAAACCGAATTAGCAGGTTCAGATGTTGAGAGTGATGTTAATTTAAATAGAGTGATAGAAAATGCCAACATTAACAGTGGTACATTTAAAGTTACGGTATCGATTCCAGGATCTTCTAATTATAAATTGAGTGACGATTTTAATCCTGTTAGAGTCTATGTTATAGATGATGCGAAAATGACTCAAAATTTATTCATAACAAACGAAAAAATAATTTATTATGATGGTGATAAACACGAACTTAAACTAGATTCCAGAGAGCCTGGTGCAGATGTTAAGTATTATCGCATACTAAATATAGAGGATGAGGAAATAGAAGAAATTGCAGGCACATATGTTGAAATAGGAGAATATAATATAAAAGCCGTTGTTACAAAGATTAATTATGAAAAGCAAACCTTATACGCAACATTGAAGATTGTCAAAGGTAAAATAGAAGTGAATATTATTTTGCCAGAGGGCGAATTGTATTATGGAAAAGCACTCCCCTCAATAGGAACCTCTGCACAAGGCACTGTTTCACTAGACAGTAATCAAGAATTGACACCTGGCACTGGCTTTTATAATTGGACATTTATCCCTCAAGATGAGGAGCATTATGAAATTGTTAATGGGACAATTGAATTAACCGTTAACAAAGCAACACCCGATATTAAAATTGAAGGGAGTTTAGATCAAGTTGAAGGGTCTTCGGAATCATTAGAAATTAAAGTTTACGTAGATAATATTCAACACACTGTACCATATAAAACCTATTATAAAGATACAAACGGAACGGTCTATTATTCAGTGCCAACTGCTCCTGGAACATATTCAGTCTTTATCGAAGTAGAAGGCAATGAGTTTATCGCCCCACAAACATTTGAAAAGGAATTTGTGGTCGCACGCAAATCCATAATTTGGCCATACATCCTTGCAGGTATTGCAGGCAGTTTATTTATATTAGCACTGATGTTTGTAGGGTTTAGAAGAAAGGCGTCGGTTAGATGATACAATACAAATTAAAATACGACAAGTTGCGCGCTTTAGGTAGTATTTGCTCTTAAAGCGCGTATTGTATATATAAAATATGATATTTAAGGAATATAATGGAAAATATTAAAGAAATATTATCCTTTTTTAGGATAGAGGGTGAAATTGTAGATATTCAACCATATGGTAATGGGCATATCAACAATACTTATAAAGCAATAGTAGTAAACAATTCAGAAGAAGAAAGTTACATTTTGCAACGAATCAATGAAAATGTTTTCAAAGATATTAAAGCGTTGATGACTAATATTGAATTCATAACAGCACACATATTAAAGAAGACTTTAGAAGATGGTGGAAGTGAGAAGGATTGTTTAAAAATTATAAGAACAAGAACTGACGAAAATTTTTATGCATGTGAAACAGGTAATTATCGTTGTTATAACTTCATAAGTTCAGGCATAAGCATAGAGTCCATACCGACTAATGAGTTATTGAAAATTTCAGGAAAGGGATTTGGCAGATTTCAGCGTTATCTAGGTGATTTTTCTGCAGATCTTTTGACTGAAACAATTCCAAATTTTCATAATACTCAGGATCGTTTGGAAAAGCTGAGAGCAGCTGTCGCAGCGAATGTTGCGGGGCGTTATGAGCTTGTCAAGAATGAGGTTAATTTTTATGAAGATAGAATTATGTATGGAACTTTAATTAGTGAAGAACTTAAATCTGGTAATATACCTTTGAGAGTAACACATAACGATACAAAATTGAATAATATTTTAATTGACGTTGACCATTCCAGGCCAGTCGCAGTTATAGATCTTGACACAGTTATGCCGAGTACACTTTTGTACGATTATGGCGACGCAATTAGATACGGCTCTAATATAGGCGCCGAAGATGAAAGAGATTTATCTTTAGTAGGCTTCTCTTTTGAAGCTTTTAAATCTTTTACAAATGGATTTTTATCAGAAGTTGCACCAATACTCTCGCCTATTGAAATAGAATACATGGCAAGTGCCGCTATTGTAATGACATATGAATGTGGGATTCGCTTCTTGACAGATTATTTAAACGGAGATAAATATTTTAAAGTACATCGTGAGCATCATAATCTTGATAGGGCCAGAACGCAAATGCAACTCTTGTACGAAATGGAGGATGACCTTGACAATATGAGAAAATTCATATCGGATTATATTACTTCTTCTGACTTGTCGTGAATTTATTAAATAGGATTGATCAAATTTATTAAAAATTTAACAAAAAGCACTTTTAAATAGATTAATTTTATCGTGGTTTCTAATTACGTTGAGGTCTGATAACATTCGCATTGTTGCAAAATGGGGATGTAAAAATTAATGTATACGGATTGAACCCGAGAATTTAATTGTCGTTATAGCATAACCCTTGTGGTCGTTTACGCGTTTGGAGTTAATATGAAAAATGAATCTGAAAACCAAACTGGATTAATTGATTGGTATTTAATAGGACTTGACAAAATAGTTGAAAAACTCCCCTTGGCCAGAATTAGTAAACTAATTGATTGGGAAAATTTTAGACGACCAATAGAAGAAGCATTTGAGCGTTTAAAATTAAAGGCAGTAGGGCGTCCTCCCTTTGACTGCATATTAATGTTTAAAATAATATTTTTAGGGAAGTTTTTAGGATTTAATTATTCAAGGTTAGAAATTGAAATCCCCATCAACTATTCGTATATAAAGTTTTTAGGCTTATCTTTTGGTACAACTGTAATTCCTGATGAATCAACAATTCGCGCATTCAATGATAATTTACACAGGGTAGGTATCTATTCCAAATTGTTTGAGACAATAGACCAAATGTTGCTTTGCGAGGGTCGCAAAATTCAATATGTCAATCCTCAAAAAGCACAATCAAAAATAACAACGATTCGTAGCAAATCTAAAAAGTCTTAAGCAACGATAATGTATAATTACCGCTAAAAAATCTCATATATTACTTTGAGATGGAGAAAAACATCTTTTCTTGCCATGTTGTCTCTTCTCGTTTAAATCTAGTGCAGTCTTATTTCTTCGCATATAGATCTCTGCAATTAGTTGCATAAAAAGTACAAATCTCATATTTTTTTTGTCATGTATGCGGATATTCTTCACGAATGAGTTTTTTATATTGTATCTTGTTTTCAAGATTGAAATTTATAAGTATTTCTTTCTATTTCTTTGTAAGAGCCTTGTTTTGCATAATTGTATTGTTTTCTAAAGAAATCCTTGATATTGTGAAATGTATCATATTTTTCGTAATGAGGTCGATTTTTTTCAAATATTTACTGAATTTTTTTTGCAATATAGGGTCTAATAGTATTCGCAACAAGCGCAAGAAATAGTTTCCTTTTTATTTGCTTGAATTAATGGTTAGATCGGTTAATTTACCAGCCTTTTTTGCTAACGCAATTAATTTAGAAGTAATTATAGTACCTTCTTTTATCACGAACGTACGTGTTAAATCTGTGATTTCCTTTTCTACACGCCGACCAATTAAGAAACTATAATTATTTGTTATCTCTAAAAGGTCGGGTTTTTTGTATTCAGGCGTTGCAGACAAAAGCACTTCATTTGAGTGCCCCCTGGGCTCAATTATAAGAGGTGTGATTAGATTAGGCGTTTTGTTTTTTAAATCTGACATTGCGGTTTTCCGAGTTAAAAATTGTTGATTTGCGGGGCGTGAATTTGTACTTACAAAAATCAAGGTATCTGATGCGGAAACAATTTTATTAAAGCGTATTTTCTTGCTTTTGCAGATTAAAAAACCAGATTTCGCGCTAATTTCTATATCTTCTAGTTCATCAAACAAACTCCCGTCAACATCTACGACAATTGTACCTGGTTTAATAAAAAAGCAATGTTCAATTGCACTTATTCTCATAAGTACATATGATGATTTGATAGTAATTACATCTTTACATGAATAAATATCGGAATATGCTAATATGTTGTTTTCTGCATTTGAGAGTACTATATAACCACAGGTAAAAGTTTCTTTAAAAATGCAAATTCCGATAGGCTTTCCTATTAATCTAGCATCGGTTATTGAATATACGTTTAAATTTTCTAAAAAAGAATATAGCATACAAACCTCAATAAATTATCTTTATCAATAAATTATATTCATTTAAAACTTTAATTATACTTTGAACTTGTAGAAAATATATGAAGTAGTATTTGAAAACTAACAAATCAAATTTTAAAAATATGTAGTTATATAATTGCAATTAAAGAGAAGTTAGTATATAATATTAGTAACAAGTTGAATTGATTAGAAATTTACAGATTTATATTATAATTTAAATATTATATAAAAGTAAATAATATTCAACAAGATGGATTAAATTCTATTGTGAGGTAGAGCCTCTATGGCAAAAAGTCTAAAGCTGATAAACGAAAATCTCGATGAAGTAAACAAAACTTCAATTGAGGCCAGAGAATTTGTACGAAAAATAACTGACAAGAATTCATTTGTCGAATATGATGCCTTTCTAAGGGGTGCTAATTTAGTTTACGATCCACTTCCAATAGGTGAGGGTATAATAACTGGATGGGCGACTATAAACGATTGTCCAGTTTATATAGCACTGCAAAACGCAGAAATATTAGGTGGGAGTTTTGGTGTAGCGCATGCTCAGAAGCTTACAAGATGTATAGACAGAGCCATTAAACAAAAAGTGCCATTTATTTCATTTATTGACAGTTCAGGCTTGCGCATAGGCGAGGGAATACAAGCACTTGATGGTTATGCAAAAGTAATAGCCAAAATTAATGAACTCAGGAGTGTGTCATATCATATTTCTGTAATTAAAGGGGTTGCTACTGGTTTAATGTCGGTTTTTGCAACCTCTTCTGATTTTTTGTTTTTTACTCTGCAGGATTCCAAAAAAGGCACTAGACAACCAAGCATGAGTTTGGCTGCTCCTATGTCGCTTTTAGCGGCCGCAGGGGAGAGCCGCACATCTAGTGACGTGCTGGGTGCATCCGCTTATCTAACTAACGCAGTAGCTGATGATTCATTTAAAACACCAACTGAATTAAAAAAGCATCTAGGGAGTCTCATTCCTTTTTTAAGCCCAGACTTAATGCCTAGTAAAGATGATCCTAATAGAATAAGTGATAATCTTAATGAAAAGTTATCACCAAAAGCTATAATAGAGGCTTTAGTTGATGATGGGCAGTACATTGAACTCTACAAAAGTGCTGATAATGCTATTAAAACGATAATAGCGTCAATTAATTCAGTGCCAGTAGGTATTGCAATTACTTCTGCGGATGGAAGTCGCAAATTGACAATCAGTGCTATTAAAAAGCTCACAAGGTTTATAAAATTTCTAGACAAAGCTACTATTCCATTAATAAACATAGTAGACTCTGAAGGATTGCAAACAGATTTAAATACAGAGCTTAGTGGTTGTATAAGTGAAGTTACAAAGTTGTTTGAGACTCTAGCACAGTCAACGAATCCAAAGATTTCAGTAATAGCAGGTGACGCAATCGGAATTGCCTATACTGCGCTTGCAAGCAAGGATTCTGGTTATGAATATGTTGTTGCTTTTTCGACTTCTAGAATAGCGGCGCTAACAGCTGATATGGCAGTTAATTTGCTTTATGCTGATGAGCTAAATAATACATCAGATCCCATAAAAGCAAGACGAACGATTGAAGAGCGTTACAAATTGATGGAAGAAAATCCATTTGTATCCGCTCAAAGTGGTTCGGTTGATATGATAATAGAACCTGCTTTATTGAGGCCATATATAGCAAGTTATATTGCAACAATTTAAGAGGGGGGTAGACAATTGAAAACAGTAATTATTATATTATTTTGTGTAACCATTCTACTAAATATAGTAATATTAGGTAAACTGGCCGCAAAGAAGCGTGATGATAACAATCATATAATAGCGCCCGTAATAAACGATGGTATAAGTGTTCCTGTTGTTTCTAAAACAGCCGGCCAACCTTGCGATATTGTAGCGGCGATTACAGTAGCGATTTCAATGTATTTAGAAAACGAAGCAAAAGATGCGGGGATTCCTCGCGCTGGTTTTGTTGTAAAATCAATATATCAAACCAAAAATCAGAGAAGAAGAGGTTAAAATGCGTAAATTTAATGTGAATGTAAACGGAATAAGTTATAGAGTTGAAATTGAAGAAACTGCGGCGTTTGCAGAACCACCAGTGCAAATGACACCAGTTGCGCCCGTAGCGCCGACCCCTGCAGTTAATGTGCCTGCAACAGCTAGTGCGGGAACAAAAGCACAACCCGTAGCTGCTGCGCCAGCGCCCGTAGCTGCACCAACAAATGGCACAAAACTCGAGAGTCCAATGCCAGGCACTGTCGTTAAAATAGTAGCGCAAAACGGAGCAACTGTTAAAAAGGGTGATGTAATTTTGATGCTTGAATCTATGAAAATGGAAAATGAGATAGTGGCCAATGCAAATGGCGTAGTAACAGTAGTAGCGGTAGTTGGTTCAAATGTTAACGCAGGCGATTTACTAGCGGTTATTGCTTAACAAAAAATCCTATTTTGCTAATTACTAGGAGATTTGGAGGTTAAAATGTCCAAGAAAGTTAAGATAACAGAAACAATTTTACGTGATGCTCATCAGTCACAAGCTGCAACGAGGATGAAGTTGTCGGAGATGCTGCCGATTGCCGAAAAACTTGATAAAGTAGGCTACTTCTCTTTGGAATGCTGGGGCGGAGCAACATTCGATAGTTGTATAAGATTTTTAAATGAGGATCCATGGGAGCGTTTGAGAGCGTTGAAAGAAGCAATGCCCAATACAAAATTACAGATGCTACTAAGAGGTCAAAATCTTTTAGGATACAAAAACTATGCGGATGATGTAGTTGATTTGTTCGTAGCAAGGGCCATAAAAAATGGTATTGACGTTGTGAGAATTTTTGATGCTTTGAATGATCCTAGAAATCTTGAACGCTCAATAAAAGCCGTTAATAAGAATAAGGGAATTTGTGAAGTTGCTTTATCATACACAACTAGTCCTGTGCACAACGAAGAATATTTTGTGAACCTAGCTGTTAAGTTAAAAGGCATGGGTGCTGATATATTGTGTATTAAAGATATGGCAAATTTATTATTACCATATGATGCATATAGTTTAGTAAAATCAATCAAATCAAGAGTAGATATTCCAATACATTTGCATACTCATAACACATCAGGCACTGGTGATATGACTTATCTAAAAGCCATAGAAGCAGGTGTTGATATAGTTGATACGGCATTATCACCTCTTGCAAATGGTACTTCTCAACCTACAACTGAATCTTTAGTCGCAACATTGAAAGGCACTGAATATGATACTGGTTTAGATCTTAAATTGTTAAGTGAAATTGCTGCATATTTCCAAAATGTTGCTAAACGGCTTAAAGATGATGGTTTTCTAAGCGAAAAGGTTCTCAAGGTAGATGTTAATGCCCTTATTTATCAAGTGCCAGGTGGGATGCTCTCTAATCTTATTAACCAACTAAAAGAGCAAGGCAAAAGTGACAAACTGCAAGATGTTTTACTAGAAGTTCCAAATGTAAGACGTGATTTTGGTTATCCACCATTAGTAACGCCTACTTCACAAATAGTAGGCACGCAAGCCGTATTAAACGTGATTGTAGGTGAAAGATACAAAATGGTAACTAAAGAGTCTAAAGGACTTTTGAGAGGCGAATATGGACAACTGCCAGCAACGCCTGATCCTGATGTGGTTAAAAAGTGCATAGGCGATGATCAAATAATAACGAGCAGGATGGCTGATTTTTTAGAGCCTGAATTTGAAAAATCAAAAGCTGAAATGGGTGCTTATTACAGGTCAGTAGAAGATGTTTTAACATATGCTATGTTCCCTGCTGTAGCAACCAAGTTTTTTCAATGGCGTGAATCACGAGACACGGGTTTAGATTACAACCTCATGGACTCAAAGAATAAAATACATCCAGTATAAGATTGGTGGTGAATGCAAATACTGCTAGTTAACGATGATGGGTATTTTAGTGAAGGCATAACAAAACTTGCAAATGCATTAATAGGGCTAGGGCATACCTTAGTTGTAGTAGCACCTGACAGGTGTTGCAGTGGAATGGGACATGCTGAAACCTTTAGAAAACCAATTTTCGTAAAACGCCTACATAATTATGAGTGGGAGTGCTATTCGATATCAGGTACTCCTTGTGATTCAGTGCTTATTGGTATAGAACTTATGAGTAAAAAGCCTCCAAATTTGATTATATCGGGGCTTAATAATGGTACTAATCTGGGTACAGAGATAGTATACTCAGGCACAGTCAACGCAGCGATTGAAGGTGCTATACGTGGCTATCGAAGTATTGCACTATCAGCTGAGATTTTAAATCCGGGCGATTATGATTATATAATTAATATCTTTGTCACAAATTTCGAATTGTATCTTAAAATGCTTGATAAGACTATAGCTATAAATATAAATTATCATGGAACTAGCACTTCACACAGAGGGCATAAAATTGCGAGGAGTGGCAAGCGAAATTATGATGAGAGATATACTGTGACGCAGGACTCAGATGGGTATGTGTTTGTTTTAGATGGCATGCCTATTGAAGATCCGAGGTTAGATGTTGATACAACACTGTTTGATAATGGATATATAACGATAACCCCACTTGCCTGTGAGTTTACGGATTTCCAAAATTTGGCTAATTTGGAGAATATACTAAGAGGTCTGAATTGACTGTAATAGTAATTGGAGGTGGCCCAGCTGGTATTATGGCGGCAATTGCGTCTAGCACATCTGGTGCAGAAACCATATTGATTGAAAAAAACGAAAAGTTAGGAAAAAAACTTTTCATCTCAGGCAAAGGTAGATGCAATATAACCAATGATTGTGACCCAAAACACCTTATAAAAAGCATAGTATCTAACCCAAGATTTATGACAAGCGCTGTTTATGCTTTTTCACCTCAAGACACAATTAATTTTTTTGAAACCGAGAATTTAAGACTTAAAGTTGAGCGTGGCGGGCGTGTTTTTCCTAATTCTGATAAGGCACAAGACGTTATTAATTGTTTCACTAAGGTGTTGAAAAACAAAAATGTGCAAATTCATTTAAACGAGGAATTTAAATATTTCACATTTGATGGAGAGTCAATATCGACAGTTGTAACAAACAAGAATAGTTATAAAACCGACTCTGTTGTACTTGCATTAGGTGGTGCTTCATATCCTCTGACGGGATCCGATGGTTATGGATACAAGGTAGCCAAAACGCTGGGACATACTATAGTCCCTCCAAAACCAGCTCTCTCGCCTATAATTATTTCAAAGGTAATGGACGCAAATGGAAGATTTGTGCCCATCTCCGATTTAAAATACCCAGAGGGACTCAGTTTAAAGAATACTAGATTTAGGGTTAAAGATACGATTAGTAATAAAATCATATTCGAGGATTTTGGAGAGGGTCTATTCACCGCGAATGGCTTATCAGGACCTGTTATATTAACGATATCATCTATGATAAACAGATTAGATATTAATAGGTTGGTTTTGGAAATTGATCTAAAGGAGGCATTATCTGCGGAGCGTTTAGATGATCGTATTCTTCGAGAATTTGAAAAAAACAAAAATCGGACTTTCAAAAATCTTTTAGCAGATCTTCTGCCTCTTAGTATGATTGATATGATAATATCATTGAGCACTATACCACCGGGCAAACAAGTGAACTCTATAACACGAGCTGAAAGACAGATACTAATTAAACTTTTAAAGAGTTTAGTGTTTGATATTGAGAGTCTAGCGCCTATTGAGAGTGCTATTGTCGTTGCTGGTGGTGTGGCTGTTAATGAAATTGACGCACAAACTATGAGAAGTAAATTAGTTAGTAATTTATATTTTGCTGGTGAAATGATTGATGTTGACGCACTCACAGGAGGTTTTAACATTCAACTTGCTATATCGAGTGGACACATGGCTGGTATGGCGGCAAGCAGAGGAGAGCAAAATGCTAAACATTGCCATTGATGGTCCTGCAGGTGCGGGCAAAAGCACAATAGCGAAACTAATAGCAAAAAAATATGATATTATATATCTTGATACAGGAGCTATGTATAGAGGGGCGGCCTATTTCTGTATGCAAAACAATGTTAGCCCCAAAGACCACCGAGAGGTAGAAAGATTGCTTCCAAAACTTGATATGGACATCATTTATGAGCAGGGTGTTCAAAAGGTGTTTGTTTCAAAAGAAGATGTTACTCCCAATCTAAGAGAAGTTGCTATGAGTCAAGCTGCCTCTGATGTTTCAAAGATTCCATCTGTTAGAATAAAGTTAGTTGAAATCCAAAGAGAAATAGCAAGCAAGCGAGATTGTGTTCTAGATGGTAGAGATATTGGTAGTTATGTTTTGCCAAATGCCACTATCAAATTTTATCTAACAGCGGATGAAAAAGTGAGAGCTAACCGTAGATTTCTTGAGTATAAAGAGAAGGGCGTTGAGACTAGTGAAGAACTTGTTTTAAAAGACATGCAAGCGCGTGACGCACAAGACACAAATCGAGATTTTGCACCATTAAAAATTGTTAGTGACGCTATAGTTATAGATTCAACAGATCTAACAATAAATGAGGTGATTTGTAAAATGTCAGAGAGGATTGATGGAGTTATTAATAGCTGAAGAAATTGGTTTTTGCAATGGTATCAAACGTGCCCTCAAAATAGCACAGGAAGCGCTCTCCCAACACGAAAAGGTATATGCGTATGGTGCGCTTCTACACAATGCAAGAGCTAAAAAGGAAATAGAGTCACAAGGTTTAATAACAATTGAATCTATAGATGAAATCCCTGATGAATCTACAGTGATTATTAGATCACATGGTATCACGGCAGCTGATTATAATTTATTAAAAAGCAAAGGTTGCAAGATACTAGATGCCACATGTCCATCTGTTAAGGCCATACACGAAAAGGTAATAAGTTTTTCAGAAGCTGACAAGCTAGTAATCATAGTAGGCAAACCAGATCATCCAGAAGTAATAGGAATACAAAGCAGATGCAAGGCATCGGTTGTCGCAAATAAAATTGATGAATTTTTTTTTCCAGATGGGTATAAATCATATCTTGTAGTGGCTCAAACTACTTTGGACTGTGAATTTTATGAACAAATGGTAAAAAAAATAGCAAAAATGTCAATAAACAATTCAATTTTAGTTGAATTTTATAAAAGTATTTGTTATACTAATATAGAGCGACAATTCACTGCAAAAAATATTGCAAATGAAGTAGATGTTATGCTAATAATAGGCGATGAAAACAGTAGCAATACACGTTCTTTATCTGACATCGCATCAAGGTTTTGTCAACAAACATACATAATATCCGAGGTCACAGACATTGGGTTATTGAAAAACAAAGTAATAAATAAGCTTGGCATTTCAGCAGGCGCTTCAACTCCTAAGGAGTTGATTATGGAGGTTATTAATATAATGGAACAGGAATTTAATGTGAACAACATTAACGAGAGTGAGTTAAACTCAGAGGCGAATGCCGAGACAGACAAACTCCCCACATCTGACGAGTCAAGACCCAATGAAACACTTGAGTCTTCGATTAATGAAAATGTTGTTCAAGAGTTGACCAATTCAGCTACTGAGGAAAAAGCAGAGGATGCAACTCAGGAAAGCGCTAGTCAAGATAGCGAAGCGAAGAGTCAAGAGGTTGATGTTGAATCTGTAAGTAAAGATGCAGCAGATGCTGATAAACCAGTAGATCCGCCCAAAGTTCAAACTGAGTTTGAACGTTATATGAAAACCGATGCCTATAACCGAGTTAAAATGGTTAGAGAAGGCTACAGAATGAAAGCATGTGTTGAAGTTGCTGGTCCCTCAGGTGTTATTGTTTCTTTAATGGATGGGTTCTCTGGAAAAAATGATAGTGGATTCATCGATAAATCCGAAATGGAATTAGATGGTTCGTACAATCCTAGTGAATACACTCCTGGTACAATCCTAGAGGTTTTGGTAATACCAAAGACAGATCCCAAGATGAAAGGCGCTAATCTTTCAAAAAAACAAGTTGACGCAATCAAGATAGAAGATGAGGCCGCAAAGAAAATTCTCGAAGGCGAAGAGTTTAGTTTTGCTTGCACACACGCAATAAAAGGCGGGTTGATGGGTAAACTTGGGTCATACACAATATTTGTACCAGGCAGTCAAATCAGAACTGGGTATGTTAGCAATTTAGAGGATTATATAGGAAAGAAGTTGAGACTAAAAGTTCTTCCTCCAAAGGAAGATGAAGCAGTTGATCCAGAATCTGGCGAAGTTGTTGAAAAGAAAAAGAGAAACAACAATTCAAAGAGAATTGTGGCAAGTCAGAGAATTATATTAGATGAAGAGCGTGAAGCAAAAGAAAATGCCTTCTGGGAGATTGTTCAACCCAATCATATTATTCAAGGTAAAGTAAAAAAATTCACAACCTTTGGTGCATTCGTTAATATAATGGGACATGATTGTTTAGTACATATTAGTGATGTATCATGGAATAAACTCAAAGACGCTTCAGAAGTATTAAAACTAAATAGTACTTATGAATTTTTGGTTTTGAAAGCTGACAGAGAGGAAGGCAGAGTGTCCTTAGGCTATAAACAATTACAAAAGACACCTGCTGAACTTGCAAAAGACACTTTTAAAGTTGGTGACGTAGTAAAAGGTACTGTAGTTAGAGTAAAAGATTTTGGAGTTTTTGTAAATATCCTACCAGGTGTTGATGGTTTAATTCATATAAGCGAACTGGGTACAAGATGGGTTAGTCATCCAAGTGAGCTTTTGAAACCAGGTGACGAAGTTGAAGTAAAGATTTTGGCTTTAGATACAAACAAAATAACATTAAGTATCCGTGCACTTATCGATGAGTCTGAACAAGAGCAACCTGCTTTTGAGTTCAGAGACGAAGACAAAAAACCACAAAAGGATGATAGACGTGCTTCGTCTGGTATTAGCAGATTTAATAATAGATTTGATAGAAGCGAAAACCAGAAAGAAAAACATGATAAAAGGAATCGTAGGAACCACGATGATAACTACAAACCAGATGAACATATGGAACATACAGCTGCTGCAAGAACCGCGACATTTGGTGATTTGTTTAAAAACTTTGACATGAAACAGTTCGAAAAAGACGACTAATATAATTGCATTTCTAATATTGCGTTTGGACTCCTCCTGTTATATGAATTGCGCCACCCCCCATCTGGAGGTGGCGCTGTTTATATGCCAGAGTAAAACAATTTAATTATGTTAGTGTTATATGAGTATTATTAAAAGTAATCATTAAAAGCATATAGTATTGAAAGGATAGATATGGCAAAAGTGACAAAAAAAAGTTTATCAATTAGTGAAACTATTAATGAGTTAAGCGACAAATCTCGATTTAGCGCATATAGTAATCCACTGATTACTAGATATGCGTCAAAGGAAATGTCCACTATATTTTCTGAGCAAAAGCGGATAGGTTATTTTAGGCGATTATGGGTAGCACTAGCTGAAGGAGAGCAGGCGTGTGGACTTAATATAACCAACGCACAGATAAAAGAACTTAATGAGCATTTAGATGACATTAATTTTGATGTCGCACTCGAACGCGAGAAAGAAGTGCGCCATGATGTAATGGCACACATTTATGCATATGGAAAACAATGTCCACAGGCAGCGCCAATAATTCATTTAGGTGCAACAAGCTGTTATGTTACAGACAACGCTGATATTATTATATACAAAGAAGCACTTGAGTTGACACAATATAAATTGGTAGCTGTTATTGCTAGATTAAGAGAATTCGCACTCAAATTCAAAAAAACGCCTACATTGGGATTTACACATTATCAACCTGCACAACCTGTTACAGTGGGCAAGCGCGCTACGCTGTGGATTCAGGAGTTATTAATTGATTATAATAATCTTGTATATTCACTTGATAATTTAATGTTAAGAGGTGTGAAAGGCGCTACAGGCACACAAGCTGGATTTATGACACTATTTGACTCTGATAGCAAGAAGATCCATGACTTAGAGGATTATGTAAAAAACTATTTTGGATTTACAAAGGTGTTTCCAGTAACAGGCCAAACCTATACAAGAAAAGCGGATTATTCTATTTTGACAATACTCTCAGGGATTGCGCAAAGTGCTTACAAGTTTTCAATTGATTTACGTTTGCTCCAAAGCATGAAAGAAGTAGAAGAACCATTCGAAAAAAACCAAGTAGGTTCTTCCGCAATGGCCTATAAAAGAAATCCTATGCGATCTGAACGCATATCATCTATAGCTAGATATCTGATGTCACTTCCCATAAATGCCGCTATGACAGCAGCCACACAAGGATTTGAACGCACCCTAGATGATTCCGCAAACAGGCGAATTGTAATGGGCCAGGCCTTTTTAGCGGTTGACGCTATATTGGAATTAATGATGAATGTTACAGACGGTTTGGTTGTATATGAGAAAGTAATTGAACGCAGGTTAAGAGAGGAATTGCCTTTTATTGCGACAGAAGCAATTTTAATGGAATGCGTTAAAGCAGGCGGCAGCAGACAACATCTGCATGAAAAAATACGTGAACATTCCATGGCTTGCGAAAAGCAATACAGAGATGGCGGTGAGAAAGACTTAATTGCACGACTAAAAAAGGATAGCGATTTTGACGCAATCGAGGACTATGATAAAATTTTAGATCCTAAAAACTTTATCGGGAGATCAGATGAGCAAACAATTGAGTTTATAAATCAACACATAGATCCAATTTTAGACAAATTCAAAGACAAAATTCAAGGACTTACTGGAAAAATCGAAGTATGATAGAATCTAAAAAATTCTATTCTATTCCTGACGTGATAATGTTAGTTGGTTCGCTTACATCCTGGAGCGCTTTAAGCAGACTATCAAGTGTCGCAAATTTATATTTATTGGATTCAAAATAATTCTTTAAAATGCGTTCGAATTTTACGGCACCTGTTGATTTAAATAGTGTATCAAACATAATACTACCTTTTGAATGCAAAATCATCGTGTAATCATGTATCGAACTAAATTTATATACTGTGCGATTTATTGATAAGTCGTAATTCGCATTATCAGCGGTCTTGTTTTTTACATAATCAGCATATGTCTTATCAACACTACTTCGTCTTGAATCGAATTCAGATTTGCCAATAGTTTTAAGATAGTAATAGTCGACTAAATAGGCACAAATAGATTCGCTAATCCAAGGTGTTTTAACCATATCACAGCCTACAGATTCACCAAACCAAAGATTAGCAATTGCAAACACAATTTTATCAGTTTTAGCCTCTTCAGAGAGACTAGATTTGACAAATATAAGATTCGAAGAAACACTTTTGTCATAATAGATAGTGTTTTCTACTATACTAACGCACTTAGTCTCTAAATTTCCTATTAAATTTGAAAAGGTATTTAAAGCAGTGAACGCAACACTTATATGCTTGTCATGTTTTGTCCCATTTTTTCCGTAATAGTTTAGTTGAATTCCGCTACTAGTAGAGCCACTAGTTATTGCAAAAGTGTGTGAAGCTGAAAAACCAAAAGATCTAATATTATCACCTGTTATAGTTACCAAACTTTGATTATCTGCACCACCACTGCGATTTGAATTAACCCCACTAGATGCTATTTTAAGATTAAAAGGTGAAGCTATGTTTACTGTATATTTTGCGAGATCATTAAAATATGGATCACCTATTCTTGAATAATTATCAGCTCTCCAGCTGCCATTTTCAAAACAAGCAACAGTTGGAATGACATCAGCAAAATTTAAAATTTCATCATCTAAACCAAATCTTAAATTGCATTCTGGGACTAGATATCTTCCAGTCAAATCAATTGTTAATGACTCTGTAGGCTTAACACTATTTATTTTAATTGACGTTGATGTCATGTTAGATAGTTCAGTATAGTCAGCATCTGTATTGTTAACTTTAATACTGAATATATCTAGTCCACCATAACTATTAAGCCCAGAAAAATAAGCTCTATTCGTAGCAAACTCGCGATAAGCATTTGCATAGGAATTTATGACGATTTCATTCCATGTTTCACTTGAATTGTTAGTAACCAGAATAGTTTCTGCTAAATCGATTGTTTTTAAATCATCAGAGATCGCTAAGTCGATTTTATATTCGTTATATTTAGCAGTCAAAATTTCACTATTATCATTGATTACACAGGAGAACAAAAAAAAGGATAAAGAAAACAACAAAACAACAAGCAACAAAGATTTTTTCATTTTGACACCAAATAAATCAATCGTTATCAAGAGATGACAACGGTGATTTCCAAGAATTTATTTACTATAATTTTACTTTTAACAAAATTTCAACTAGGTGTTTACATACCATAAAATATATGATATAATTAAAACACTTAGAAAATAAAGGATTTAAAACTTAAAACTAAGTATCAAAAAGCTCATAATTTTCCCCCTTATCATAGATAGAAAGGATCGGACCATTGTTCGATTCTTTTTATCATTTATGAGGAGGTTTTAACCAGCGATTACTAATAAAGTATATTAAACAATTACTAAAATCATGAATATATAAAAACGATAATGGGACTAGATTAACTAGTTTAAATAAAAAGTTTTAATTTTCCATTAATTAATTTACAATCTAATATTTTGTCGTCTAATACTTCGCCATCAATCTCAATTTTGCCTGTGTCCAATACTTCAACCAAAATTTCACGTGCTTTTAGTGTTACTGTAGCAGGATTATCAAGATGCTTACCTTTCAAAAATTTCATGAGCAAGGGTAGGACTTTTCTTTTTGGTATTTCGTTTACATAAACCAAATTAAAGTAACCATCAAATGGGTCAGAGTTTGGTGATATAGGCATGCCACCGCCTATGCAAGTGCCATTTGCGATTGTTAACAAAAAAACACTTTTTTCCAGAGTTTCGCCATCAACTGTAAAACGGATCTTATGAAATTTTAAATGCAGAAGTGTGTCAAATAGCGCAATATAATAGCGTATTTTTCCTTTAAAATGTTTTATAGTATCATATCTCACCAATACATCGACATCCATACCAGCACCAGCACAGTTTATACAACGACGTGTGTTGTTTATTTCAATATAATCCGCAAAAACAACATTGTTTTTTAGTATTATATCGAGCGCAGTGAGCGGATCTGTGGATAATTTAGAAGCTCTTGCATAATCATTACCAGTGCCACAGGGTATATATCCAAATGTGATGGTATCAAAATTAGTTACTCCAGTGATAGCCTCGCTGAATGTGCCATCACCACCCATCACGATAACATTGCATTCTGGCTTTTTATTTAATTCGGTTATTATTTTTGTTGTGTGTCCAGCATAATTGCTTAGATGTATTTTATATGGAATATTTTTTTGTGATAAAACAGTCTCAATAATTTTTAGCGTGGACATACTTTTGCCGCTAGATGAGACTGGATTTACGAGGATATCAAACATCTATAATACTCCTATTAGCGGGTTGTGCCGCCCTTGTCATATCAAAAATATATATTAAAATTATATCATACAAATTAATAGTATGCAATAACAATTATTAACATTAATTGGTTAAATTATATAAAAAGCGTCCAAAAATTAAATTTTTTAATAGAACACAAGATTCGAATCTAAAAATCAACAAATCTTAGTATTAATATTTCTACTCAGAAATTAGTGAATATAAATAGCAAATCTCTGTATATAAGAGGGATGTTATGCTTATTTCGTCACTTTTTATACTCCATTAGAGATAACACATTCATTAGACATTTGGATCATTGTTTGCTAACTAACAAAAATCAAAGTGGTTTTGAAAATGTCGAATAATTTACATTTTAAATGAGAGGCTATCATGTTTATATAATTTTCATTGCACTCTAGCACAATTAATGAAAAAGCGAGTATTGCCTGCATTATAAAAAAATGAGAGGATAAATTTGTAGGTTTTTAAAACAAACAATGTATATATTAGTGCAGAGATTTGTTAGAGGCATACATCGATGGTAATTTTTGTATGCAGATTTTTTAAGTCCATATAAGTTTTTTAATTTAAATTAAAACATATTGCTTTTAAATGCGCATATTTCTAGGTAGCAATTAAAACGGAGGTGATTATGACTCATTATTTTTAGACTTATCGGCAGTTTGGACGCAGCTTCTCGACAAGCCGTCAGATTGTTTGAGATTTTGAGTATTTAGGTTATTAACTAATTCATATAATTTTAAAGATGTGATATAATATTAAAATGAAATGTTTATTGGTAATAAATACATCATGTGGAAATGTTCAGAGAGTTTTAGAAAACGCGCATTTTCATGAAGAGATACGAAAGAACTTTAGTGAAGTCGACGAAATAAGAATTACTGAAGAAGATAAAGATAGTTTTGATTTAAAATCCAAATGTGAAGGTTATGATGTTTTGGTTGTGTGTGGTGGGGATGGCACTTTTAATAGTGCACTTAACGCAACAAGGTCTATTAAAATTGATTTAATATATGTTCCATGTGGCACGCTTAATGATGCGGCTCACACAATGAAATCAATAGCTAAAGATGGTAGTGTTAATTTAAAAGATAGAAGACTAAGACATATTGATTTAGGTGAAATAAACGGACTTTTGTTTTCGTATGTTTGTGCCTCTGGGAGTTTTACATCTATAGGATATCGCGCAAAAACAAAAACAAAAAAATTATTCAAACGCTTTATTTACTATATTCATGCTTTTAAAGAATATAAGGTGCATAATATAAAAGCCAAAATAGAAATAGAGGATATGATATTCGAAGACATTTACACATTAATTATGGCTGTTAAATCACAATACGTATTTGGATTAGGGTTTAATAAATTATATAAACACGATAGTGGGAATGGACATTTGTTGCTTATTAAATCTCCTAGAGGTTTTTTTAAGTATATGAAAATGTTTTTTCTATTTTTCAGAGCTTTCTTTATTGGATTTAAAAAAGAAGTTATAACAAAAAATATAGTGTTTAAAGAGTTTTCTAAAGCTCATATTGAACTCGAAAAAGAAGAAGACTTTTGCGTTGATGGCGAAAAGTTTCTATTAAACGGGCAAAACGAGATAAAATTCCATAAAAAAATGGTTAAGGTCTTTTTGTCGAGTTAAAATTTTATTATTGCGTTTATTAAAACTATGCACAACCAAGTAATGTTAATTGTGCATAGTTTCGTCTAATATTGCTCTAATTAGAATCCGATGGTTTCATATATTTTGCATAACTCAAACCAATCCCATAAACGCCTCCACATTCATCAATGATAGAATTTACTTTGGCATAGGTTGTTTTGTCAGCCCAATCTCTTTGAAATTCTAATAGCAGACTCTGCCATGTTATGGGCACAATTCCATGCTGTGTCATGCGTTTTAGTGAAGCTTTATGCGCCTCTTCTGATGAGCCTCCGCATGCGTCGACTACAACATAAACATCATAACCATCTGATTTTGCAGATAATGCTGGGAATGTGACACATACTTCTGTCCATAATCCAGCTATTATAAGTTTTTTTCTTGTTGTATCGACAACAGCGCGTTTAACCCGTACATCTTCCCAAGCATTTAGTGTGCTTCGATCAAAGGAGGTAATATCTGGAAAGACAGATGTGATCTCCTTATATAAAGGTCCAGCAAAGGTTTCAGCAGTGACAGTAGTTAAAATTGTAGGTACTTGAAAAACAGATGCTGTTTTTGCAAGCCCTTTTACCGCATTTAATATTACTGAGCGTTCTCCCTCTATACCAAAGTACATTTGCGGTTGGTGATCGATTATAAGCAGCACACAATCAGTAGGATCCAGTAGGACTTTTCTATAATTTCTCATTTAATAATATCCTTTAAATTTTTTGCAGTTTCATTTAAAATATGACTAATCATAGTATAGCCAGATATCAAAAAAAAATACAATAAGCGAAAAAAAAATAAGTTATATGATTAAAAAATAGTCGAAGTATTAGTTTATTCTATATGCACAAGATAAAAACAAGCCATTATCTATTATTATGTGAGGACATATAACGGATTTTAGAATTTCATTAGAATCACAAGAGTAAAAATTAGATATACTAAAAAACAAATGGGAGTTTATTAATAATGAACTAGCCGTTTTTGTGTTGTTCATAAAACTTGCGTTTTTGCGAATAAAATGATATAATAACAATGGTTTTGAAAGCATAAAGCATATTATCTAAATAATTTGAGTTAAAAACTTTTAACATACATTTAGCATATTAAACTTTTAAAAGCCTTTTGAATCAATTATCTTAAACCACACAGGACAAGCACACACCAAATGGTCGTTCTTTAAATTTGAGGATGGTGATTAAATGAAGTTAATAAATCTCATACCCAAAGCGTTTTGTTGTTTAACTGAGGCAATAATGGGTCCAACAGTTTATACAATACAAGCATCGAAAAATGTTGAATGGACAAACAAAGTCAAATACATCAATGGGAGTAGCTTGTTTTATAACATATGCAAACCAAAGATGGCGGGGAATGAGAAATTGCCTTTATTCATATACATTCACGGTGGAGGTTGGGTATCTGGCAGTCCTAATTACAGAAAAGCTATAATATCCAAGATAGCGGAGAGAGGTTATGTAGTCCTCGCTATATATTATGGACTAGCTCCTAAATACAAATTTGCTCCATCTATAATTAATATGTATAAAGCAATTGAACATTTTAAAAATAGCGCTCAAAAAAGCAATGTTGATTTCGATTCAATCTTTATAGGCGGAGAATCAGCAGGTGCTCATTTGTCATGTGTTATATCCACTATCTCTACGAACGATAAATACAAAGAAAAGTTTGAAAATCTTCCATGTATATCTAATGATCTTAGGATAAAAGGAACATTTTTGATATGTGGCATATACAACTTAGATACAACAGAGATGCTAGGCTATCCAGCTATGTATAGTTATATAGTCGCAGAAACTGGAATAGAACCTGGAATTCGAAAAAAATCTGAAGAAGGGAATATTTTTTCACCACTTAAGTATATAACAAGCAACTTCCCGCCATCTGTTATTGTAACCGCGATGGGTGATAAATTACAGACAGAGGGATTTATTCTTGTTAAAAAATTAAAGAGTTTGAGTGTTAAATGCATATTACGACATGGAGTGGGTGCTACAGCAATTCATGCTTTTCCAGTAGCCCAATTTCTGCCTGAGACAAAACGCATAATGGATGATGCCTTTAACTTTTTAAATGGTTTAAATCTTAAACAGTTAAATTAAAAGTTTTTTAATAAAAGGATTATATCTTTTTGAATGTGCAAAAACTCAAAAAGGCGTTAAAATTAGTTAAACCATAGTTTAATAAAAAGCACTTTTAAATATTTTGATTATTTAATTCTGCGTTAATTCTGACTCTGAAATTGACATTTAAATATGGCGTACAAAAATAAATAAATAGATAAATTAAACAATGTTAACTTATTTAAGGCGTGTATTCAAACTAAACATAAATACAAGTTAACCGAGGCTATGTTTATCACACAAACCGATATAAATATTTGTAGATAAATTAATAGTTTATCTGATGCTAGTATTGTTTGATATTAAGGAGAAACTATGAAACAGGCAAAAAAGACATCAAATAGTATAAACTTTGCTGACGCGATTGCACCATTGCAAGGACTAACATTTCACTATACAGAAAAGTTGTTTTCGAACAAAGGAATTCCCCTAGATGACGCAAAGAAAGTAGCGTTTGGCATTCTCACTGACAAGAGTTATTCTGTGAAGGAAAGAGGGGTTTTTACTAATATAGCACTTCTTTTATCTGATCAATGTGATTATTCCGCTAAATGCGTTATTTATCGTGGCAATACCGCGATTTCTATGCGAAGTCAAATCTCGTTTACTGGTTCGATTTTTAAACAAGTTGATGATATGCTCAAATACATTACGAGACTCAATAAAACATCTTCAACTTTCTACTGTGGAGAGAGAATTGATATATCTGACTATCCGCCAGACACAATTAATGAAATAGTTCATAACGCATTTGTACATGCAGATTATTCTGTGGCGGAGAGTAGCATCTTAGCAAATATTTATGATAATAGGATTGAATTTTTTAATCCAGGCAGATTGTTACCTAATGTTGACAAGCAAGCTATATTAAATGGCATATCTATTCTGAGAAATCCTAAACTCGCAAAACTTTTTGAAGAGCTAAAATATGTAAGCATGCAAGGAATCGGAATTGGTAATATAATAAAAAGTTATAAAGGAAATGATTTTCAACCTACAATCACTTGTTCAGGTGACTCCTTTTTAATTTCTATCCCTAATAGAAACTACAATAAAAAGCTTAAACTCACTTAAAATTAGTTAACAGAAATGGAATAGATTTTTTAAGTATCATGTTTTTAGTGAGCTTGCATAAATTCGGATAAATATACAAGGTGAATTAAAAGTAAAAAAACATTAAGTTAAAAAACTAATTAAACATAAATCACAAAGTGGATCACTATAACAAAGAGTTTTTTAATTTAAGAAATTAATGACGTCCTATGAATATATTCATATTTAGTTATTTACAATATGCAAAGAAAGTTATACAATTAATTATTGAATAAGCTAGTGAGTTTTAGAAAGTATGGGCACAACCGAAAACCTGTCTATTTGGTGATGCAATAATCTGCCTGGCAAATTACATTTGATTTTTAAAGAGGGTACTGCCGTTTAGCAATTTTAATTTAATTTTTTAATTTAACTTTGATTATTTTTTAATTATTACTTTTCAAAAAGCAGATTTACTTTATTATAGAAGTCGCTTGTCGCTCCCTGCTTTATAATTAATTTTCAAGTTAGTTTAATTATAAGCTATTTATTCAAACTTTGTTGACTAATAATTATTAATGTAGTATAATAATAATCAATAATTTAATTATTTTGGTGATACTATGTAATGCAATCTCAAACAACTTTATCTCGGCTGTGTCCCAGATGTTCTGGACACTATTATAGGTAAAATGTTAGCAGCCATAAGTGAAAATGTTTCACTTTCAAAACTGGCTAATAGGATTGATGAAATGCTTTTTAGCGAAAAAGATCCTTCAAAAGGTGGACGCCCACGATTTAAAACTGAGACGATGCTCAAAATATTAATATTGAAATGGTTGTATAATTTATCTTACGTAAATGTTATTGACCATATTAAAGTTAATTTAGCCTTTCAATTTTTCATAGGCATGACTTCTGGATTTCCAGACGATCACACTGTCAATGATTTTAACACCTTGCTGAGTGAGCATTTTGTAATGGATGAGTTATTTGAAATACAACTTGGAATAA
>JAIRKT010000127.1 GCA_031259965.1 Christensenellaceae bacterium | reverse complement strand
GTTTAATTAAAACTTTCTTATCCGCTTTGCAACTCTACAACTAACATTTTTTAATATTCTATTGCTAAAAACTAAATAATAATATATAATAGTTAAGTAACTAATGTTTTTCAACAGCTCAAAATTTTTGTTTAAAAAGCGTTTTTTTGATTGTTGTTGTTTTGGTTGAAAACAAATCTGTTTGGAGAGCCTGTTATGATGTTGATGTTGAGCATTATACTATCTGAAATCACACCTATACTTCTTATTTGTCTTATTGTTTTGTTATCAATTTTTTTGGCTTATTTGCTGGCAGGTTTTATTATAATCTACAAGATATTTAGAACAAAAAGACAAACTGAAGAGGAGTTGATCGTTTGTGATGAGGTGGAGAAAAACTTTAACAGGGAATGGCTTACAATCCCATTTGAATCTCTATATTTAAAATCAGACTTCGGTTATAATATATTCGCCAGATTGTATAAAACAACAGAGCCATCAAAAAAATATATTGTTGCTCTACATGGACACGGTTCAGCAGGAATTACTATGCTGATCTACATGAAGGAATTTACGGCTCTCGGTTATAATGTTATAATACCCGACAACAGAAATTGCGGTCGGAGTGGCGGCAATTTTACTTCTTTCGGATATTTTGAGCGCTATGATTTATTAAAATGGATTGAGTGGGTAAAAAAAGAGGATCCTGAGGCCGTGGTCGGATTATTCGGAGTTTCTCTCGGTGCAGCAACTGTTCTCATGACATCTGCTTTAACCAACAATCTAAAATTTGTCATAGTTTATTGCGGTTATGCTAGCATGCGTCATCTAGTTGCTCCATACTTGCGTAACTCACAAATTCTTTATTCACTTTTAGAACCCGCACTACGAATGGCTGCAGGTGGGTTATACGGTGTAAAATTAAGAGCGATACGCGCTGATTTAGCATTAAAAAAATCTTCTGCTCCAACACTTTTGTTGCACAGCAAAGAAGATGCTGTTGTCTCCTATAGCAATGCTCTTGTTTTAAAAGAGGCACGCCCTGATGCTGAGCTCGTGTCATTTGAAAAAGGACAGCATGCACGATCTATATGTGTAAATCATGACGCCTTTATTGAGGCTGTTACAAAGTTTTTAAAGAATTACTCTTAATCATTTTAAAACGAAATTTCTTTTGTTTAATAATTTTCTTTAGACATTACAACTTCAGATTTTATTTAGGCACACATGGGGAAAATTAGAGATTTCGAGACATTTAAAATTTAATACCTAATGTTTTCGATAAAAAAAGCACTATCGTTTCTTTGGAGGACTTTCTTTTATGGACACACTAATAATTGTTTGTTCGATCGCTTTACCTGTTTTAACAGCACTCCTTGTTGTTTTTTTTCTTATAGTGCGCACAACAAAAGCACCAATATACGGACTCTTAGCAAAGATTCCACCTTCTCTAGGTTTTGTTTTAACTAGCGTAGTTGCAGTAACATTGAGACCAACACAATTAACAATAGGCGCACCTCTTATTATTATGGGTTTAGTGTTTGGTTTGGTTGGAGATATTGTATTAGATCTGAAAAGAGCACATTCAGAATTTGAAAATCAGTATCTTACATCTGGAATGCTTTCGTTTATCGTAGGTCATTTGTTTTTTCTGCTCGCCTTCATTTTAATAGCAATAGATCACGGTGTTAATGTTTTGATACCAACACTAGTGCCCATCGCAATTGCAGCAGTTTTGTCACCCATTACAGTTATTGTCTCAGAAAAAATAATAAAGGCAAATTTTGGTAAGTTTAAACTTATTTCTGCGTCATACGCAGGATTGTTAATTTACGTTACAGTTACAACACTTTGGTTTGCGATTTTAGATACTTCTTTTATGATACCTGCAGTCGGCATGATATTGTTCCTGTTCTCGGATTTAATATTATCCCAAATGTATTTTGTTGAAGGAAAGGCTGAGGATAAGTCTTTAGTGATAATAAATCACGCCTCGTATTATGCTGCTCAAATACTCATATCCCTTTCTTTGTTTTTAATTTAATAGTAGTTTTTTCTCTTTTTAAGGGTTTTTTGAATAAATCAAAAACCCTTAAAGTTTCAAACTTTTAGGTTTTCCTTTTTTAAAATATTATTTTTTTTTGATTTATACTTTATCATTTCTTGTTGAATAATATTTGCAATTTTTAACCATTAGATTTAAAATATAAGAGCTTTTAAGATATGTTTTTTGTATCTTTTTAGTAAGGGAATGTCTGTTTCTATAATTAAAGGAAGATAAGGAAATGAATGAGAAAAAAAAATCTTTTACTAGAATTGTAACGTTTTATACGATTTTAGTTGTTCTAAGTTTTATACGCGCATTTGCTACATATGTTTTTATTGTTCCAAACGGTTTTGCACCTGGTGGAATAGGTGGGATTGCCTCTATCCTTTACAATGCAATTTTGCCTTTCGATGAAGGTCTAGCTAAATCCTGGTTTAATCCAGCAGTTACAATTTTTGTTTTCAACGCGCCCCTGTTGGTTTTAGCTTTTAAAAAGGTTAATAAAGGATTTGCTACCAACACCACTATCTCTGTCTTATTGTATTCTGGATTTATGGCTCTTTTTTCGTTAATAAAAAGTTTTCCACAATTTGTTGCTGAAAACCAGCAAAGTAGTTTTATGATATTATCATCGCTTGCTGGTGGTGTTTTGTCTGGAATTTCACTGGGTTTTATGCTTTTATATAATACAAGTGCTGGTGGAACTGATATTATTGCTAAAGCTGTATATTCTTCAAAACCTGCTATTAATGTACAATGGCTAATTTTTATGTTTGATGTAGTTGTTGTTTTGCTTTCTTCAATTTTAGGTGTTCTTGCTATTAAACCAGGAGAAAGCTCCTCCGCCGCTTTTGTAAAAATACTTTCGCCTATTTTCTATTCTGTTATTGCTTTGCTAGTATGTAGCAAGGTGGCAGAAATCATTCAAATAGGCTTTGAGTCCAGTGTTGTTTTTAATATTGTAACCGATAAATCTAACGACATAGCACCCTCTATTATACAAAAAATAGGGCGGGGTGTTACTATTCTCTCTGGAGAAGGTGTTTACACACATCAGGAACATAAGATACTTGTATGTGTTGTTCGTAAAAAGCAGATGCTTTCTTTAAAAAAATTGGTCCTTTCTTTGGATCCGACTGCTTTTCTATACATAACCAATGCAAGGGAAGTTAATGGTAGAGGGTTCACACTACCATTATCTAAATCATAGGCTTGTTTTAAACTTTGTTACTAAGCAGGTTTAAAAGCCCCATCCAATTAAACCTACACTATTGTGCTATACTTTGGATGTTCCAAAAATCCCATGAATACAACCATTCATGCATTTAGCCAATTATAACACAAAAATTTTAGGAAAGATTTTATTATGTGATTGTTAAGATCAAACCGTTAATCATTCTAAGTGTTTTGCGTTAGGCTGTTGTTTTGTTTGGTCGAATAACAATATGGAGAAAACCTTGTTTCATATTAGCCAAAAATACTGATATGTTTTGGTTATGATTGTGTAATATGGAAGCATTTTCTATACAAATTTTTTAAAATAGTCGTTTTTCACTGATCGCACAATAGTCTTGACTTTGCGTTTTATAACCACGTTATGCGGTTTTTTTGCTGATTGAAAATGGTGAATTATTAGTTTTGCATATTTATGACCATGCTTCACTTTGCGAAGCACAAACCTGAATGAAAAAAACTGGACGGAGCAAAAACCGCTGATGTGTTGAAATTTTTAGTTAATTTTAGTATAATATTA
>JAIRKT010000015.1 GCA_031259965.1 Christensenellaceae bacterium | reverse complement strand
TAAATTGGGTTGAAAGGAAATATGTTGTGAATTATATTGGATTTTTCAAATTAAATTGGGATTTTTTGACTTTTGTTTCTTATATTAACTAGGTATACTGATGCCGTGAAGATCCGTGTCTATGTTATTTCTGTTTTAAGATGTTTAAGAGAAACTCCTTTTGAGCGAATTTCATGTGAATATGATTTCTCATACATATCTGAAATATATCCTAACCTCAGTCTAAGTGCATCTCAAATTAGTAGGCTTATGAAAAGCGTAGGATCACGTAGAGATTTAATTGTAAGAGCGATGAACGAAATCTCTGATGCTCCAAAGAATATTATAATTGATGGATCTAGAATTAGATCCTGGTCCAAAGAATTATCCCTCCCAGAAGTAGGGCATAATCATAATCATAGTTGGATGCCACAGATAAATATGATCTACATATTTACTACAGGACAGGAGATTGAGCCAATATTTTATAAATGCGTCGCAGGAAATATTTCTGATACAGGGGCGTTAAAACTAACATTAGAAGAAAGACAAAAGGATGTTAGTTATACTATATTCGCAGATGCGAGTTTTTCATCGCACGAAAACATTAATGAAATAAATGAGTTTAATGTTAAATATATTATTCCATTAAAACGCAATTCACTTGAGGCTCTGGGGATCAATGCTGACTATAAAAAGGCTTCTTCCATATTCACATATAATAAAAGAATAATTACTGCATACGACATACAAAAAGATGATTATCGTGTTATTTTATTTTTAGATGAATCAAAAAAAGCAGATGAACTATTCAATATAGTTATGCGAATTGAAAACAAAAATGAGAAAATCTTAAATTCAAACAAATCAAAACATGAAGAAACAGGGAAAATTGATCCCGTTGAAGCTGTATCTAACAAAGAAAAGTTGGCTGGAGCTATTATAATCAAAACAAATAGTGATGAGAGTCCACAATATATATATGAATTATATAAAAAGAGATCTTATATAGAACAAAGTTTTGATACATTAAAAAACATGTTAGGACAGGATCATAGTTACATGCATGACGATAAAACATTTGAGTGCTGGTGCTTTTTTAATCACATTTCCTTGCTTTTGTTATATAGAGTATATAATATTTTGAGCAAGGAAAAACTCATATCAAAATACTCACTTCAAGATTTGTTTGCAGAACTTGGGCATATTTATAAGATGAAAATTGGATCGAAATGGGAAACAACCGAGATAACAAAAAAGACAAAACTTTTATGTGAAAAGATCAGTTTTCCGCTCGGCAAATAAATGAAATGAACTAAACATTAAAAGTTGCAAATTAAAAGGTATGCGCGTATCAGCTCTGCTGAACACATATAAAATCGTTTGCGTATCTATTTTGTTTTGCGCTCTCCTCGCTATATAGTTGGGTGATTTTTAATGCCTCGCCCCTAGTTATTTTGTAGTAGGCAATCAAATATCGCATTTTTGCTGCGACACACAGAAAACGTCTACTGATAGTACTAGTTCACCTCATGGGAATTAGCACTCACAAATTTATCGGTGTTTGTTTTGAGCTTTTCGTATAACTCATTGAAATTATTTAAAATACATTTAAAAAGCACAAGCTAGAACGGCGTGCTTGCATTAAGTGACGTCCATATTTTTGCGAAATGTGTCTGGCGCCAGCCAGAATACCTGCTCTATCGATTTTCTTGTGTTTTTTAACTTTTTAAATCTTATCTTGTCATATTTTGCTAAGACACAGCAACCAGAATACCATCGACACACTACAATAGTTGTTATGTTTTATAACCTGTATCTTCTATTTTATATTTTTTATATTCCGGACAGCCATGTTCACAAGCTCCGATATCCGCTCGGCGGAGGCTTTAGCGTTATCTTTGAGTATTTCAAGTAACGTTATTTGCGCCGTATTCAACCCCGGATTAGTGATGCTTTTAGTGATGTCGCCTTCTGTTTGTTCATCTACCAGCTCACCGTCCGACATCTTTGCATCGCCAAAGTCACGAGTGCCCCCGACACTCGCTATATAGTTGTTGTCTTTAAGAATTTTTATGTTTTCTTTTATGTTGCGGACGGCAATTCCGACAAACTCCGATATTTGCTCGGCGGACGCATCGGCCTTATCCTTGATCATTTTAAGTATCTTTATTTGCGCCGTATTTAAAGTCGGATTAGTGATGCCGTTAGTGATGTCATCTCTTTGGGCATCTATCAGCTCACCATTCGACGTTACAATTTTATCATAATTTAGGTTTGGAAGCTTTACAATAAATGACTGCGGAGTGGAATAAAAAGTCGGCTTTTTATCGGTGGGATAGCCAGCACATATTTTTTTTAAACCACTCCCTCTGTTTTCCATAAAATGCATACGGGTGAAAATATCGCAAAGTGTTGGATTGCGGCGAGTGGACGCGACGCTATTTATATCTACATCTTGTATTCGATGCCCATCAAACATTGCACCTGGCGAAACAATCTCGGTGCGGTCGTCGTACATATCGATATGAATTTCCGAGCCTTTAATGATGTACTCACGGTGAACGATAGCGTTTACTAGCGCTTCTTTGACAGATTCATGCGGATAGTCAGGAAATTCCTCGCGCCAGTTTGGCGTTTTACGCCACATAATAGCGGAATTGCGTCTAACGAATGCGAGCCCCTCGTTGAGCAGTTTTATGATGTTGCCTTCAAATTCGGCATCATCTTTTGCTTCAAACTTAGACGTTTTTGTCAGGCCCATCCAGTGAGTACAAAAAATACGTGAATTGTAAACTAAATGTTGATCGGCGAGCATTGCGCCTGCGTATGTCAAATTTTTATTGTCAAACAATAGTCCGAAAGAAATATAGTCACGTGGCGATTCTAAGCGTAAGCCTGTTTTTTCTCTGTATGTTGCTTCGAAATGTGTAAAGCTGTAATCAGCGAACTTTTTATTCGAATTCAGTGCGTCAAACGACTGGTGTGAACCTTTCAGTGTCAGTTCCATTAGAATATTTTGTGTTGCAGGTGTGGAATCATTGCCCATGCGGTAGTATGCCTCTTTTCCTCCATCGCCAGTGTAATAGTATGGTGTACTAGTCCCACTTGGAACGTGCAAATGCAAAACATCTTTCCCATCTGCATTTAGAGTTTCAAGCACAACCATAACGCTCGGTTCTATTCGTGCTTTTATAAACTCGCTAATTTTTTCCGAGTCGTTCTTAATATTTGCTAGGCCCACAACTTCGCCATTATTCTTAACGCCGAAGTAAATGCTTCCGCCGAGCCCATTAGCAAATGCGCTGACCGACTTCAACCAGCTTTTAGGTTTCTTGACCTCTAAAATCTCTTTGAATTCGCATGCCGTAGTTTCGGCTTTTAAAAAAGAAAATATATTTGCCATATAATTTAATCTCGTTGTGAAACTTAATTCACATCTATCATAAACCTATAAAAGGTTTGAGTGTCGACAGGCTTTACACACTCTTTAATTTCCAAACAACTACACGCAACTAAACTAATCTCGACTCTATGAGGGGAATTTCTTGGCTTATCAAAAGAATGTCTCGCACAAACCTCAGCTTGCTTGAAAATAAATAGATTTCTGCATAGTGATAATTTATAAATTTCACTTTGCTGTCTATATGTTTTATTATAACACAACGGATAAAAAAAAACAATGTTTTTTAAGTATCTGTTTGTTATTCGAATTGCAAAGCCGCGTCACATTGTAACCTTTTGCTTTGATTGATTCGTATAAAGCTTTCTCTTAGCGATATATTTACGAAATAAGGTGATATTTAGAAGCGGAAGTTTGGGGGGGGTGGTTAATAACGAAAACAACAAAAGAAACAAAGCGCTCTGTATTAAGCTCAAGTTCCCATATAATTGAAGAAGACTCAACTGACAAATGAAAATTCATAGATTAACATCATATATTGTTCATATATTGTTGAGTGCGTCATTTTGCTTTCTATTTCATTATTATTCGCTAATATTCTAGTACATCCAATTAAATTTACAAATTGAAACAGATAGTGTTGCAAAAATCCGAATATAGCTTTCATAAAAAATTAAAGATTTCAAAAATGGAATTTTTATATGCAAAAATACAACAATCCTGTTGTCATACTCAATTTAATTTGACTAAAGTTCATCTCTCATTATACTAAGATATTTCAACATTATCAAGACAATAAGTACGCAAAGTTCCAGAGTTTATTATTTTTTGTCGCTTTTTCGTGCATATTAATAGACAATCTAATTGCTTGCTTGGAAGATGAATATGTTATTTTTTGAGACTATGCTATATAGCTATAAAAACATTTTGAGTAATGTTTAGACATTCAAATCGCGGAGGTTACAACCCAAACAAAGAATCAATATCTGCGTTTGTAATAACTCTAGCGGTTTTTGTATTCGCGTTTTTGAGAAGGCAAGCCATTTTGTCTTCGACTGTTTTGCGGAGTAGATCATGTGGATCCACACATCGTAGTTTAAAAAACAGCAGGGGATCATCATCAAGCCGATTACCAATTCCATACATTACAGCTGCTACATGTTTGCACATAACAGCATAATCAGGGCAACTGCAGGACATATTTATATCCTTTGGAGTTGGAAATAAGCCATCACCAATTTGTGTGAATATTCCTGATAAATCACGCGGGAATTTGCCAGCAATTAATTCAGATAGGTTATTTATGTTATTGCTCACCTTTAATGAGATTTTATTCCAGATATCAGGCTTTAGAGGTGCTATTTTTATGGTTATATGATAAGTGCTTGTGCCATAGACGATTGCTTTTACTATTCCAGAATCGATTTCTAAATGTAGAACGAATCCGTTTTTAACGTATGACCTACCACGTGGGAGTCTGTTAGAATAGTCATTATAATTTTTTAAATTATCACACCATGCTTTGCCCCACCATGTTTTTGTAATCTTGTTGCCTTCTATTGTTATAGGCATCAAATTTGGATTTGTTTTCTTCAGTTTCTTTATAATACTCGGAATTTTGCGCTTTTTATCTTCTATTGAAACGTATGTAGGATAGTTGTAATTATAATAGGACATTTTAAACCTCCAATTCAAATAGATCTAGAATTTCTTCGTTTGACATATTAGTCACCCAATTTTCACCTGAACTTGGTGAAATGATGTCGTCTGCGAGTTTTTGTTTTTGAATTAACAGGTTATTAATTTTTTCTTCTACTGTGCCTGTTGTAACAAACTTGTGTACCATTACATCTTTCGTTTGTCCGATTCTGAATGCACGGTCTGTTGCTTGGTTTTCGATTGCGGGATTCCACCAACGATCAAAATGCACGACGTGATTTGCGCTAGTTAAGTTTAATCCAACACCACCTGCTTTGATAGAGAGAACCATGAATGGAACATATTGGCTATTGAATTTATCGACGATTTTTCCCCGATTTTCAGGTGATACCCCACCATGAATAACAAGTCCACTTCGTCCAAATATAGATTCTAGATAGTTGTTAAGAGGATCACACATTTCTCTAAATTGTGTGAAAACGAGAACACTTTCATGTTTTTCGCGAATGGTCTCACATATTTCCGCTAATGTTTCAAATTTTCCTGATAGGGATGGATCAAAACTACCAAGGCCTGAATAGTGATCTGGATGGTTACAAATTTGTTTGAATTTCATAAGAACTGACAATATTTTGCCTTTTCTTTGAAATTCTGACATTTCGAAATTTGTTTTAAAATCAAGTACATCTTTTAATTCAGTTACAAGCGCTTGATATAAAACAACTTGTTTTTTTGTAAGTGTAGTATATTCAGTGAATTCGAGTTTGTCTGGAAGATCTGAAATAATAGATTTATCTGTTTTAAGACGTCTTAAAATAAACGGTGATACAACACCTCGGAGTTTGGCATAACCCTCAGGATGGTTTTTTAATTTATTCGAGAATTGAGTAAATTCTTTTGCGTTGCCTAACATGCCTTTATTTAGGAAATCAAAAATGCTCCACAGATCACCTAGTTTATTTTCAATAGGAGTGCCTGTCAATGCGATTCGAGCTTTGGCTTTGAGTTGTTTAATAGATTTTGTCACTTTAGTGTCCACATTTTTTATGGCTTGTGCCTCGTCTATAATCAGCAAATCCCACTTATATGATTTAAGTGACTCAATGCGTGATGTCATGCCATATGATGTAATGAACAAATCCGCATCATCTAATATAACGTTGCGATAATTGCCGTGGAGTATCTGAACTTCGAGCAGGGGAGCAAATTTTGCTGATTCTTTCTGCCAATTGACTAACAGTGAGGTTGGTACTATTAAAAGAGTTTTAATTTTATATGAACGCATCTTATCAAGCAGAGCTAAAATCTGAACTGTTTTGCCAAGTCCCATGTCGTCTGCTAGCAAAGCTCCGAATCCCATGTCTTTATTAAAATGCAACCAGTTTAAACCGATTTGCTGATAGTGACGAAGAATTCCAGTAAAATCTGGCGATGTAGGAATGGTTTCGATTTTGCTAGGCTCTTTTAATTTTCCCATTATATTTTGTAACCATTCGGAATTGGAAATTTCAACTATAAAATTGTCTTCATCATCAGATTTTGCGAATTGCTTAATACCAGCCATTAATTGCAATCCTTCTGCAAAACTAAATTCAGAGTTTTTAATTTGGTCTAACTGTTTAATTAGTTTGGTTAATTTTGAACGATCAACCTCAACCCACTTGCCCTTAATAAAGGCTAATTTTGATGTGTCAGATAGTAATTCTTCAATCTCTTTTTGTGTAAGAGGAAGATCACCTAGATAAATTGTAGGAGAAAAAACGAGTAGCGTATCGACTCCCAAACCGCCTATGTTTGTGGGGCCTACTGTAATTGATATTCGGGATCTTCCTTTCTTGCGCCAGAAATTAGGAATACGGCATATTATGCCGCAATCCTCAAATAGAGGGATCTGGCATAAAAATTCATAGGCCTCATCTGAATTGAATTTTAGTGGATGAAAAAGTTCGCCACTTTGAACTAATTGAGATAAAAAATCACTCTTTTCTGTAGCCTTGCTAACTGTAGATAATAAATCTAAAAGGCCTTTTGTGTCCTTTTTAAACTCTTTCATAGCCTGACTTAGAGGTAAATGTTGTGGTTTGCTGGTTACGCTGCCATCTGCTGGTTCTTGCGTATATGTTGCTAGAAAGGCAAAGGGATAATTATCTTCGTTAGCTTCAACTAAGTGGAAGAATACTCTGCCTGCCACATTAATTGTATTGTTTTTACTTCTAATATAATCTAAAACAGTTCCCGGGAATTCGGACAATTCATTATCAAATAATTCAACAAACTTATCCCATAAATTTTTTATCCATGAAGAGGTAACGTGCTCTACACCTAAACAAAATGGTAGTTCGTCTAGCAAGTAATTAATGGTGTCTTGATCAACATCAGGCGCCTTGCGTGTGAAATTTATAATTGGATCATGAGTAATAATATCTATGAACTTGCGCGCGAAGTGTAATAGATAGTTGTGTGCGGAATCATCTGATGACTCATTATTATATGATGAGTCGTAGAGTTGTTTTATTGTGACAGTTGTAGTGCTTTCATCACTTCTATCTACAGTAAACCCTGATGGAGTAAATATTATAGTTTCTTGCATTTTTTCCTTAAAACCATGTGGAATTTGTAATTTGTAAATTTGTACTGAATAAACAACCACAATCGTCTAGTAGTACTTTGCTTTGTGAGTTATATAACCTCTATAGTGTCTAGATATAAAACATGCCTGTCTTAGAGACTAATGACTAATTAACTAAGCCACGAGTCAATAAATTATCCGCCATGATTACACCCATAACCGATGCCATCATTAAACCTCTTGTCAATCCACCAGAATCACCCAGCACATAGAGGTTTTTAATGCTAGTCATAAAGAATTCATCTACCTGTATTTTGTTAGAATAGAATTTTATTTCAGGTGCGTACAATAGCGTTTCATTGCCAGCAAAACCAGGTACAATGTGGTCCATTGCTTTTATAAAGTTAATTATATTTAGCATAGGCCTAAATGGGATTGCGCAAGTTATATCACCAGCCACTGCGTCTTTTAATGTTGGAATAATGTTAGTCCGCATAAGCTCATGTGCCCATGTGCGCTTCCCTTGAATAATATCACCAAACCGCTGAACTAAAATTTTACCATCACCTAGCATGTTTGCCATTTCCGCAACTTTTTGTGCATAATCGATGGGCCTGTCAAAAGGGTACTTGAAATTATGCGAGCTTAATATAGCGAGGTTGGTATTTGCTGATTTATGATGTTTAAAAGAATGTCCATTTACAACAGCCAATCCGCCGTCATAATTTTCTTGTGAAACAAAACCACCAGGGTTTTGACAAAATGTTCTTACCTTGTCGTTGAATGGTGGAATATAACCTATTAGTTTAGACTCGTAAAGCGCATTATTAACCTCTTCCATTATCTCGTTTCGCACTTCAACGCGAACACCAATGTCTACAGTACCAGCGCGGTGCGATATGTCGTAATTAGCACACATGTCACTAAGTCTGCCTGCGCCATTACGGCCAGTAGCCATTACTATTTTTTTAGCGGTGTAGAAAGCTGATTCACCTGTTAAAACATTTTTAACATGAACCCCACTACATTGATTGTCTGTTATGATTAGGTCGTCACACAAATTGTTGAAATGCAGCTCAACACCATTTGAAATCAATGTATCCTCAATTTTCAAATATAATTCACGCGCCTTTTCTGTTCCTATGTGTCTTATAGGACAATCTATTAATTTAAGGCCTGCAAATATCGCGCGCTTTCTAATTTCTTTAATTGAGTCGGCGTTTTCAACACCCTCGACTTTAGTATCAGCACCATAGTCTAGATAAATTTTGTCGGTATATTCAATTGTGTCACGCACCTTTTCATATTTGATATGATTTGGAAGATCTCCACCTACATCTGGGCTTAAAGATAATTTACCATCAGAAAATGCGCCCGCGCCAGAAAACCCAGCAGTTATGTTGCAATAGGGTTTGCAGTTGACACATTTGTTTGTTTTTGATTTGGGACATGATCTTTGTTTTAAACTTTTACCTTGCTCAAATATAGCAATCTTAAATTTTGATTTTTTGATTACTAATTCAAGTGCTGTAAATATGCCAGCTGGTCCCGCGCCGATTACAATTATATCGTAGTCTGTGTTGTTCATTGTTTCTCCATTCGCCGCATCTGACTATTATATGAAACAATCAAAGCTAGTAGTTTTGTTTGGATATTAAACAGCGCGTGCCTCAGTTAATAGATAAACCAAATTATTCTCAACAATTTTAGCGGGGATATGAATGCTATAATTAGAATTGCTGAGATTTAGACTTCCACTTATTTTAAAACTTGCAGGTGTATACCATGCTTCGATTATTTTACCAATAGGAGCTGATCCCTTGGAAATTTTTACTTTTATACATGGTTGCTCAGTTGCTGTAAGTTCTGAATTGTTATTCGAATAATTAAATTTGATATTTTCTCTATCAGATGTAGTGGCTATATTTATGTCTAGAGTTTTTCCAGAAGTGGGATCTATAACCGCTAAAGATGTAGAAAATGAATCATCCAACTCAGAGTATGGACGCACAGCATTATATATTAATTCGTTAGGTGTGATATTACCTTTAGATTTAATAGCAGGTTTACTCTCACCATTTATTGTAATCTTGAATTTACCATCCTCTAAAATGATTATAGTCTCATATGGCGTGATATTTAGCGAATTAGCATAAACCTTTTTATATGAACCAATAACATTAAATCCGTCAAATATACTCTCAGTTTCCATCAAAATGGCATCATTAAGGTCCTTAGCCGTTTCTTTGTATCTAAAACCCTTTAACACATTTGTTGAAATTTTAAATTTTTGGTTAGGGATTTTATCAATAACATAGTTATCGGCAGCTATTAGTTTTTCTATAGAAGTTTCATAGAAGCCAATTTTAACATTATTGTTCGCTGAATCAATTATGTCATATTTTAATGTCTCTGTTGTAGCCCATGAGACACCTGGAACAGGCGCACTGGATGAGCATGCGGCAAAGATAAAAATAGTTGATGTGAGAACTATCAATAAAGTTAAGGATAGTATTAGTTTTTTCATAAAGTGCCCTTTAAAACGTGGATAGTTAATTTTACACAAACTAACTAAAAAAGTCAATTAAATTAAGAGTCTGTTAAATTCTAATTGCCATTAAAAAAAGCGCATGCAAGATTTTAGCGTAAAAAAAATGCAATTTTGCTAAAATTATACAAAAAGCGAGTCAATGCTGATTTACTTATCGAACAGAACATGTTAATATAAATTTTAGTGATTAGGAGAAAGGAAATTGCTAAAAGCAATTCCTCAGAGTTTAACAAGAAAATTAACAATCGAAATATTTTAACATGTCATATTTGGACACAACCGAAAACCCGTCTATTTAATGATGCAATAATCTGCCTGATAAATTGCATTTGATTTTTAAAGAGTTTACGATATACTCCGCTTTTTTGTGTAAATAAATTTGTAATAAAAATTTGATTTTTTTCTGAAAATGATTTATAATAAATTATTCTAATAACAGGAGACTATTAATGGTATCTACTAACAAAGATTATCTCATT
>JAIRKT010000120.1 GCA_031259965.1 Christensenellaceae bacterium | reverse complement strand
GAGAGTGGAATCAAAGATATTGTTGCTCCTTTATCAAAGCGACAACGAGATGTACTAACAGCCTTGAAAATTATACCTCTCTAATATATACCTTTAAAATTTATGCGGATTTTACGCTATTTAGTTTCAAAGTGGTTTAAGTCCTACACAAATTCTACTAATTTTTGACAACAATGATATTAGAGTTTTAGTCATTAGTCCTTGCAGATTTTAAAACCAGATGGACTTATAAAAAAAGAGCTATTAAATCGTCTAATTGTACCATTGATTGCGAATGTAGCCCCGCAAAGATAATCAAAAATACGCTGAGCATCTGGCTCATTAGTGTCTGAAAAGTCTACAATAATTCCGATACCAGATTTTAATAGGTTTATCAAATATTGTGTGTCGTTGAAACTTTTAGGACTAAAAATCCTAATGTGCTGAACATTGTCAGTTTTTAGCTGAGGTCTATTCTTAGTTTTAGTTGATTTGTTTTTATTTGAGAAATTTCCTGTTGATAATGAATCAAAAAAAGACATACAAGCTACTCAAAAACGATTCTACCTGGACGAATCATATTAGCGCCACACTCGATTGCTAATTCAAAATCCTCACTCATCCCCATAGAAAGGTATGTTATAGAAGGATATTCATTTTTGAGGATTTCAAATGTTTCATGGGCTTTCAAAAATAGGTATTTAAGTTGGTTTCTGTTAATATCATATGGCGCTACTGCCATTACACCTAAAAATTTAATGTTTGGATAGTCAACACAAACAGACGCTAGATTTTTAACGTCCTTAAAAAGCACTCCACCTTTGTTCTCTTCAGCACCAGTATTAACTTCTAATAATATTTTTTGAACCTTGCCAATAGCGAATGCTCTTTTGTTTATTTCCTGTAGTAATTCAAGACGATCAACGCTTTGGATCAGTCTAACTTTATCGATTATGTATTTGACCTTGTTTGTTTGCAGTCTGCCAATCATATCCCATTGAATTGCATCAGTATATTTGCTTACAAACTCCTGGACGCGATTTTCGCCACAGGTTTTAATTCTGCCATCATCAATAAGGGCCTTTATAAGTTCAATAGAGCGTGTTTTAGTTGCAGGCACTATTTCATAAGAATTAATGTCAAGGCCGTTTTCAATACAAACAGCATTTGCCCTTGATATTATCTGATCTAGGTTAAATTTTATTTTATCCAAAGTTTATCACCATATGTTTTAATCATCTTCTGAGTTGGTTGTGTTTGAGTCTTCAGAATTATTTGCGTCAGTTTCATCGGCACAACATTCAGTGTCTAAATAATTATTAGGCTGTCCTTCATCATAAAAATCGCCATAATGAGTTTGACTATTTCTTTGTGGAAAATTCTGACAGTTTATATTCGAATCTAATAATGATATTCTGCTTACACTTATTTCATAAGCGATACGCTTAATTGTAGTGCCATCTGAAAATTGTTTTTGATATTCTCTACTTTGAATGCGTCCTGATATTGTCACACGAGAACCTATGGGTAAAGTTGAAGTGTAGCGCGCGCTCCTACCCCATGCTATACAAGGAATGTAATCAGATTTGTTATATGCCCGATTAACAGCAACGAGTATATCACAAATTTCGCGTTTAAATGGGGTTTCTCTATAAATTGGTGGTTTGCAAATATATCCAGTAATTTCTATTAAATTAGGATTGCGTTCAGGGTTATTACTTAACTGATAATCGCGAACAAAAACCGTCAATAATAGGCGCGTTGATCCATCCACAGTACGATTATAACTTCTAAACTGCCCATGTAAACTTATAAACGAACCTATATCAATAGGCATGTCGTTTAGCAAACGGTCTGAAATAGTAATAGGTATTATGTCGGTTTGTTGACTTAGACGTAGTACCTCCAACTCTGTTTCATAAAACCCCTCACTGTATGCCTCATGAGAGTATGTGAGCTCCTTACAGATCTTACCAGTTAAAAACACTGAGTTATTAGAAATAGATATGTTTGATTTGTCCATATATGTCTCCCTATGTTTGAATTTAACAAACTAGTTTCTTTCAGTTATTTTGGACTAACAATCTGTCTGCCATCATTTTCTATGATGTAATCAGATTTTATTATTAGTTCAGATAGTGTTACTAGAGATAATCCTTTATTTTTTAATGCAACTATCATTAAAGGTAGTGCCTCTAATATGTTAGCAGAATCATTATGACACAAGATAATTGATCCGTCAATAGTATTTTGCTCAACTGTTTGCACAATATCTGACGCAGATCTTCCTTTCCAATCAAGGGTATCAACATTCCATTGAACAACCTTAAGGTCGTAGGATTCTGCACATTTTATTAAAGTATTGTTGTATTCACCATATGGCGCACGAAAATACTCACATTTCTTGCCTATAAGAGAATTTATTTTATCTGACACATAAGCAATTTCTTTTGACATTTCGTCTATCGTCGAATCTATCATATGCAAATGGTTTGCACTATGATTCGCGACAAGATGTCCTCGCTTATTTATTTCTTCTACTAGATCAGGATAAGTTTCAATCCAATAACCTGTTAGAAAGAATGTAGATTTGCAATCATTTCTATCTAATATGTCCAATATGCCAATAGTTTTGTCAGCACCCCACGCAGCATCAAAGGTTAATGCAACTTTTTTTGATTCGGATTTAACGTAGTATATAGGAATAAGTTTAGTTGACGCATCTGTTGGTTTAACATTTATTATTCCTATCATAATAGCTATTCCTATAATGGTTATTGCTACTAATGCTGATACAATGGCTACCGTTTTTTTCTTAAATACCAAAATCATAAGCTACCTCCTATATTATAATTAATCTGTCTAGTCGAATTTATGCATATTTTTAATTAAAATAAATTAAATCGACGATAATGCATCTATTACTATTTAGATTATGTTAAACATTAGGAATTTAGAACCTAAATATGGTCTAATTATTGATAACGAATAATGAATATAAAATTAATACATTATCCGAATCTACATAACTAATGATAGCAGTATTATAGTCAACAGGGATGGTTCTATCTTTATCAACATACCAACCGACAAATGCAAATCCTTCCTTTCTGGGGATTTGCAGTGTTGGGAGTGTAGTTAACAAATTGAGATTGGCAATTGAATTAACATAGGATCCATCAGATTCAAACATTAGAAGAGCTTTGTTTTGATCTAATTGTGCTAATCTAAATCGATCTTTAAATAATATCCAAGTTTTTGATTGTCGTAAATTATCTAAACTATCAAAAGTAGTCAGAATTGTAATATTTTCATATGTTGATTCGGTGAATTGAATTGGTACGACATCTAAATCTAAGACTAAATTTGTGATTTCTAGTGTGAGAGTATTAGTTCCTGCTAAAAATGCAAAATCGCCTATTGATCTAAGACGTGGCATAATAAATTTAACTATTTGTGGACAATTTTGGAATGCGTATGCACCTAAGATAACAAGAGATGGTAAAGATAATTGTCCCGTCAAACTACCTTTCAGTGAAGTACAATCTTTAAATGCATAATCACCTATACTGGATATGCCATCTAAAGAAATTAATGTTAAAGCTTGCGCGCCATAAAATGCGTAATCACCTATGCTTGCAAAACGCTGTTGAGTTGTGTTGGCTGTAAATGAATTACCTGATTTTTTTGGTGGATAACGCAGGATTTTGAGTTGTGATTTTAAATATAATATGCCATCAAAACTAGCATAGTATTTGTTTCTTGTGTCAACGTGAATATAATTGAGAGACATACAGAATTTTAGTGCATCATCTGACATTGTTTGTATGTTACTTAAATCGATTTTTGAAATATGTGCTAGATTGTTTAATGCGCCATTTTCAAGTTCTTGTATGTTGGTTAAATTAAGAGAGGTAATATTGTTGTCAAAATTAAAAGCGCCAGCTAATATTTTTGTTATTGCTATGCCATTAAACACGGAAGGTATAGAAATAATGGAGTTATTACCGATATATGCATAAATCACATAGGTTAGAGGCCCATCCTTAAACAAAATGAAGTCATTCAGCTGCTCGATTCCGTGATTTAGCATCATCAAAATGTTGGAAAAATCGGTAGCGGACGATTGAACAACGAAATTACCATATGCTCCTATAGAATATGAAGGGGACAGATTCTTTAAATAAATAGACTGTGACAATTTTATTGAAGTCTCTGGATTAATTGTTTTGTAAACAATAAAATCAGATCCCAATCCAGAAAAGCTCAGAATTTGCGAGATTTTCCCCTTGAAATGAGTGAGATTTCTGTTATTTAGATATGATTCGATATCATTATATTTGTCGTAATAATTAGATATTAAACCATTGTTGAAAAAATTAGAATTTGAATTAATATAAAAATTGTATAAATTTATTTGTTCAACAACGGGTTCGGATTCTTTTAGCTCGACATGTAATATAATATCAAAAGCGGGCATGTTAAAGACAAGGGGCAACGTGGTTTTAGTATTTGAATCATAATAGAATATTGCTGAAATTTTTGTTTTGTATTCATCGGATATGTGAATTGATACAGCACTACTTTTTAAGTAGGTTGATTGTTCGGTTGAAATAATGACGCTGGCATCAGCATCTATAGACACAGAATACTCGTGAATATCTGGACTTTGAGAGAATGAAACCCTCAATTCAACGTCTGAGGCAGGCATTATGAAAGTGTATCCAATAATAGATTCGTTAACAGTGCTAGTATGATAATTTATAGATAAGATATTAAGATTGCCAGAATAATCAAGTTGTACATTTATTATATCACCTGCTTTAGCATAATTTTTGTCAGCTATTAAACTAACCATACCACCAGTCACAAATTCATTATAATGAAAAATAGGATATAATGTGTCTGGGTCAATAGGGAAACTTTCAAATGCGGCAGTAATATTTACAGTCTGATTTGGCATTTCAAATTCAAGAGTGGTTAAAACTAAATTATTAATACAAAGTGTTTTTAATTGCGTGCCCGGCTCAGCTGTTACGTTAATAAATACGATTTCACCAGAGTGAGCATTATAGGTATTTAATGAGACCATATGAGCAATTGAATAGTCAATCGTGATAGCATGTTTTATAGGAGTAAAAATAGGTGTTAATAATACATCAGCTTTAGGCATAATAAAATTAAATGGTGAGTAGAAATTTCCATCGTAGAATATTGAATCAAGTTGATATGAGTCATGGGGATTTGCTATAAATTCTACAGATTCGCCTGGATAAAATCTTACCTTGCTAACCGAGACGCTACCATGTGTACCAGGCAAACAACTTATGGTATATAATAGGTTTTTATTTACAGGCGCAAAAACAACATCTAATTTGGCGATTTGGATGTCACCAGGAATAGAGAAATGGGAGGAAATAACACTGCCATTAAGGGATATAGAATCTAAGTAATATCCATCCCCAGGCAAAGCGGATATCCCAACAAATTCACCAGTTATGGGTGTTTCATTAGATAAAATTACACTGCCCTCACCAACTATTGATGTTTCGATTTGGACTAGTGCATTGGGGGCTAGTGGAAGCAGGTTAATAATTAATGAGCAATTGCTTGCAGGCATAATAAATGTGTTGTTTTCAACCACTATTTCGCTATAGGTGTCCTTCAAAATAGCGTTTACATAATAGAAACCCGATGATGGATAAACAACAAATGAAACCTCTTCACCAAATTGAATTTGATTCTGATGTGTTAAGTAAATGTCAGCATTGCCACCTTGTATTGTTGTTTGAAAATTATAGGATCTGTTAGATGTCGATATTGACGCTTTAACAGAATCATCAGGTATAAGTATGGAAATAATTAATTCATCAATTTTTTCATATATAATAGTGGTTTGAATAGATAACCCACCTTCAGATTCAACTATTAATGAATCAGAAACAAGGGAGTATCCTGCTGTGGCATAAATTGCCAAATGTACTGTTTGATTATATTTGGCAAAGTTTATAGGATTGTTTGTCAGTGGATCATAATATATATATGTTAAAATGGGTGAATCAAAATAAGATAATGAATGTGCTGTAACCCAACTAGCGTACAATGTGATAGATGAGTCTGGTGAGAAATCATTTTCTACCACCTTGTTAATTATGGTTTTATCATAATACCAACCATCAAAGAGCATTCCATCGTATGTGGGATCATCTGGGAATTGAAAGTTATCGGGGTTATATATTTTGGATTCAACAACTGTACCTCCAAAAGTTTGAAATGATATAGTTATATCCTGCTCTATCTTCTTTTCACATGCCATGAGTGTTAGGACGAAAAAAGAGATGATAAGACAAAGTATAACAAAGTATGCAGTTGTTCTTTTTGTGTTATACATATTGAACCTAGCTAATGAAGTGCTTAAATTTCATTAAGTAATGCTATTTCTTTATCCGTTAGGTATCTTGATTGTCCGCGTCCCAAACCACCTAGTTTAAGATCGCCAATAGCAGTGCGCTTTAGAAAAGTCACATGTTTATCAACCTCAGCAAACATTTTTCGAATTTGACGGTTTCGACCTTCGAATATGACGACTTCATATCTGAATTCGTTTTCTTCTTTAGCAAGCAACTTTACTTTAGCAGGATGAGTTTTTACGCCGTCGATAGTAACCCCATTTCTTAAAAGTTCTAAAGCACTTTCAGACAATTCGGTTTCAGTTTTTGCAATATATGTCTTTGATATTTCGTGAGAAGGATGCGTCAATTTGTATGCCATATTCCCATCGTCTGTTAATAGCAGTAATCCTTCACTATCGTAGTCTAATCTCCCAATTGGGAAAATGCGTCTCTTGGGATCAACTAGTTTAACGTATTCCATAACAGTTTTGCGTCCATGTTCATCATTAACAGTGCATACGCAGCCTTTAGGTTTATTAAGCATTATATAAACAAAGCGCTTGCGAAGTGTTAAACGATTACCATCGACAATCACGGTATCATTATCAATATTTATTTCAACGCCTAGCTCGGTTATAGTTTTACCATTTACCTTTACGCGTCCTTCTTTAATTATCTGATCTGCAGCCCTGCGCGATGCAACACCGCATGTAGCTAGATATTTGTTAATTCTCATTATATTCCCTTTTTGTGTTAGTTATCTGAAGACAAATTTGCAATTGCAAAAAGCATAATTTTTGTTGTTTAAAACGATTGACTACAATTAATTACTCAGGAGTAATTGATATTTTAGTATGTATTGTCAACAGACAACAAGCACTCTTTGGTTATGGTATTTTGTTGCAATAAAGATTATTAAAGTACTATTTGTGTTAAACAATAAATGCTAAGAGTCGAGTTGATCATAAAACAAAAACATTTAATAGTCATTTTGTATGTATTATAATTATATATAAATTAACCCATTTTGTCAAGTATAATGTTGATTAGCAATATGTAAACTAAAAAAAATGCTTAAGTTTTGCATTATAGTAACATTTTTGTTAAATTTTCAAATTTTCGTATAAGCACTAGACTAACACATAAAGTTATTTTTTTCTGAAATAAAATACTTATAAATATTTTGTATTAATAGTTATTTGTGTAATTATAAAGATATTTTTAGAATCTTAATGTAAGACTGTGTTGCCAAAGGCATAGCACTCATTATAAAGTTACTTTTTTGTTAGAATTAAATCAGAAGAACTTGTGTTTTATTGGTTTTAATGATTAATGTTTAGAATTTTTAGTGATATTTTATTGTGCAAAATATTTTTGGCGATACAATCATAAATTGGAGTTTTAGTGAGATTTAAACTAACGAGTTAAAAAGCTTTCAGTTTTGGTATCTTATATTACTTGTAATTAAAAAAAATTTCATTTTATATTTGCATTCATTGATATTTTTGTACTATAATTAA
>JAIRKT010000077.1 GCA_031259965.1 Christensenellaceae bacterium | reverse complement strand
ATCACATTGCAATTCAATATGCAAGTATTTTGAATAAAAATTTGATTTATTTTAATGAAATCGTAAATTATTAATTTGAATTTGGTTGCATAGTGCCTAAATGTGCGGAAATTAGGAACTTCATGATTTTTTCTAAAAACTACATGCCACGTTAAATATACCAAAAACACCTTTTTATTTGCTCGAAGCAATTATTTCACGAGGTGTTTTTTTCACGAGCCTAACAAGAGGTAATAAACTTGAAACTATCGCAGTAATCGCAATCAAACCAAATAAAATGACATAATCTATAAATTTAATAGAATACCAGGGAAAGGGAAAAGTTGAGGTTGTACCCATTATAAGAAGTAATGGCATAATTGCAAAATTGATCATTAAACTTGAAAAAGCAAGTACTATTAATGCGATGATAATACTTTGCAAAATAAAAATAAATGTGATGCTTTTTTTTGTAGCACCGAGGGCACGTAAAATTCCTATCTGTCGCATCTTGTCATAAATGGACACAGATATAAAATTTGCAAATAATATTACTGCAAAGGCAATTGCTACAAGAGCTATTACAATCATTATGTTCCCAAAGCTTGCTGAATCACTCGCTTGATATTTTAATATTTGCGAATAATAATCTACAAAAAGATAATCAGAACTATCAAAAATTGCACGAATAAAATTACTATCAGAAAATACCACTTCATCGTATGGTATTATAAGATATTTACTATTTTTCTCGGAATCATAATTAGGGTTCATAAACAATGAATTATGGAATCCAATTTGAGCATATCTAGAAAATTCAGTTGTCCAGTCAATTGAAAAATTATCATGAATTCCTAATGCATATTCTTTGATAAAGCGATATTCTTCTTTTAAAAAATGCGTATTTAAAACACCTCGAATTGTATATTTATTATCGTATAATTTTTTCCCTATCAAATCCTCGTAGTTTTTAATCTCAATTTCATCAAGTCCATTTTCGATATAATTTGCTATTGAGTATATTTCAAAAAGGTATTCCGAAATAGCAACATCATATGGTCCCCATTGTGTTGAAGGGAATTCGCCTGCAAGTAGCTCTATTCCAAACAATTCAAGGTCGTGAGAATTAATACTTATCGTACCTTGAAAAGCAGGAGTGTAATATATTTGATTTCGTTCATTTAATTGATTATAATTTATATTTATACCACCATATAGTCCACTGAGCTCTGCAACATTGAACACTTTAATGTTTTGAAACTTGTTCTTAAAATTAGTCAAGTCATTTGAGTTAAAAAATCTTTCCTCTATACGCCCAAGTCCTCCGTGCTCTATAGTAATGGGTGTGCGAGAAATAATTGCCTTTCCATTACTTTCAATTACCTGATTTTGTAGTTCATATGGTTGCCAAAATGAGAATTTTAGAGCTCCTGTCATTAAAGAGAATCCAAACATGCTTAAAAGCACAAGGACAAACAATCTAAAAGGTGCCTGCTTAAACGATTTTGTTGCCAATGTAAAATAAATGCTAGGCTTTAATTGACTTTTTTTTGCTTTACTGTAAACTACTTGCTTATTAGTAATTTCTTTGAGGTTTGTTACTGCTGTTATACGTCCATCACTCATTTCGATTAACATATCGCCGTAAATTTTAGCAGAGGTGATATCATGGGTAACAACAACAACGAGTTGAGTTTCAGAAAGTGTCTTAAGTAGGTAAAAAACATCTCTTCCCGTACTTTCGTCAAGGCTTCCTGTTGGCTCGTCAGCCAACAAGATTCTTGAACTTTTTGCAATCGCTCTTGCTATGGTAACACGTTGTTTCTGACCACCGCTAAGTTCGTTGATATTTCTTTTTTGATAACCGTCCAAACCAACATATTTTAATGCATCCGAAACAGTATCGGACTCATTTTTTGCACCTTGAAGATTAATTGCAAGTTTTACATTTTCATAAACATTATATTCTTCCAATAGATTATTTTCTTGAAAAACAAAACCAACAAAGGAATTACGATATTTATCCCAATCGGCATTACGATATTCTTTTGTTGATTCGTCGTTATAATAAAATTCACCTGAATCAAACCCATCCAGGCCGCCCAAAACATTTAGTAAAGTAGTTTTACCACAGCCTGATTTGCCAGCAATGAAAACCATTCCTCTATCTGGCAACGTTATACTAACCTTTTGTAACGCTGTTACTGAAGAGTGTTTTGATTTATAAGTTTTATTAATGTTTTTAAGTTCAATCATATTTAACAATACCAATATCCTCCTGTGTAGTCACTCCAACCAGGTGCACCCGTTGTTAAACCAGTACACCTGCACCACCATCGACTCCGATCCCGCCCTTACTGCAAGCTCCTTGTAGTCCAGTTGATGTACTTGGTGTAATGCATAATGAATTTACTTTACTATACGAAACATTCGAACAAGTGCCGCCATCTCCGCCATTATAACCAGAACCACCGAATCCACCATCTCCGCCATTCGTAGATATATTATCTGCAAATGACAACAATCCGATTGAACCTAATGCCGCCAAAGACAAAACACACAATATTAAAACTACAACAATCGCTACGATTTTTGATGTTATTTTTATTTTGTTCATAATAACCTTAACCTACGAGACATTTTATAATTCTGCTCCCCATTCAACCTCATTGTCCCCATTCCAACCATCTTCCCAACCTTCTGGTTTGGATTCGTAGGAGGTAACAATTAAGACTTCTGAGTGCGCAAATGTGTTATTTGTTATGTTAGAAACGATGTCTGGGATATAGACAGTGTCGATATTTTCATTTGTGAAGCCCTCT
>JAIRKT010000030.1 GCA_031259965.1 Christensenellaceae bacterium | reverse complement strand
GCTACTTTTGGTATTGGAAAAGTTACCGGTTCAAGATATGTTGGCGGTGTAGTCGGATATCTTCGTTTTGGTACTATTGTGGCTTCATTCTTGCACGGAAGAGCTTATGGGGATGATGATGTTGATGGTGTTACTGGACGCAATTTCTTTGGTATAGTACTTGCTAGTTTAGCTGATGGCTTGGGTTGGCTTGTATAACCCTTAAATTATTTCTTGCACTATAAAAGTGTGGAGTGGTTACTTATTATAAGGGCGCTTTGTCGCCCTTATTTATTCTAAATTATATCTTCATAACATGGCATTGCACTTTTGTATCTCTTAATTGTTTTCATTTATGATAATTTTTTATAGCTTACAACAGCGAATAAAGTGGTAATTATTTTTCAAATAGCTCTATTGTCAGTGCTTCTTGCAGTGACGAGAGACAATTTTCTTATTTATTCACAATCCAACTTCAAATCTCAAAAACCAAAACTCTCAAACAAATAAACTAAACCAAAAAAGTATAACTAACTCCTCAAAACATTAAAACCCAGACAAAACAAATGAATAAAATGAAATCAGCTCCAAATCATCCATCATTCATGATGCATTGCATGTGCGTTACGGGAATCTATATTAGGGAAATTCCCCTTTTTTAGTCATTGTGATGAGTGCAAAGCACGATGTGGCAATCCATATAAATTACTAAAAAAGATTATTCTCTTTAAAACAGAAATCTATAATTTTAAGTTAAAACTTTTTTGTCACACTGCTTGCATTAATTCGCTGCCGTTTATTAGTGTATATATTGCTTGATGATACTTCCTTGTAATTTGAGTTTGTTATTATTGGATAAAAAATCTTTTTCAAGTTCTATATCTTCTTGGGAGATGTTTTGTGCAAGATTGTTGTATTTGTGTCGATATCAGGCAGTATAACTCTTCTATCATTTAAGTCTCTATGCTGAAAATAATTTTTCATTATATATATCTATATTTATTAAATAAATAGTATTTTAACTCTTAAGAAAATTCATATTTTAATAATGCTTAATAGTATTGAATATTTAAATTATGAAAAGTTTTTACTGTTTGTGTTCAGCTATTGAATCCAAATTTGTCAATTAATGCTATATTATATTAATTTAGTATAGATAAAATTATATTTTATGTTTCTTATGGTTACAAAAATAGATAAAAATAATAAATTTTATAAACAATATCAAAAGTTATTGTTTTAATACTATTTTTTTGATATAATCTCTAAAATTCACCTTATCAGTGAATAAATTTTTAACGAAAGGAGTTCAAAATGGCAGTGGTCTTAATGACTAAAATTAAAACTTTATCTTTATTAAAATTTAAAGTTTTATTTCTTTCTCTATTCCTTGGTTTTTTCTTAATTGGTTGCGGAGGAGCTCAAGTTCCCGAAATCACCGCTCAACCTAAAAGCAAACTTGCCACAGCGAATAGCGAATTTACTTTGCAGGTAACTGCACAAGTAACAGATGGCGGAGTATTGACATATCAATGGTATAGCAATACAAAAAACAGTACTGAGGGCGGAACTGCTATCGAGGGCGAAAACAGCGATGTCTTTAAATCTATTGCACCATCAGATGGCTTTGCATATTATTATGTTGTTGTCACCAACATAAATGCTGATTTGACGTCATATGCCAATGTTACTAGTGATGTAGCCGTAATTACAGTTGTGGATTATGCTGTTCATGAAGTCTCATTTTATGACGAAGATTTGAAGCTATTGAGTGTGGAAACGGTTAGCGACGGAGAGACGATAAGCCCAACCGACTTTTACTCAAAGCCTTTATATCAAGTGAATTCGGCAGAAGCAGTTGAGGAGTTACGGGTTGATTCAGATACTGCTCTTTTTGCTGTGGCTAATGTTGTAGGAATAAGCAATCGAGCTGGTTTGGAAGCTATCAAATCTAACTTGGACGGCAGATATGTACTTGAAGCTGATATAGATTTAAGCGATGCGGATTGGACACCTATCGGCAACAAAGCAAATCCTTTTACCGGCAGATTTTCAGGAAAGGCTCATAAGATTAAAGGTTTGACCATTAACAGCCCATCCACTGACTATGTTGGATTGTTTGGTTACGTAAGAGGCGGTAATGTTTTAGCTCTCAGACTTACTTTAGGCAACAATGGAATTAAAGGCGATAATTATGTCGGCGGTATCGCAGGATATGCTGTCCGTAGTACGATAACTGCTGTAACTGTTAATGGGGACATTAAGGGCAGCAGTTATATAGGTGGTATAGCAGGAGCTGTTAATGTTGGTACGATAACAGCCACATCTTCCGCAACTAATGTTGAGGCAACAGGTAATTATGTTGGCGGTGTTACGGGAGATATCACCCTTGGTACGATAACCGCAACATATACCAGAGGAGATATTACAAGTTTAAATGGTAAGTATGTTGGCGGCGTTGCGGGATATTCTGAGTTTAGTACCATAACTGCTACTTTTGGTTATGGAAAAGTTACAGGCGACAAATATGTTGGCGGCGTAGTCGGATATCTTCGTTTTGGTACTGTTGTGGCTTCATTTTTGCATGGAAGAGCTTACGGAAATGATAATGTTGATGGCATTACAGGACGCAATTTCCTTGGTATAGTGCTTGCTAGTTTAGCTGATGGTCTAGGTCGGCTTGTATAACTTTTGAATTA
>JAIRKT010000075.1 GCA_031259965.1 Christensenellaceae bacterium | reverse complement strand
GCGAGAGCGGTTTGGGCATTGTGCATTGCAAAACATAAACGATCCTCGTTAGCTCAGCTGGTAGAGCGTTCGGCTGTTAACCGAAATGTCGTTGGTTCGAGTCCAACACGGGGAGCCATTTGATAAGCGGTATATAATATGTGCCGCTTTTTGCTTGTTCTCTCAATTTATTAATCGGTTAATGTTTAATTGATTGTAAATTAATAAAATTTGAGTTATAATGATAAAGTTACATAATATTTATTTTTCATACTTATTTGACTAACATAAAAAAAGGTGATTAGATGAAAAACATAACTAAATTATTAAGCCTTCTGATTATTATATGCATCTTAACAGCAGTTTTATGGGGGTGTGGTGATGATAGTTTAACTAATGAAGAAATATCTAAAATTTTAGGTTCAGACGCTCTCCCAATAACATACGCGCTGCCACAATATGCAATAAACATGGCTGATTTAAGACAAGTAGTAGGGGATGCTGATTACGTGTTTGTATGCAAAGTCAGTAGTTATAATACAACTGAATATTTGTCAAATTTAAACAATTTTCCACTGACATTATATAATATTGAAATTATTGAAAACATAAAAGGTGAATTAAAACAATCAGAGCAAATTGTTCTTAAAAAGGCAGGGGGCATAAGTCAGGACCATAAATCATTTTGGATTTACCAAGACGATTCACTGCTCAAAGTTAATAGTTATTACATAATATCTGTATATACACAACCTGATGGTGGCATTTTAACGGGCGGAATTAATTCTCATTTAACAATTGAAAACCCAGAGGATTATGTGGCAGAAGCAAATTATATTGCTATTTTAGATGCATACCAAAATGAAATTGTAATCGATCGAGGTCGATATGAATGCAAGTACGATGTATCGTACGATGAAAACTAAATTTTCTCTTTCTCATATGTGTAAAAAACTGAATTTAGTTTAAATTAAATCATGTTTTTTTCATCAGAATAGCAAAATAACTAACGAGTTTTAACATTAAAATTTTTAAAACTCTTAATCAACATATGCTAAATATTACTAAATATTATAGTTACTTTAAACATAGTCTAATTGTATTGGAGGAGCACAATATTTTTAAATCAAAATGAGTGATTCTAAAGTTGTTATGAAAGTGGAATTATGCATTGAGCGTATAACTAAAAAAATTTGCTATTTGTTTTGTTCTGCCTTATCAAGCAAAAACCATATTTTTGAATTCCAACAATGCATAGAGAATTTTATTTGCAAATTCAAATCTAATTATCATTTAGTTCATTAAAATTTAAACTAGGCAGATTTTTGACTATATCCATAGTTTTGACACTAACAGATATAGTAGATAACAACAAATTTAATATGTAGTTAGAGTTGTTAATTTCTTCACACCATTCATTTGGGTCGTTAACAATTCCGCTATGTTTGTCTTTTTTTATTTGATATTGCGTCATTACATGTTCAATTGCACTGATGCCTTTTAATTTGTATTCGTATGCAATACTGGGTATGTTTTCAATAGAGACATCGTTATTAAAAATAATTTTATCCTTTTGATTAGGATTTGCAAAGTACATTTTTGTTATTTTGAGATTATCGGTATTACCAACAACATTAATACTACTTAATGTTTGTATGGTATCATAATTCAAATGTATTGATGCTAATTCATATCCTGCTCTGCTAAATGTAAAAAAATCATCAATACTAGCTACTAATGGTAAACGAGGTGAAGCGAGTTTTAAATCGTCTGCAAAGATTGTTCTGTATTCAGGACTGTGCAAGATACCGTAAACATAATAAAAGATATCTATTTTTGCTATTTTTTTCGCATACTTAAATTCTACACACTTTGCAAAATAGTCACTAATTCCATCCTTTCGAATTGAATGGTCGAGTTCATTTTCTAAAAGAAAGTTGCTCTGCTTTTTTTTATCTGTTAAAATTGTTTTGTATTCAAAGTAGTAAAGCGGAAAACATCTAGTGTTTAATAAATATTGAAAGTCGACAATGGAATCTGAAATAATAACAGAAAAATCATTTTTTGAAGCAGCACCTGATATACAAATAACAAAATTAATAGAATTTTGTGTTGGAAAATATGATTTTAAGAATATGCCTCTTTCATTTAAATCATTTGAAAAATAGAGAAGTCTTGAATTGAAAGGCCTGTACATTGCTTTCTGGATTAATATAGGATCTAAATCTAGTTTAATGTTTCTTGTTGCAAGTTGACGCAGCCATGAAGACCAAGAAATTTTAGTAGGTTCATTAATTTGTGATTTTAATAATTGTTCATTATAGAAATTTATACAGGTATTAATTTTATCAAGTAATGATTTTCTTGAATATCCATATACCCAGGCATCCCTACTCGTTGTGACGCCGAGAGCGCTCGTTGTAAACACACTTTTAGACAATTCATCATATCTGCTTGTTTTATCTGGTGCGAGTGATGTAAAGTTTTTAAAAGTTGGATTTTCTTGAATTAACCATTCGCCAGGTTTAACTATTTTTAGAACACGAGTAGTTGGCATTTTGTCAGAAAAAAAAGACTTAGACTCCCTTAATTTGTCAAGTTTTTGTTTTGTTTTAAGTGAATCACCTATATCACAGTAATGTATGGTGGCCCTACCTTTAAAACCTTTGCGCTTTACGAGTAAGGTTATTGCTATGGGTGTTCGTGATCCCTCGCCAAAAATGTTTCGTCCCTCGCTTTTGCATTTAGAACCAGGTACTCTTCTATCACCTCGTAAATCATAAATAAATATATCTGAAAATTCATTTTCAAATGAAATTCGTAATCCATTATTGCTAGTAGATGTAATGTATGCTCCGTTGCTGACAAACCCTATAACGCCATCGTTGTCACCTATCCTGTCCGTAGCCCATCTAAAAGCTCTTATATAACTATCATACATTGATTTAACTAATTTTGAGTTGCTGTTTAGAATGTAGAGTTTCTTTATATTCTCATCTAATTTTTTGTATTTGTGATTATTTGATGCAGTATCACTACCACCGTGTACAGAATAGGGTGGATTTCCTATTATTACAGTTATTTGTTGTTCATATTGATTTCTTATACGCTGTTCATTTTTCGTTCCTAGCATAATGCCAGTCTCAGCAAGCTCGTCAAATTGAAATGTATCGGTTAAACATATGCCTTCGAACATATTGAAATTTTTGTTTTCTGTTAAAGCGTGATATGTGTTTTCAATATTAATCGATGCAATGTAATATGCTAATAATACTATTTCACAAGCAAATATTTCCTTTTTGAATTTTCTTTTTAGGTCTGTTGGTTTAATAAGCCCACTTTGAAGCAATCTAACTATAAAGGTGCCCGTGCCCGTGAATGGATCTAAAATTGTTACGTTTTCATCGGTTAAATTGAGTCCAAACTTGTTGTTCAATATGTCATTTACAGAATGTAATATGAAATCGACAATTTCGATTGGTGTATATACTATGCCCAAATCTTTTGCCATGCTAGGGAATGCAACTTTAAAAAAAGTATTATATAGTTCGATAATTACCTCTTGCCGTGCTTTTAAATTATCAAGAATACCAATTCGCCGTTTTATGCTTTCATGTAATTCATCTAAATTTTTAACATTATACGATTCGGTAAAACGAGATATTTTAGTTAAAAAATCGTCAAGCTCAATTGTAATTGGATTAAATTTTGCAAATTCATAGTCACTAAAAAGCGCATTAAATATTGGTTCTGTTGTTTTATGTTGGGCTAACATTTCTATAACAGCGCGAGCATTCAAATTAGGATTGTTAGTACTTAATTTTAAATTAGCTATGAAATTATTAAACAAACCTTTACATTCTTGAGTTTCATATATTTTAGTTAGCATTTGTATGTGCTTGTTTGAAACCTCCGCGACGTCAGCTGCCCAACTGCTCCAATGCAATTTCAGATTTAAAGTATCAACCAGTTTTGCAAAGATAACGTTTTCTAAATCATTTGTAGAACATTTATTTAATAAATCATTAAGATTTAGATCGGATTCAATGTCACTATGGGAATTTGTTCCAATAACAACAATATTTTTTGGTTTTTCTTTGTTTAAAGCAATTTTAATAATAGTGGATTCCATATTTTCATCATGCGCTCGCAGGGCGGTGACTACATTACTTATAATTTTGTATTCGTCACTTTGCGTTATGAAGTCTAGTGCAGAAATTCCACTTGGTACAATTATTGGAATTATAATATAACCATACTTCTTGTTTTCTGCACGTCTCATAACTCTACCAACAGATTGGACAACATCGATTTGCGAATCCTTGCCTGATAAAAATATGATTGCATCTAATGCAGGCACGTCTATACCTTCACTTAAGCATCGAACATTTGATAAAATTCGACATTCCTTCTCTATAGAATCAAGCTCATTATTTTTCCTAAGCCAATTCAGTTTTTCATCGCGTTTGTTAGAAGACATTGATCCATCAATGTGATCGCAAACTATAGTTGCGTAAATATTTGATTTTTCTTGTTCAACATTACTATTAGACCATTCCTCATACATTCTTGTAATGTTTTTTGACATTTCTATTGTTTCACAGTATGCAACAACTTTTGATATGGGTTTAAAATCATCATACACAAATTTTGGATTATGAAATTTTTTTGATAAGGCGTTTTTACAACCAGCCAGTTTTACTAAAGTATTAAACTCTTTATACAATCCACTATTGTTTTGTTTCTTTGCCAACGAATTTGCATTATAATATCTATTTAAACTCTGTAATTCAGGATCATCATCTTTAATTGTTAATGTAACAACACGATAATCACAAAGCAATCCAGCATCAACTGCTTTGCGAAAGGATAACTTATAAAACTCATAACCGTATATAGTTGGATCATCCATTGAGCATAAAATAGTATCTTTGTATTCTGCACGTTCCTTGATAGTAGCGCTGTATAATCTAGGTGTTGCCGTCATGTATAGTCTAAATTTGCTTTTTATAATTTTGTTATCGTGTACCTTTACGAATGAAGAGATTTTTGCATCATTTGAACCCACAAAACCTGCCGTTCTGTGTGCTTCATCACAAATTATAATATCAAATTCGGGCATACCTAATTTTTGTGCTTTACTTATGACATCTATTGATTGATATGTTGTAAATATGCAAACAAAATTATTTTTTTTCAAATTCTGGTATGTCTCGTATAATGAGATGTGATTTGTCGTAACTAGTGTAGGTAAATCGTTAATATTATCTAATATAGGATCTGCTTTATTTAAATCAATCTTTGCAACGCCCACATCAGAGCAGACACAGATCTTGTTTATTGGTAATTTAGATTGATTTACCCATTCTCTAGAAACTTGAGATAATAATGTGATAGAGGGTATGCAAAATAACACAAATTTAGCATTAGGAAATAAAGATTCAACAATTTTAAGTGAAGTTATTGTTTTGCCTGTACCACATGCCATTATTAACATGCCTCGATCATGTTTTTTATAATACTCATAGGCACATTTGACAGCTTCTTTTTGGAAGAGGTTTAATTCAAACTTAACTGGAATTGCTTGATCTGATGGGTCATTATTGTATATTGTTTTCCAATTAACACAGGAATTTAGAAGGAAACTGCGATTAATTTTAAAAACAGGAGGGTTTTGATTGTTTAAAACTTCTTCTGCATGATTAGTTAAGTTGTCTGATGTTGATACCCAAATTCGTTTTTCAAAATTTTTAATAGAACCATTAACAATAAAGGATCTAGCAGAAGTTGCTATAAAGGTATCAACCTGTTTTTTGGTAATTAACGTATCTGCATTATAACATTTACATTGGATTGCCCAATACTTAGCACTATAGTCCAATATAACTAAATCTATTCCAACATCATGTCCATCCCCAAATTGAAGTTTGAACGGAAATTCACGCCATCTCCATATTGTGTTGATGTCGAAGCAAAAAAAGGGATCAGCCTTAAAATAACAAGCTACAGCATCCTCAAAACGGCGGCCTCTTTCTGAATTGTTAGAATATTCATTGTTTAATGCTATTATAAATTCATCAAAATTCATACATTCTCCAGCATTATTATATATTAGCAATAATATAATAAAAAACTAATAAAATAATTATAGCATAATATTTACTATATCTTTAATTTCGCAAGATTCTAGCATAGGCGTTTATTACCTATATTTAAGACTTCTTCGAGAGCATCAAATGCCGATAATATTATTTTTTGCTCACGCGTTGGTGTTTTGACTAATTGTGATTTTAAAGCATCATCAGTTGCTATTTTTATGTTTGATAATTTCGCTATGGTATTTTCTAGAGATGATGATCTGTTTTTTATATGCGTTTGTAGTTTATTCATCAACTCTGTTTTTACTATTGCTGTGATAAATATAATGAATTGTTTTCCATCTGTTGTGGATGACGAATGTGTTTTATTTCGTTTTCCGTTCATTTCCACTTTTGATTGTGCAAATAGTTTATACACAAATTTATCTGCTTTTGATCCAGCAATTTTAATATGAACGCCAACTTCATCAGGAACATCAACTAATTCCTTATAATTTATAGCCATTAAAGACCTCCGGGCATGGATATTGCATTCTAACAAGCAATGTAAGTTTTACCAACGGGAAATTTAAAAATTAACTAAAATCATACCATAAAGAGAACATTATTAAAAAAAATTTAACGTAAAAAACCGATTGAGTTAATGAATTCTAAAAATCAGAAAAAGCTAATTAGTCATAGATTTTCACTATATTTTGTCTATTAAGTTTGAAAAAGATAAAAATGAGTGAGTTTATACAACAATAGTAAAAAAAATGCTGATTTATTAGGAGGTACTTTACCTTGTAATTTAACTAAGATACCCATTACACAATTCACATTACAAAGAATAGCACTATGAGTTAATAATTTCTGTTGCACCAAGCAACTTTAAAATTTGCTTTTGTTTCTTAGTAATGGCCTCTAAAAAACGCAGTTTACCATGCATATTTGTCACCTTAATATTGGACAATTACTTATTGCGTTTTCCAGTGAGCATGAGTATTCCGTTTAGTTAGTAGAGTATAGTTGACTATATTATAGATGTTAAAAAGGCGGTAAAGAGTTTCCCTCTAGTTGCGGATTCGTTGTGTGTTGTAGGTTTCCTAGTTCCCACATCATTCACTATTTTCTGAAACAATTTCTCAATATTATCTTTCTGCTTATAGTATTCAATTACTTCACGTGGAGTCGATTCTGTGTCATTGGTAAACAACAAAAACAGACCATCATTTTGCAACTTGTCATCTAAATTATTGTTGATTTCATATTTGCCAATATGAATTGCTCTGTTTCGAGGTTTATCATCGGCGTTGCGAAAATATTTAAAGTATTTATATACATATCGCTCACGATTTGCACCTGCCTTTTTAGCGTGAACGCTTTTTCTTTAGGTATTTCGACTAGTGTTTTAGAATCAATATCCATAATGAATTTCTCCGAATTTTATAAATAAATGCTTTACGATTAGTTAATTGTATCACACAAAAACAGTATTAAAAAAAATGGTGTTTGTGGAAATTAGAAATAGTCAGTTAATTACCAGAGTAAGTGCAGTTCCGTGGAAAATCCTGCATTAAACATGTAAATTTCCAATTTTACGTAGTATATCCTTAATTCCATATTAATATATAGCTGGCACTGAAAAAGTTGAAAAATTCTAAGAATTTTGTCCACATAATTATGGACAATTTATTTTTAAAGTTTTTATTTTAGCCGCTACTAGCTGTTAAATTTCATTTTTTTAGTCGTCTTTTTTCGTAACTATTCATTTTAACTTTGATTTTGCATTGTTTAAATGCAAATTATTTATAAAAACTGCGTTAATTGCTCGATAATTTGGAAAAATATGAGATATATAGTATACTAAATGCTGGAGGTTCATTAAATTGAATATAAATAAGCCAATACCCATTCCAAATGATAAAGGTATTCATATAAAAAAAGCAGGGTATAAATTAGAATGCTTTGTCTACAAATATACTGACTATTTCAGAAATGCAGAGGGAAAACCCAGAAATTCAGCCATTTGCATAGGCAAGGTTGACTCTCAAACTGGGTTAATGATACCAAACAAGAATTATTATCTTACTTATGAATGTGTGAATTCTTTGAATCTTCCTAACTCGTTTCATTTTGGATATTCGTTTATTGTTGAAAAAATTGCACATGATATAGGATTAGATGAATGCTTGAAAATTGCATTTGGTGAAAATAGGGCAAACGCTATAATGAAAATTGCAGCATTCACCATTTTAAATGGAAGCGCAATCTATGTGATAGAGGAATGGTTAGAAACAACTTATTTTGAAAGTGTTGACAGACCAAAACTAACATCAGAGTCCGTTAGCACACTATTTAAAAATATTACTTATAATGAAAGAAATATGTTTTTTGTAAACTGGATTTCTAAAATTTGTAATGAGCAAACTGTTTGTTTTGATGTTACTCCGGTTTTAACATGTTTTAGTGATATGCCGAGTGTAGAAAGAGAATATAATATAGATGAGGAGAACCTTAATTACTTTAATTTGGGCGTATTCTGCAATGAAAATGATAGAATGCCACTTTATTATAATCATTACGATGGATCACTTACAGACATGACAAATTTAGCATATATTCTTGAAAATGCCGCAGAAGTTAATTTAATTAACATTAAATTCGTATTAGATGGCGGATTTAAAACGGAAGTCTACTATAAAGCACTAAAAAAAATGTGTAAATGTTTTGTTATAGGATTGTCCTCAAAGTCAAAGGCCGCAATCGAGGTTCTGAACAACTATAGTAACACAATTATGAGTTATAAAAATAAATTAGTAAAACATAATGTGTATGGTATTTCAGTTGAGAAGAAAATTAACGGCGTTAGTGGTAGGGTTTTTATGTTTTTTGATCTGCATAGCTATACAGAGAAAACAAAAAGGTTAAACAAAAAAATAGAAATGATGGCAGAGAAAATAACTAAAATTAAGTATTATTCCAAATCTAAATTGAAGGATTTTGAGCAGTATTATGCCTTTAAAAAACACGAAAACGATAAAGGGTATGACTATGAATTGAATCATGAAGTCATTGATAAAGAGATGAAGAAAAATGGTTATTTTTTTACATTCACAAATGATATGACTACAGATGCAACCTCTGTACTAGAAGATTATCGATCAAAAGACGTGATTGAAAAACTTTTTGATCTATATAAAACAGAACATGATGGATATCGAGTACGAACGGAAAACGAACACACAACCGA
>JAIRKT010000029.1 GCA_031259965.1 Christensenellaceae bacterium | reverse complement strand
GATAACAACGATGAACCTTGGATTTTTGATGACTGTTCATATCCAATGCTTTATTGGCAGAATGTACAGTAATAAGAATTATACGCAGGTACAGTGTTGAAAAATATCTTGTCTTAAATTGTTTAAAAGTTTTTCCAAAAGTCACGACTATTTTATAAATAAACGTAGAGTCTTAAACTGTATAAAGTTTTTTGGCCAAGTTATACTTTTAAAAGCAGGCACAAAGCTGCCAAATGTGAACATGGCCAAATTTATTGTTTTTTTTATGTATTTTTTGTATTGGCGATATAAAAAGTAAATTACAATATTTTGTTTTTTAATTATTGCAAGCTATGAAGCAGCAATTCATCAATGCAAAGCATTTATAAGTTTAAAATAATTTTAAAACACAAATCTTCATTTTTTAATCAAACTCATTTATCCAAAATTCTCAAATTTTTCATTATTTACCCCAAACCTTCATCTCAAAGCAAAATCAAATCAGCAGGAAATAATTACAAATATTAAAAACTTTAACAATTATATATAGACAAACTGCTTGCAAGCACAATAAAAAATAATTATAAATCTTAAAAACAAAAAAAGTTCTCTTTAAAATAAAATCTCAAATTTCAAAAAAATCATTTCTTAAAGTAAAATTAAGCAAAAATTAATATATATATATATAATTGCTCTTAAATTTAGTTTAATGTAAGTAAAAATCTATTTTTGAAAATATCAATCGTATTAATAAGAATAAATGTTGTGAATAAAAAATAATTAATGTTTATGGGAGCATGTACAATTGAGTCTGAAAGCAGGAAATGATTATTGTAGACAAAGTCTTTATAATAAAGCTCTAATAGAGTATGGAAAGATAGATAAAGGCAGTCCTTTGTATCAATATGATGTGTTTAATATGGAGTATGTAAGGAGGAGGATTATTTGTAAAATTCCAAACTACAAAAAGCAGTTATAATGACAAAAATAAATATATTATGGATTTCACCGACACCATTGTTTCCAACTAATGCCGGAAATCGCAGACATTTGAAATATATGATGGAAACAGCTGAAAAAAATTGGGCTGCCATAGATTTTATTTTATATGGTTGGGAAAAAGAGGCTATACAATATAATGAACAACTAAAGAAAAAATTTAATCAATTTTTGTATTTTCAGCAACCAAATAAAAAGAATATGACATATTATGATTATTATGGTATTGATGATTGGGTATCGCCTGAATTTATGGCTTTTGTCCATGAAAAGTGTATTAATAAAAAATATGATGTTGTATTTATAGAATACGTGTGGATGTCTAAGATATTTGAGATTTTCAATAATAATGTTGTAAAAGTTTTAGACACGCATGATGTATTTTCTAATAGAGATTTCTTATTGGAAAAGCAGGGAATAGAAAAACAATGGTATTTTACGCGTCCCGACGAAGAAGCTAAAGGAATAATGAGGGCTGATATAGTTCTTGGAATTACAGAGGATGATTGTAAGTATTTTGAAAATTTAATTAAAAATTCAAGCTCAAAAGTATTGTACTGCGGTTCCGGTGTTAATCCCATTTCTGTATATATATCACAAAATCAAAAAAATATAACCTCAAAAATTGCATTTGGCTATATTGCATCATCCAATGCTTTAAATAGAGTATCAATTAATAAATTTTTATGTGAATTATCAAAAATGGGACCATATTCTTCCAAGTTTTTTATTAATATAGGCGGAAGTATTTGCCCTTATGTGCAAAATTATGATAATTTGGAAATTTACAAAAAAGGTTATATAGAAAACGTTGCTGACTTTTATAAAGACATTGATATTATGCTTATCCCAATGTTAGAAGGAACTGGACTTAAAATTAAAACAATCGAAGCTATTGAAAATTTAAAACCTTTTTCTGCAACAAAATATTCTACAAATGATATTCCTGTTAATAGTATATGGCATAGATTTTACAGTATTGAACAGATGGCAAAATATTTAGCAAAGTGGATAAATTCTGATATGCAAGCCAAACAAAGAACAATTGAATATTTAAGATATCAAAGTATGAATATTTATAATGCCATTCAGGAAAAGCAGAAAATAGCAAGTGAAATGATTTGGAGTACAATAAAAGAATCAATAAAAAATAAAATGTCAGAGATACATATTGATTCAAAAATGACTAATGGTATTGCGGTTAGTATTATCATAGCTGCATACAATACCGAAAAATACATCGACAGATGTATCAAAAGTATATTATCAGATAAAATGCATAACATTGAAGTAATTGTCATCAATGACGGCTCAACTGATTCTACGCAGTCAATCATTGAAGAAATTGCAAAGCTTGACAAAAGAGTCAAGGTAATCAACCAAACAAACAGCGGTCAAGGAGTTGCTAGAAACAGAGGAATGGATATAGCAAGCGGAGAGTATTTATATTTTGTAGATAGTGATGATTATATAGGAGAGAATAGCATATTTTTTATGTATCAATTATGTATTGAATACAATCTTGATATTTGTTCTCCTGACCGTCCGTATTTATCAAATAGACCGATAAATTATATTTCTGCACTTGCCGGATGGTGTTGTTTTATAAAACGTTCTATAGTCGAACAACCTTTTCCTATACGTCAACCGGCAATAAGAAGTGGGCAAGACGGTGTTTTTGCAAATATGGTATTGACTCGTTGCAAATCAGCAATGGTTTGTAATAAGGCTAAGTATTTTTATGAAAAACGTGAAGAATCTACTTTTACCTTGATAGAAAAAGATTTAAGTATTGTTCCTGATTTGGTCGAACAGCATATAAGCAGTTTGCGCAATTTTTATGAATTAAACAATCTATTTAGTACGCAAACATCAAGATATATTCTGTTTTTACAAGATGAGACATATAAATTTAGATTTCTTATGCACATAAAAAAATATTCGTATAATGATGCCTTAAGAGTATATTTGATTGTCAAATCCGAACTCAAAGCCCATCTGAAAAATATTGATAACAATACCAAAAAGTATCTAATTGAAGATTTTTTATCTATCGAAAAGTTAGATTTTAATACTTATATGAGCGCAATGGTATGAGTAAACCCTACATCATATTTTATCCAGATTATAGTAGTGGCAACCCATATCAAAAATTATTATACAGTGTCTATATTAACATTGGATGGAGTGTAAAAGCAGGCTATATAGATGAAGCTATTTCTATTATCAAGCAGAATAGCAAAGTAATTTTTCATATGCATTGGTTAAATGCGATATTTAAAAATTGTAAAACAGGTGAAGACGCGTGGGATATGGTAAATAATTTTATTCACCTAATGCGCAGTTTTCAGCAATTAGGCGGATTTGTTATCTGGACTGTACACAATCATCTTCCACATGAAAATAGATTTAGCGAGCAGGACTTAAGGCTGCGTCACTTTTTATGCTCAACTGCCGATAGAATACATTTGCATTGCACCAGTCACATAAAAGAGTTAAATTACTTGCCTTTAAAAATAGATAAAATCAAAATTCATAGACACGGCAGTTATTTGGGATATTATGGAAAATTTGACATCAATAAAAGAATAGAAAAACTCAAAACCTCAAAGATAAAAGTCTTATTTATGGGTATGCTAAGACAATATAAAGATATAGACAATATTTTAAATCTTGCAAAGCAGTTTAGAGAGTTTGATATTGAAGTTATGATTGCTGGTAATCCCGATAACGATGAGCTGAAAATAGATATAGCTGACAAATGCAATAAAATAGGAGTTAAAGCAATTCTTAGACGGTTAACCGAAACAGAAATTCATCAATTATGTTCCGAATATAATGTGGGAATCCTCTCTTATAGTAAAATATTGACTTCTGGTACACTTAAATTATATTTGAGTTACGGCATGATTGTAGTTGCTTCAAATATTCCTGCAATAACGGCAGAAGATCGTTATAATACATTTTTGTACACCAGTACAGATGATATATGTGCCAAAATTTGTAAAATGAGTAAAGATGAGTTAATTGAAAAAGCAAAAATGAGCTATCTTCTTGCTACTGAGAGCTGTTGGTCTGCGGATTTGTTTGATGGAATAGGGAATGATAGTATTTAGATTTTTAAGTGGATTTGTAAATGTTACCATGGTTTCAGTTTAATTATTCTGCTATCGATATTGATTCTATTGTTAAACTTAGAGTCAAATATGGCAATATTCCTATCCATGCAACAAAATTTAATGGCGGAGCCTTGTGGGTTGATAAGAATATTGCAGTATTTGTAATGGAGGGACTCTCTAATTCGGTTCGTTTATGGTCGTCAAAAAATATTCCAAATAATTCATATTTTTTCTTTACAAATCAAATGTTCCCTTATAGTTTGCAGGAAATTAAAAATCAAATTGATTTTTTCCATGAAGTGACATCGGGCAGATTTGATAATACCAGGCTTATACATATGGCAAATGATACTCAATCATTGGAGCATTGTATAAAATTGGGACTTGTTAATAGTTTCTTTTGTAATCAAAATTGCTGGATTGACTTTGATATATTTAAAATAACTCGTGATGTAAAATATAAAAGGTTTGATTTTGTGATTAATTTAAGACCAGAATTAATAAAAAGACCATTTTTGGCACAAAAAGTAAAAAAATTGTGCGTTATTCAGGGAGCATTATATAGGCAAGATGAATATTTTGATTTACAATCATTGAATCCTGACTATATTAATAAAAGTAGAATTACGCAAGTTGAAGTTAATGATTTACTAAATCAATCATATGCTGGTGGTATTTTTTCTGAAAAAGAGGGTGCATGTTTTGCCTCGAGCGAATATTTATTGGCTGGAATACCAGTAGTTTCGACAAAATCAACAGGTGGTAGAGATTATTGGTATAATGAAAACAACTCTATAATTGTCGAACCTACCCCTGAAGCAGTTTTTGAAGGTGTTAGAATTGCTAAAGAAAAATTAATAATAGGCGATTTTTCTTCTGTAGAGATAAGAAACCAACATGTCAAAGAATCTATACGTTTAAGAAAAAAATTTATTGAAAAACTTGGATATCTTTTTGCATTGCATGGAATATTACACGACCCTGAAGTTATTGTGCACGCCTATTGCAATCACGGTTCATTTTTTAAAAGTAAGCCATATCCAAATTATAGATTAAATGCAGATATAAATTAATCATACATTATCTGTTGTAACTCGTAATAACAGGATGCAACAGAGACTTTTATGCTCTTAGGTTCACAATAAAAAAGTAGATTGTCGCACAATAGAAAGTTGGACTAATTTAGCCTCTTTACCCTAAAAGGGTTGGTTTTATCTTGTGCGCGCTAAAGCCCAAAATATTTTTATTGATAATGCCGACAGCCATCAAAGCTATCTGCGGCAGCGTTAAAAGATAAATAGGTATCTCTCGTCCCATTGCACGTTCTAT